>NZ_CP022521.1:4227222-4529166 GCF_002234535.1 Actinoalloteichus hoggarensis
CGGTGGACCCGCTGCTGATCGCGGAGGCGACGGCCCTGGAGGCACGGGTGGCCCGCTTGTGTGCCCGGGAGGGCCTTGTTCCGACGGAGGATCGACGATGACCGAGGACGAGGCGGCACTCCTGCGCTGGCGGCTGATCCTGGGCGCCCCGGCGGAGCGGCACACCGGCCCGCCGACCGGCGACGCGGTGGATCAGGACGTCGCGTTGAGCTGGCTGTACGGGCGCGATCCCGAGCTGGCCCGGCGCGGCGTCCGGCGCGGCGGGCCGCCGAGGGACCGCCGGGGCGGCGACGCGCCGTCGCAGCTGACCACCGTGGACTGGCTCGACGCGGTGCATCGACTCTTCCCCCGCGAGACCATCGAACGACTACAGCGGGACGCCGTCGAGCGCTTCGAGATCCTGGACGTCGTCACCGATCCCGACGTGCTGAGCCGGATCGAGCCCAGTCAGAGCCTGCTCCGCGCGGTGCTGCGGACCAGGCACCTGATGAACCCCGAAGTCCTGGCCATGGCGAGGAAGATCGTCGAACAGGTGGTCCGAGACCTGCTCGCGAAGCTCGCCACCGAGGTCAGACAGTCCTTCACCGGGACGCGAGCCCGCAGACCCAGCCGCTTCAGACGGGCACGTGACTTCGACTTCCACGGCACGATCCGAGCGAACCTGGGGAACTACCAGGCGGACCGACGGCGGATCGCGATCGAGGAACCCCGGTTCCACTCGCGGACGCGGCGCGCGATCGACCAGTGGCAGCTGATCCTGCTCGTCGACCAGTCCGGCTCGATGGCGGGCTCGGTCATCCACACCGCCGTGACGGCGGCCTGCCTGTGGGGGCTGCCGGGACTCAAGACTCACCTCGTCGCCTTCGACACCTCGGTGGTCGACCTGACCGACGACGTGACCGACCCCGTGGAGCTGCTGATGAAGGTGCAGCTGGGCGGCGGGACCGACATCGCCAGGGCCGTGAGCTACGGCGCGAGCCTCGTCGACGCCCCGCGTCGCTCCATCGTCGCCGTGATCACCGACTTCTATGAGGGCGGAGACGTGGCGTGGCTGGTCCGCACCGTACGCGGGCTCGTGGAACAGGGCACCGTGGTGCTGGGGCTGGCCGCGCTCGACGAGGACGCGAATCCGCAGTACGACCGGGCGACGGCCGCGCGACTGGCCGACGTCGGCGCCCAGGTCGGGGCGATGACGCCGGGACAGCTCGCGAACTTCGTCGCCGAGCGGATCGGCCGATGACCCGGCGGGACCTGCTGGCCCTGACGACGGAGGCACTGATCTCCCTGGCGAACCGGGGGCTGGTCAAGCGCGCCGCCAAGGATCTCGACGCGGGCGTCGTCCCGGAGGTGACGCTCGACGCCGACGGCACGGTGCACGCTCGATTCCCCGACGGGGTGGCGACGGCGCTGCCCGTCGGCGCCGGGCTGGACGCCGCCCGCTGCACCTGCGCGTCCGCCTCGATCTGTCGACATCGGATCGGGCTGGTGCTGGCATACCAGCGACAGACGCGGACAGGCACCGCCGAGGAGGCGGCGCAGGCGGACGAGTCGGCGGCGGGCCGAAGCGGGCCGCCGCCGGAGCCCGCCGACGCGGAGTCCGGCGACCCGCCGGTCGCCGAAGGTCGAGGCGTGAGGTCGAGGCCTCCGGAGACCTCGGCGGAGGCACGGGCGGCAGGCTCGGCGTCGGCCGGGGCCGCGGGAGCGGAGGCCGCGGCGGCGGTACGGGCCGGTGCGGGCTCGGTGATGACCGGCGCGGCGGCGACGACCGGCGCGGCGCCCGCATCGCCGCCCTGGTCTCCCGGTGACGTCGACGACGAGGCCTTACGCGAAGTGGTGGGCGCCAGGGCGATGACCACGGCCCGTCGCCTGTACAAGGCGGGCTACCCGGCGAGGGTGTGCCGCGCGGGCGGCGCCGACGCCGTGCCCAGGGTCGAGCTGTCCTCCTGCACCGTCCGGTTCCTCGTACCCGGCGAACTCGCCTACGCGCACACCGACGCGGGCGGGGCGAGCCGAGGCGAGTTCGTCGTCCTGGCCGTGTGGGCCTTCCGGGCGGCCGACGAGCACGGCCTGACGGGAGACGACGTCCGCCTGGACGTCGGCGGTGACGTCACCGACACCGCGACCTCCGGGATCGAACCCGCCCTGCCGTCCGCCGATCAGCTGATCGTGGACGGCGTGATGCACGCGGGTCCGACCTTCGTCGCCGAACTCCGTCGGACGGCCGCGATCCTCGCGGGACGCGAACTGCACTGGCCCGCGGCCGCGGTGATCGAGCTGGCGGAACAGCTCACCGCCTACGCCGAACGCAGCGCCCACCATCGGGCGTCGCGGGTCGCCGAACTCCTCGTCGAGCTGCACGCCCGGCATCGGGCCGTCGTCAACGCGGGTGCGAGCCCACGATCGAGGGTGCTGGGCACCGGCGAGCCCGCCAGGACTGCCCTACGTCGGGTGCGCCTCACCAGCCTCGGCGCCAGGATCACCGGAACAGCCGCCGAGCGAACGGTCGAGGTGTTCCTGGCGCACGTGGACTCCGGGACCGTGCTGGTGCTGCGGCGCCGCTACGCGACCACCGGCGAGGGAAGGCCGACCGGGCACGAACTCGCCGCCCGGCGGATCGCCGGTACGTCCCTTCGGTCCCTGGCCGCCGCCGACATCGTGTCCGAGTCCGCGTCCAGGACGGCGGGCAGACTGCTCCAGATCACCGACGGACGGGTGGCCAGGACGACCGTGCTGCCACTGGGCACGGCATGGGAACGGCTCCCCGAGCCCCTGCTCGTCACCGACTTCGCGGCGGCGGCCCTCGCGCGCGCCGAGCTGCCTCCCCGGCTGATCCGGCCGAGGGTGGAGGCCGAGGACGTGCACGTGATCCGGGCCGCCGCCGTGGTCGACGTCGGCTACCACCCCGGTGATCAACGGCTGGACGCGGTGATCGCCGACGCGGCCGGAGACACGATGACGGTCTCGGCCCGCCACCGCGCCGCGGCGCCCGGCGCCTTGGACGCCCTGGCCGAGGCACTGCATCGACACGACGGGGAGAGCCTGCTGCTCAGCGGGCTGTTGAGCCGCGACAGAGGCAGGCTGGTGCTCGACCCGATCGCCGTCCTCTCCGGACAGACCCTGCTGGTTCCCGACCTGGCGCCCGGCATCGGGGACGCCGCGCTCGCCGCCGCCCGGGACGAGCGGGCGACACCCTTGGACTCCGCGCTGGAGACGGCGCTGAGCCTGCTCGCCGAGGCTGCTCATCGGGGCGTACGACATCCGTCGCCGGGCATGCACCGCCGGGTTCGGGAGTCGGCGCACGAGCTCAGGCGCGTCGGCCTGCGCACCGCGGCCGCTCTGACGGAGGCGTTCGCGGCCACGCTGGAGACCGAGGACCTCTCGTCGAGGGCGGAGGCCTGGCTCGCCGCCCAGCTCCAGCTGCTCGTGACGGCCGAGAGCCGGTGAGCGCACCTCCCGGCGTGCGGGGGCGGATCGCGCGGAGGAACGGAGGACAGCGGGCCGGGTGGCCCGGGGTGGGAGGGTGCGCGTTCGGCCTGAAGGCGTCGGTCCTCGGCTTCTCCGCACGACCTGGGTCTCGGCGGCCTCGAGGGTTCCGGGGGTCCCAGCGGCTTGAGCGGTCTCGACGATCCCGGCAGCCTCCGAGGTCTCGGCGGGCGGCGGTCCTGGCGGGCGGCGGTCTCGGCGGGCGGCACGAGCAACGGTGATCAGTGGTGCGGGAGCACGGTGGTGCGGGAGCACGGTGGTGCGGGAGCACGGTGGTGCGGGAGCACGGTGGTGCGGGAGCACGGTGGTGCGGGAGCACGGTGGTGCGGGAGCACGGTGGTGCGGGAGCACGGCCGCGGTGCCGCGCGACGGTGTCAGCTGATCCGCGCCCGCTGGTCCACCAACACGGCCTGCGCACGGTTAGCGCAGTTCAGGGCGAGCAGGATGCGCGACACATACCCCTTGATCGTCGGCTCCGAGAGGTGCAGTCGTCTGCCGATCTCCTTGTTGGTGAGACCCTCGCCCATGAGCGCCAGGATCTCCCGCTCTCGGTCGGTGAGATCGTCGAGAAGTCGTCGAGCGGTCTGTCTCCGCTCGTCCGCGGCGATCGTCGGTGCGAGCAGCCCGCGCACGGCCCTGGGCGAGAGGACGGCGTGCCCGTCGGCGGCGACTCGGACGAGGTTGAGCAGATCCCTCGCGGGCGTGGTCTTGACCAGGAATCCGGCCGCGCCTGCCCGCAGCGCGTCGAGCACATGCGCGTCCGAGTCGAAGGTGGTCAGGACGAGGACGGCGGGCGGCTCGGGCAGGGCACACAGGTGTGGAAGCGCGGTGAGTCCGTCGACGCCGGGCATTCGCAGGTCGAGCAGGACGACCTGCGGCACACCCCGTACCGCGGCCTCGACGGCCTCCGCCCCGTCGTGGGCGGCGGGCAGGACCTCCACGTCGTCGCCACCGGCGAGGATCGCGCCGAGGTACTCGCACACCATCGGCTCGTCGTCGACGACGAGGACCCGGATCACCGGACCACTCTAGCCGGCCGTTCCGACCCGCCCGGCACCACCGCTCCGCCCAGCGGCAGGCTCGCCAGCACCTGAAACCCGCCGTCCGACAGCGGACCCGCGTGCAATGTGCCGCCGAGCAGCCCCACACGCCGTCGCAACGCCGCCAGCCCCCGCCCCGACCCCGTGGCCGCGAGGCCCGCCCCCACGTGCTCGGCGGTGCGTCCGTCGGAATCGGGCCGCGACCCGACGAATCGGCCGTCGGGGAGATGCCGCGGGCCTGCGGCGGGCCCGGCTCGTTCCCGGGCACCGGTGACGACCTCGACGCGGACCAGGTCGGCCTCGTAGCGCAGCTCGACGCGCACCGCCTCACCCGGCGCGTGCTTGCGGCCGTTGGTCAAGGCCTCCTGCACCACCCGCGCCAGCGCCCGCCGCACGGCCAACGGCGCCGCGCCCGGTTCGCCGGTCCGATCGAGACGGACCGGCGTCCCCGCCGCCGCGGCGGCCTCCACCAGGTCGGCGATCTCCGGGTCCGGTGCTACGCCGCCCGCTCTCGGTCGCGGCTCGACACCGGCGACGGGGACGGGGACGTCCGCGGCCGACGGCTCAGGACGATCTCCGGCGGCCGAGGCCCGCTCGGCCCGGTCGGTGTGGTCACGCCGGACGCGTTGCTCCGTCTGCTCCGTCTGGTCGACCTGGACACCCTGGTCGGTGTGGTCGGCCGGGTCTGTCGGCTCGGTGCGCTCGGCGTGCAGCAGTCCGAGGAGTTCCCGCAGCTCGTCGAGGGCCGCGACCCCGTGCTCCCGGACCATGAGGGCCGTCGCTCGGCCTCGCTGGGGATCCGGGGATCGCCGGAGCGCATCGGCGGCCAGCACCATGAGGCTGACGCGATGGGTGACGAGATCGTGCATCTCGTCGGCGAGACGGGCCCGCTCGGCCTGCCGAGCCGAAGCCAGCTCGCGGCGGTGGTCCTCCTCGGCGCGCCGCGCCGCCGCACGCAGGGCGGCCACCAGCCGCTCCCGCGTCGCCATGAGCGCGCCCAGCAGCCCGGGCAGCACGGTCCGCAGCATCCCGGAGGCGACGGTGCTCGTCGACGGATCCCAGCCACGCACGGAGATCAGTACCGCGACACCGATGACCGCCCAGGCGCCCACCACGCCCGGGCGTCGGCCGCCCTGCCGGACCGTCAGTCCGACGGCGATGAGGATCGCGACGGGGGCCACGGATTGATCCCGCCGAAGTAGCCCGCCGTCACGCCGAGCCCGCCGGTCCAGAGCAGAAGCAGGACGCCGACGGCGGCCGCGAGACCGGTGGCCGCGGCCGCCCGCGGCCGCAGCAGCACGGCCGAGCCTCCGCCGAGCTGAATCACCGTCGAGATCCAGCACAGCAGCGTCTCGGGGCGGCCTGCCGCCCCCGTCTCCACGGCGAGAGGCACGGCCGGAGCGGCCGCCGCGAACAGGACGACCGCCGCGACGATCCGCGCCCGCGACCAGCCGAACCCGCCGCCGTCCGGCTCCGATCGCCGGCCGGCCGGTCGCCTCGGCTGTGGCTGTGGCCGTCGCCGGAACCGTGGCCGTTGCCGTGAATTCGGCGGACTCGCCACCGCGGCGCCCTTCCTCTCGGTCTCTCGCGCGCACGATCCGACGTCCGCGCCCGGCACCATCACCGCGGAGCCGCCACCGCGGCAGCCTGTCACGGGGCAGCCTGTCGGCGGGGACGCCCGCGTCCGGCGAGGACCCGCCGGAGCGATCGCGCACCCGCCGCAGTTCGCCCCGCGCACCCCGTCCGGAGGTGTGCAGGACGGCCGTCGGGTGCACCGGCCCCGCAGCCCGCAGCCCGCAGCCCGCAGCCCGCAGCCCGCAGCCCCGAGCATCACAGACCACGCGGGCGACCGACAGCCGCCTGCGGTTCGTCGGGTCGTCGACGAAGGTCGCCGTTCGGCGTCTGCCGTCATCCGATCGTCGGGACGATGCAGGCCGATCACCCGGTGCGGCGGCGTCCGGGCGTGCGCTGCACTGGACGGACTGTCCGTCCCCCGGTCGTCTCGACCGTGTGCCGAGAGGAAATCCCTTGTCGAAGTCCCGCCCTCCCCACGCCCGCCGACACGGTCGACTCGCGGCATCGACCGTCGCGCTGCTGCTCTGCGCCCCGCAGGCGAACGCGAACGCCATGGTCGGTCCGGGAGCCGTCGACGACCGCACCGCCATCGAGGCGGAGATGATCCGGATGGTCGAGGCGGGGGCACCAGGCGTCGCCGTCACCATCACCGAGGGAAGCCGATCCCGACAGGCCGCCGAGGGCGTCGCCGACCTCGTGACGAGCGCCCCGATGCCCGCCGAGGGAGCGTTTCGCGCCGCCAGCCTGACGAAGAGCATGGTCGCGGCCGCCGTGCTCCGGCTCGTGGACGACGGCAGGTTGTCGCTGGACGACACGCTCGATCGACTGGTTCCCGGTCTGGTGCCGGACGACGAGCTCATCACCGTCGAACACCTCGTCCGGCACACCTCCGGCCTCGCCGATTACACGGTCACCCTGGAAGAGGAGACCCCGGACGAGTACGGGAGCCGTACCTTCGCGCCCGTGGATCTCGTCGACATGGCCGTCGCGCTCGGCTCCGTCGCGCGGCCCGGCGCGGCCTTCCACTACTCCAACACCGGATACATCCTGTTGGGCATGATCGTCGAGTCGATCACCGATCGATCGCTGTCGGAGGTGCTGCACGACGAGATCGTCCGACCTTCCGGGATGACCGGCACGTCCCTGCCCGTCACCGATCCCGCGCTGCCACGGCCGCATCCCGCCGGCTACCTCGTGGTCGACGGGCAGCACCACGACGTCACCGACATCAACCCGTCGTTCGCCTGGGCCTCCTACGGCGTGGTGTCCACGGCCGAGGACCTCCAGCGGTTCTTCCGCGGCCTGCTGACCGGTGCGCTGCTCTCCCCGGAGCTGACGGCGCTGCTCCGTGAGACGGTGCCCACCGGCCACGAGCTGTGGCCCGGATACGGACTCGGTGTCGAAGAGATGACCACCACCTGTGGCACCCGGTTGTGGGGGCACACCGGCGCCATTCCCGGCTACACGACGATGTCCTTCGCCACGGAGGACGGCGAACGGCAGGTGACCGTACTGTTCAACCAGCAGGACGTGAGCCAGGAGGGTGCCCTGGTGAGCATCGGTTCGGCGAACATCGTCAACCTCGAGTTCTGTGGTGTGCCCTTCGTGGACCTGGTCACGCCGCCCGCGGGGTGAGCCGACCGAGACGATCCTCGCGGCGGCAGACGGCCGGGACACGCCCTCGCGAGTGCGCACCGCCCCGGCCGCACTCCCGCGAGCCCGATCGTCACCGCAGGTCAGGCTCGTCGCCGGACGACGGGACGTGGTCGACGTCGTCGAACCGGTCTCGCCTTCACTCCGATCGACGCAACGGCAGCATGGTGGGCACCGGGTCCCGGGTCAGGAAGTCGCGCACGATGCCCGTGCACACCGCGGGCTTCTCCGTCAGCAGGAGATGAGAGGTGCCGGGGACGACGGCCAGTTCCGACTCCGCGACACCCCGGTACAGGTCCAGGGTGTGCTCGAGGGTCACCAGGTCGTCGTCACCGGTCATCACCAGCGTCCGGCTGCGGACGCCGCCGAGGTCGGCCGTCGTGAGCATCGGGCCGGCCGCCGCGCAGTGCGCCATCTTCTCGGCCACCACGGGAAAGTGCTCGACACCGTCCGGTGACACGGCGCCGTAGGCGTCGATCACGTCCTGCGGCATCTCGCCGTCGCCGTCGAACGCCACGGCGAAACCGTCCCGGTGGAACACGCCGCTGACGAGCACCAGCCTGCGTACCAGGTCTGGCCGACGCAACGCGACCAGCAGGGCCACGGCTGCTCCGTCGCTGTAGCCGACGAGGTGCGCGGGACCGCCGACGACGGCCGACAGGAAGCCGATCATGTCGTCCGCCATCAGCTCCAGGGTGATGGGACCCGCGACGTCGGGGGTGTGTCCGTGTCCCCGACGTTCCGGACTCAGCACCCGGAGATCGTCGGCGAGGGCGTCGAGGTTGCCGTGGAAGTCCTGTGAGTCGCTGAACCCGCCGTGCAGCAGAGCCACCGGCTCACCGCCGCCCTGTTCGTCGTACCAGGTACGCACGGCGCCGATCTCGATGTACTCGGCCATGTCGTCGTCGTCCTCTCGTAGGGGTGGGCGACCGCCGCGCGACGCGGGGCGCACCGCGTGACGACGGCGCCGTCGTCGAACCGGTCGGCACGACCGAAGCAGCGGTCGGCGGTCGGCGCCGACCGGCCCGCGCGCATCCGGCGGGCGGTACGACACCTGCCGCCGCCGAAGGGGCCGGGACGGAAGGCCGTCGATCCGACGGCGCCATCCAACATCAGACCCCCGACAGACGACGCCGGGCAGGGCCGCGGCGCGCGTGACCTTTCGTCGTCGTAACCTGCGTGCGCCTCGGGGCGACGACCGGCGGACGGCTCCGCCCCCGGTCAGCCGGTGGGGTCGGGGCGGACGGCGCGACAGAAGGAGTCGGCCAACTCGGTCGCGACCCGCCCCCGGACGACGGGATCGCGACTCTCCACGGCTACGGCCTCGGTGAGCGCCTGCACGGCCACCGGCCCGACGAACAGCACGATCACCTGGCGCAGGCCCATCGTCGGGCGGATGCCGCCCGTGAGCCGGTGGCGCGCGAGCCAACGGGCGAGTGACAGGCTGAGGGAACGGACGCAGCCGGAGCGCACGAACCGAGCCAGCCCGCTGTCCGGTCGGGCGAGCGCCTCGGTGAGCAGAGCCCGGACCACCGGCATCCCCAGAACCGCGTCGACCATGGCGAGGTAGACGTGACGCGCCGACTCGCACAGGCCGCCAGGCGGGTCCTCGAGGGCACGGGAGATCCCGGTGACCGGGCTGTGGCGGGCGAAGGTCTCGGTGAGCACGGCGTCTCGACCGCCCACCTGGACGTGGATGGACTGGACACTGCACCGAGCCCGGGCCGCCACGTCGTCGAGCGTCACCGCGGCGACGCCTCGGTCGCTGATCAGCGCGGCGGCGGCGTCCACGACGCGGTCGGCCACCGGAGGCCGCAGCACCGAACGGGCGCCGAGTTCCAGCAGCACGGCGTCGAGTTCGCGTCTGCTGCCGATCCGTCGTAACAACGTCGACCGCGACACTCCGAGGAGCGCGGCGAGCTCCGTCAGCCCGAGGGAGGACAGCGGGCCCGCCCGCGTCGCGTCGGCGCGACGCAGCAGCTCCACCGCGGTGCTCACGAGCCTGCTCATGACGCGAGAGTAGGAGAACGGGATCACGAAAGTCGGCGAATGGAGCAACCGGATGCGGCGGACGGCCCAGAAGCAGTCCTGTCTCGTGTGCACGGCGGACGGGGCGACGGTCGAAGGGCCGCGGTGACCGATCACCGCGCTGCGCGTCGCCTCCGGACCCGCCAGACTGCGCTGCACAGGCGGCCCGCCGCAGCGATGACGAGCGCATCCGAGAGTCCAGGAGGAATCGTGAGCAGACCGACTCTGGTGACCGGCGGAACCGGCACGCTGGGACGTGCCGTGGTGCGGCGGCTGCGGTCCCGAGGTCACGCGGTGCGGGTGCTCAGCAGGCGACCGCGGCCACCGGGCGAGCCCGGCCCCGATCGGGTGATCGGCGATCTCACGACCGGCGAGGGCGTCGACGCGGCGGTGGCCGACGTCGGCACGGTCGTCCACTGCGCGACCACCAACGGCCGAGGCGACGTGCGGGCGGCCCGTCTGTTGACCGAGGCCGTGCGGGACGCGGAGCACCCGCCGCATCTGGTCTACGTCTCGATCGTCGGCATCGAGGCGGTGCCGCTGTCCTACTACCGGATCAAACTCTCCTGCGAGGGCATCGTGGCGGGCGCGGGCGTGCCGTGGACGATCCAGCGGGCGACACAGTTTCACGATCTGGTGGCGCGGCCGGCCGTCGCGCAGCGGCGGTCGCCGATCGTCCTCGCGCCCGCGGACGTCGACTGCCAGCCGATCGACGTGCGGGACGTCGCGCGCAGGCTCGTCGAACTCGTCGAGACCGGACCCGCGGGCCGGGCTCCCCAGCTGGGCGGCCCGGAGGTGATCGCGCTGGCCGACCTCACACGGCGGACGCTGGCCGCCGAGGGCAGGCGTTCCCGAGTGCTGTCCGTGCCGCTGCCCGGCGCGATCGGCCGTGCCCTTCGCTCGGGAGGACTGCTGACCCGCGACCACGCCGTCGGCGAGATCACCTTCGACCAGTACCTCGCGGAGCGCACGAACGCGACGCACGAACGCCGACACTGACGACGGTGCGGCCGGTGACGACGATCGGCCCGCCGCCCGAGGCGGCCACCGGTCGGGCGACGACGCGGCGCCGGGCGGCGGGCGACCACACCGGCGCCGACGAAGCCGAACCAGGCCGCCGAGCATGCGCGACGTCCGGCTTGGCGGCGTCGCCGCGCCGCTGTCGGCCCGGTGTCGACGCACGAGGAGTCGGGGCCGGGGTCGCGTCGGGGTGCTGCGGGGCGGGAGAAGCGAGTGCGATGCCATGCCGTCGATCCTGTACGGGAACGATCACCGTCGGTAGTGTCATGTGTCATGACTTCGCCATGACGACTGTCACCGATCTCGTCGGACTCAGCGGGCCGGTCGCCGAGAGAGACGCCGAGCCAGGTTGTGGCTGGGTCGTTCCACGAATCGATAGCACAGTTCCACGGCCACGGCGGTCGCGGCGACGCCCGCCAGCAGCGTCAGCCACAGCGGCGTCACGTTCACCAGGCCGCGCAGCACCGGGAACGCGACCACGGCGTGCATCAGGTAGAGCGAGAAGCTGCGTTCGGACAGCCAGGTCCACAGCGCCCGCTGCCGCAGCCGATTCTCCATCCCGATCCCGATCAGCATGATCAGCAGCCCGAAGGCCAGCGGCGCGGGCCGCAGCACGAAGTCGTCGGCCAGGTCGAGGTGCGAGGACCAGACGTACAGGCCCCAGCAGACCGCGAGGAAGAGTCCGGCCAGCCAGCCGTGGATCTTCTTGTTCCATCCCGCCCAGATGGCCTGCCCCATGACCGGGATCAGCAGGTAGGGCAGCTCGGAGGCCACCACGCCGAGGGTGCCGCCGAAGTGGTTGCCGAGCAGGATGAGGACGAGCAGGATCTCGATCTCGACAGCGAGCGCGATCCAGATCCACCGCCGCAGTAACGGAAGCATCGCCGCGAGGAGCAGGCAGAACAACAGCTCCACCGCCAGCGTCCACCCCACGCCGACGAAGGCACCGAGCGGTCGCTGAAAGAAGTTGATCAGCGTGATGTTGGTGAGGATGTTGCCCAGCGTCACGTCGGGTTCGCTGCGCAGGATCAGCGGGTGCAGGCCCACCGCCACGGCTCCCGCACCGATCAGCACCGCGACGATGAGGGGCGGATAGAGCCGCATGAGGCGGTTCATGGTGAAGCGGCCGGTGCCCATCTTCAACGCGATCGGTGTGATCACGAAGCCGCTCACCAGGAAGAACAACGGCACGGCCGCCGCGCCGATCCCCTCCTCGCCCAGGTGCAGCGGCGGACCGATGAAGTAGTTGAACGCGGAGGTGAACCACGTCGGACCGATCTCCTCCTGAATGAACAGGATGTCGACGTGCCCGTAGAACACCCAGAGGGCGGCGATGGCGCGGATGATGTCGATGAAGACGATGCGCCGGGGCCTGCGAGGGGCCTCAGGCGGCGTCTCCTGCTGGGCCGCCGGGGACTCCGGGGGCTCCGGCGGCTCGCGGACAGCCTTGAGCCGCACCGTCTCGTCGGCGGGCTCGGACGGCGGCGGGCGGTCCGCCGGGCTCGGGGGCGGTGGCGGTCCCGTGGTCCGCGTGGCTCCCTGCGGTGCGGGTGCCTGTGGTGCGGGTGCCTGCGGTGTCGGTGGCGGAGCGCTCGCGGAGGGCCTCGGGGCACCGTGGATCTCCTGGGTCTCGTCGAGCTGGACGGTCTGCTCCGCAGGCCCCGGCGGCGACGACGGACGGCCCGTCCTCGTCGAGGGCCGCCCCGGAGCCTGTTCTCGTGACTCGCCGGTCGGGCGAGGATCGTGGGAGCGGGCGGACGCCCCGTCGCCCCGCCGCGGCGGTCCGGACACCCGCCCGGCAGCGCCTGGTTCGGCGGCGATTCGGGACGCCTCCGGGGCTCGGGACGCCTCCGGGGCTCGAGACGCGGCGGAGTCCGACGACGCACCGGTCCGCCCGGCAGGACCGGGCGAGGGCCGAGGCGGAGAGCCGTGATCCGACCAGGTGGGCGGCACCGCGCCCGGCCTCGACGGCGCCTCCGGCGGCGGGGAGGGAGTCGACGCACGAGGGTCGAACACCTGCCCGGAGGTCGGCGTCCGAGCACCGCCGTGGGAGGCGGCGCGGTTCTCCGGACGGCCGTCCGGCCGGAACCGCTCGCCGCGGCCGGGCCGGTCGCCGTCCGGGACGTCCTCCGTCGGCCACGACGCATCGTCGATCTTCTGGACATGCCCGAACCGACGTGCCCCTGGCGGCCGGTGAGTGCCGTCGGGCGGTTCGTGCGGCCGATCCGCGTCGTGCGTCGCGGCTCGTCGACGGTCCGGAGGCGCTGCTGCGGCCCGTTCCCGCAGTTCTGCCGCGGTGTCACGTCCTGACGGCGGTCGCGGCCGGGCGGGCGGCGTCCCCCCGCTGCCCCGGCGGTCCGACGGGCCGGCCGGTCGGCCGTCGCCGCGGTCCGTGCCCGGGTCCGCCGCGGGCGGCCGTGCCCGCCGGCGCCCCGATCCGCTGCCGGGCGACGGCTTCGGCCGCACCGTCTCGCCCGGCGGCGCGCCGCCCGGTTCGACGAACGCGGTGGGTCGCGCCGATCGTGCGGCCCGCTCGCCGTGTTCGTCCGGCGGCGGGAACTCCGGCGGCGGGAACTCCGGCGGCGGGAACTCCGGTGCCGCGACGACGTTCGGCGGCATGAACTCGCGCGGTGCGGCCGATTCGCCGGGGGGAGTGAACTCGCCGGGCGGAACGAATCCGCGCGCGACGGGCCACCCTGTTGAACGTGGTCCGTCCGACGAGACGACCGATGCCTCGGACGTGCCCACAGCGTCCGGTTCGGGCACCTCGGGGCGGTCACGGCGGGCCGCCTGCCTGCGTGCCGACCCCGGCAGGGGCCTGTCAGCCATCTCAGCCATCTCAGTCTTCTCGGCGGTTGGGCCTGCGCGAACGGCCGTCACGGTAGCCCATTCGATCCGGTGCGGTCCCCGTGATCCGCGACGTCGTCCGGCCCGCCGGGCGCGGCGAGCACGCCCGTCGCAGGCGGTGTCGACGCTCGATCACAACTCCAGGTAGGCACGGCCCGTGTGGTCGGCGGGGTGGCCGTGGGAGGTCAGGAAGTAGTTGGGGCCGCGTCGCCGTACCTCCTCCGGCGCCGGGAACTCCCCCGGTTGGTCCGCCCGGACGAAGAAGGCGTTCACGCCCGCCAGCTCGCAGTGCACGAGGCGATATCCCTTGCGCGCGGCGAGTGTCACGAGTGCCCCGAGCGAGGCGCCGAAGTAGTCGGTGCCGTCCCACGCCGGCGCGTCACGCGGCTGCACGAGGGCCCGGGCGGGATCGAGCCCGGAGTTGTACTCGATCACCACGACGCGCGGCCGGTAGGCCGACAGCGCCTCCCACACCCAGTAGTCCCCGCCGTCGATGTCGATCGACACGACGTCGGGTTCGGCGGGCACCTCGCTCTCGCGGAACAGCGTCTCGACGCGGTCCGGGGTGACCATGGCGTGCAGCGTCCGCACCCGGTCGCTCCAGCGGTACTTGTGATGCAGGTGATGGTGGTGCGCGCCGTCGGCCTCCATGAACAGGCCGTGCCAGCCGACGACGTCGGCGAGCGCGACGCAGTTCCCCTCCCGGCCGGTCTCCACTCCGAACTCGACGAAGAATCCGTCGGTGACGCCGATGCGACGCAGGATCTCCAGAAGGACGCCGTCCTCACCGTTCTGCGAGAACAACTGGAACTCGTGCTCGCTCAGGTCCGCCGAGCCGTCGACGGCACCGGGCACGCGGTCGAGCTCGCGCAGCCGTCTGCGGTACTCCGGCAGTGCGGCGTAGACCTGCGAGCGCCGAGCAAGATCGAACTCGGTGGACATCGAGCGAAGATAGCAGCAAGTCGGGTACCGGGTACCGAAGACGAAGGAACACCGCCTCGCCCGATCGGCGCAGCCGAGCCGCGCTGGACGGGGCTGCCGGCCTGCCCCCGAACGGCGGACGCGGCGGTTCCGCCGAGACGGCAGATCGCCGCGGCGAGTCGAGCCTGCCCGCGTCGTCGGCGGCTACGCTCGGCCGCCGTGACCGAGCCGCCGTTCCTCAGCGCCACCCGTACCGCCTACGACGCCGTCGCGGTCGACTACGCCGAACTGCTCACGCCGGAGCTGCGGGAGAAGCCGCTGGACCGGGCGATGCTCGCCGCGTTCGCCGAACTGGTGCGCGCCGCGGGGCTCGGTCCGATCGCCGATGTGGGCTGCGGGCCGGGCCGGGTGACCGCGCACCTCGACGCGCTGGACGTGTCCGTGTTCGGCATCGACCTGTCTCCCGGCATGGTCGAGGTGGCCAGGAAGCGGAATCCGGGGCTGCGTTTCGAGGTGGGCTCGATGACGAGTCTGGACCTGCCGGACGGCGAGCTGGGCGGCGTCCTGGCCTGGTACTCGATCATTCACGTCCCTCCGGAGCTGCTGCCGAC
Organism: Actinoalloteichus hoggarensis; assembly: GCF_002234535.1. Classification (NCBI taxonomy): domain Bacteria; kingdom Bacillati; phylum Actinomycetota; class Actinomycetes; order Pseudonocardiales; family Pseudonocardiaceae; genus Actinoalloteichus; species Actinoalloteichus hoggarensis. Next base: position 4,242,401 of record NZ_CP022521.1, read on the forward strand.
GGTGTTCGCCGAGTTCCATCGCGTGTCGGCTCCCGGCGGGCACCTGCTGCTCGCCTTCCAGACGGGCGACGAGCGGCGGCACATCGAGCAGGCCTATGGACACACGCTGTCCTACGACGCCTATCGGCTGCCGCCGGAGCACATCGCGTCGCTGCTGACCGAGGCCGGATTCGTGGTCACCGCCCGGCTGATCCGGGAGCCGGACCTTCGATGGGATCGCGTCCCGCAGGCGTACGTACTGGCAACGAAGCCGACGGCGATCGATGAGAAGGGGCTCCCCGCGCTCACAGCCGGTCGAGCAGCCAGCTCGCGAGGTCCTCGGTGATCGTGCAGTGTCGGGTGTTCGAGTCCGCGAAGGCGAAGTCGTCGAACGCGCTCGTGTAGACCGAGAGGCCGGAGACGTCGACGAAGAGATCGCCCGCGCCGTCGACCTCGCCGAAGCCCAGGGCGCTGAGCGTGGGCACGAACGCGACCTCGCCGTGGTGGACCTGGGCGGCGCCGCGCTCCTGGAGGGCCGCGCCGAGGAGTGCGAAGACCTCCAGCGTCCCGCCGGGGGCGCCGTCGATCTCGGGGAGGTCCTCCGCGAACACCTCGCGGGGCGTGTCGATGGCCGACTGTAATGTCGCCACCACGGCGTCCGGCGTGTCCGACTGCGTGTAGAGGTTCGTGCCCGCGAAGGCCGGTCCGGCGACGCTCAGGGCGAGCGCGCCGGGCGGGACGCCGTTGCCGGTGCCGTCGCCCGTGCCGTTGGCGACGGCGAGCCTACGAGGCCGCATCGGCCAGCCGCCGACCCGATCCAACTCGGCGAACAGCCGTGTTCGAAGGGCGTCCACCCCGGGCACGCCGTCCACCGACGCGATGTGTCGCCACAGCAGTTGTCTGCCGCCCGGGCTGTTCAGCTGCGCGGCGAGGGACGGGCTGCCGTAGTGCGCGAAGGCCTGGACGGCGATCGGCACGGAGGCGCCCCCGTGCGGACCGTCGTAGGAGAGGTAGACACCCGTCTGGTGATCCCGCCGGTCGGTCTCCAGCTTCGCGAGCGCGTAGCGAGCGACGACGGCTCCCACCCCGAAGCCGCCGACGACCAGGCGCTCCCGGCCTCGACGCTCGGCGATGGCCCGTCCGATCGCGGCGACGACCGTCCGCGCGTTCTGGCCGACGGTGGCGCTGCGCTCGTCGAAGCCGATGAGGATCAGGTCGTGACCCTGGCCGCGTAACGCCTCGGCGAGGGCGAAGCCTCGGCGGTCCATGCCGTCCCAGAAGGTGTCGAGGTCGCTCGGGCCGGAGTCGAATCCGTCGGCGAGCAGCACCGGGCGCAGCAGGCTCGCGTTGCCCTCACCCCGGTATACCCAGGCCATGCCGCCGAACAGCGGCCAGGTCTCGTCCGGCTCTCTGGCCGTGAACACCTCGCTGCTCGGCGACCACGTGCGCAGGCCGATCGCCCGGAGTGCGCGTTCGTCACTGGCCTGCTGGTCGATCATCGATCTCCTCGCCTGTCACCGGAACGCTTCGGCGCTCGGTCGGCCCGGCACTCGATCAGTCGGACCGCAGACGCCATCATTGCTCGCTGTACACATCGAGTCGATCACTCGATGTGATGATCGCCGTCCCCGACTCGTCGACGTGGCTCCTCGGGCGGATGTCGGACGAGGACTCGCGGACCGGGACGACGCGGGCGGGACCGCGACTCGAGATCGCGGGACCACTCGTCGCGACCGGCGGACCGGGGCGAATACCCCCGTTCTGGTCTATACCACCGCGGAGTCCCCTGGACACACTGACCCGGGCACTGACGACGATGACGATGGCGGTGGATCACGATCATGCGAGACGACGACCCGACCCGACGCCGGTTCCTGACAGCGATGGGCATCACCGGGACCACGGCGATGCTGGCCGCCGCGACGGGCGCCTCGGCGATCGCCGCGACACCGGCGGGCGGCGTCCGATCGGCGGGGGCGCCCGGCGGCGTCGTCGACCCGTCCGCCGCCGCGAGCGCCGGACAGGCGGAGCCGGTCTATCTCGGCAGCTTCGGCTGGACCGATCCGCCCGGTCGCGGCCTCGACGTCGCGAGCCGCGACGCCGGCGGTCGGCTCACGCTCGTCGGCCCGGTGTCGGACGTGCCGGACGCCTCCGCGCTGGCCTTCTCGGCCGATCGCCGATTCCTCTACACGGTCAACGAACTCGTCCCGACCGGTCGGGTCACCGCGTTGAGCCTGGCCGATCCGTTCGCGCCGACGATCGTCGGCACCGAGTCCACCCTGGGCGGCGGACCCACGCATCTGAGCGTGCATCCCGGCGGGCGTCTCCTGCTCACGGCCAATTACACGACGGGCTCCGTCGTGGTGCATCCGTTGGCCGAGGACGGCTCGATCGGCCCGGCCACCGATCTGGTGCAGCACGTCGGCGCCGAGCGCGATCCTCACGCGCATCAGATCCTCGTCGACCCCACCGGCGAGCACGTGATCGCCGTGGACCTCGGTGCGGACTCCGTGTACGTGTACTCGCTGGACCTCCAGGCGGGCACGCTCGCCGAGGTGGCACGGCTCGTCCTTCCCCCGGGCAGCGGCCCGCGGCACCTCGCCTTCCATCCCGACGGCCGACACGCCTACGTCCTCGCCGAGCTGGCCTCCACGATCACCGTCTGCGCCTGGGACGCGACCGCCGGTCGCCTCACCGAGGGACCGACGATCAGCAGCCGCGCCGCCGACGCGACCGGGGACAACTTCCCCGCCGAGATCGCCGTGTCCGCCGACGGCCGCTTCCTCTACGCCTCCAACCGCGGAGACGACGACATCGCGGTCTTCGGGGTGGCCGAGGACGGCGCGTCGCTGCGGCTGCTCGAGACCGTCGCCACGGGAGGCGCCTGGCCCCGACACTTCACCCTGGACCCCGCCGAGCAGGGCCTCTACGTCGCGAACCAGAACTCCGGTTCGATCACCCGGCTGGCGCGCGACGCGACGACCGGGCTGCTGTCCCCCGCCGAGATCGTCGCCGAGGTGCCGGGCGTCTGCGTGGTGGCCTTCCTGGACTGAGCCCGAACAGCGCCCCGCCGCCCCGGACGCCCGCTCGGACGCCGGTTCCGGCCCGATCAGGTGGAGACGTCGGGTCGACCGATCCGACGTCGTCCGGGAGCGGCCGAGTCGCATGAATCCGGGTCAGCTCGGACGCACGGCCACCGCGTCGATCTCGACGAGGATGCCCGCCAGTGTGCTGCCCACCGTGGTCCGCACCGGGTGGGGCGCGGTGAAGCGCCTGCCGTAGACGGCGTCGTACTCGGCGAAGTCGCGGTCCAGGTGTTGCAGGTGAACGGTCGTCTTCACGACGTCGGACAGGCCGAGGCCGACGGCGGCCAGGGCCCGCTCGACGTTGTCGATCACCTTCTCGGTCTGTGCCGCCACCCCGTCGGGGATCGTCCCCGTCTCCGGGTCCTGCGGCCCGAAGCCCGCGGTGAAGACGAGGGTGCCGGTATCGATCACATGGCTGTACGCCCCGGCGGGGGCGGGCAGCTCGGGGCTGGTGACGGCTCTCCAGGTCATGGTGTCGCTCCGTTCGCTCGACGATCGCCCACCGTCGTACTCGCCGACGGCCGGCCCAGTCTCGCCGACCGCCGGGCGGATTCATCCTCCGGAGTGGACGCGAGAAGCGGTCGTGGTCGCCCCGACGACATTCGGCCCCGGCTGACCGTGCTGTTCCCTCCGAGCGATCGCCCGAGTCGGACGCCGTAGTGGTCCGACGCCGGCGGGGCCGGCAGCGGCGGGCCGACACCGACCGAGTCCGAGCCGACGGGTCAGGCACCGATCGGACACGACGGCCGAAACACCCCCGACGGCGGCGGCACGATCCGAGGATGCGATCCTGCCGCGCCGAATCAGACCTCCGCGCACCAACCTCAGCGCCCGGACCTCACCCGCGCCATGCACCCACGCCGCCGCGCCCGCTCACGGCGGCTCCGGGATGTATCGCGCCGGTGTCTGGACCCCCAGCCTGTCCGCCAGCCAGCCGTCCAGCGCCACGGCGTCGGCCGGGTCCTCGTCGGTGAGTCGGTACGTCTCCAGACGGGCGCCCAGCGCCTCGACGAGCGCCGCCGTCCAGGGTGACACGCCGCTGGGCACGCTCAGCAGCGTCGCCGCCCGGATGGACTGGGCATGGCTGACGGGGTCGAACACCCCGAAGGTCCGGGTGACGAGCGGCTCGTCCTGCGGGCGGAGCCGCAGCAGGTCGTTCAGCTCCTCCAACGGATACTCGCCGGTGGCGTGCCTGCGGACAGGCGCGTCGTGCAGCAGCGGACCGGTGACGCGCACGGCGGCGAAGACGGGCCTGCGGGCGGCGGTGGTCAACGCCAGGTCGTCGCCGGTGATCCCGATCCGGTCCGGATCTACCTCCGGCCGGGCGCAGAGCAGCTCCACCGCCCGCAGACAGTCGGCGATGATCGCGCGATAGACGAACGTGGTCGGGTCCTCGATGCCGAGGGTGAACAGGCCCGGATACCGGGCGCGGAAGGGGCTGTCGGCTCGACGCTGCCCCCGATGCATCGGAGTGAGCACCACGTAGCGCAGCCGGTCGTCGTAGCGGGGTGTGTGGCCGACACTGCCGTGACGCGGCAGTTCCACCAGTCCGGGGAAGGCCCCGCGCCCGTCGGCACGCTGAGATGACCGAAGAGTCGATGTGAGTCCAGGCCGCTGAACCGGATCTCGTACCCGGCGAAGTGCTCGGTGGTCCTCGCCGGGACGGGGTCGATCACGGGTCGCGCGGGGAAGCCCGCCAGGTCGTCGTCCAGGTCCGTCCAGAAGGTGTCGAACTCGCTCACGAGTCTGCTCCGTCCCAGTCCTTCGGGTCTGTCGGCTTGCGATGTCCGTCGAGGAACGTCTCCACTGGCGATCGCCGGCCGCGGTTCCGCGTCGTGTCCCCGGTGCGGGCGGGTGTGCGGCTGTCTGCCGACGCCGCGCGCCGCAGACCGCGAAACCGGTCGCGGGCGGGCAGACGTCGTCCTCCAGCCCCAGGTGCACCGGCGAGGGGCGCCCGCACGGCGGGGTGAAGTTCATCCCGTCGTAGTAGGCGACCGTCTCGGTGACCGCGTCCGTGAGCTCCGGGTGGGCCCGCGGAGCTCGGTGATCTCCTCGTAGAGGTAGGAATGCGTCAGTGGGGTCGACTCCATGATCCCGCGGAGACAGGGGGCGCCCGCCGCGAAGGCGTCGACGATCGCGGGCGGCGGCGCGGCGGCGATGACGCGCAGGCAACGCCCTGACCTGGACCCTCACCCGCCGACGCGGGCCGCGTCGAGGTGCGGGAGCGCGGCGAGGTGTAGGAGCGCGGCGACCACGTCCAGTTCACGCACCACGTCGACGTAGCAGCCCCGGTAGGCGCAGGTGAACCGGTCGGTGATGTCGGCGGACGGCAGGCTTGGACAGCCGGCGTCGACCAGGTCGTTCGACCACGGCCTGCCGCGCGGGGCCAGGCCGGCGATGCGAGAGCCGCTTTCGAGCCGAGAACCACGCTCATGCCGCCACCATGGGGAAGAACGTCGGGTGCGAGAGAACCGGAAACGGTTCGTCGACCCTACGCCGCCGGCATGCGTGGCGAGAAGGGTTCGACGGCGGGCGGCGGTGAGGCGAGGCCTGTTCGACCGCGTGTCGGTCGCGCCTACGGGATTCACTTCGACGCCTCGGCCGTGAGATGATCACGCGCCCGCGCGCGGAGGGCGCATCGTCGCGCCAGATACCTCACGGCGCGAGATGTGAACATGATCGCACGGTGTCACGCGAGGACGACGCTGCGTGAATCTCCTGTTAGTTTCGTCGATCATGACCGACCAGCCGTACTCGTCGCGCGATCCGATCGACGGGCTCCGCCGTTCTCTGACGAACACGGTCGGCGACCTGACGCGCATGCAGGAGGCGATCGACGCACAGCTCACCGAAGTACGGACCAGGACCGAGGAACTGCGGACGCGACGGTTCGAGGCCTCCGCCGATTCTCGTCGCGCACACGCGGTCGTCGACGGCGAGGGTTTCCTTCAGGAGCTGCGCATCGACCCGGGTTCCCTACGGTCTTCGCATCCCGGGCAACTGGGCGGCGAGATCGTGCAAGCGGTGAGCCGCACCCGCGCTGCCGCATCGGAAGAGAACCGTAAGACCTTCCAGGGGCTGATGCCCGCCATGTTTCCCGCCGGAGGAGTGTCCTGATGGCCGCGAGCGCAGATATCCGCGCGCTGGTCGCCGAGATCGAGGCGGCCACGGCCGCTGCGGCGGCCCGAGCCGCCGAGCGTGCGAACACGTCCATTCCGAACCCCTCGGCACCGACCTCGGCACCGTGACCGTCGGCGGCCAGGGCGATCTCCGCTCCGTGGAGTTGAACACCCGATCACTGCGATACACGAATGAAGCCGCACTGGCGGACGCGGTGAAGACAGCGATACAACGCGCCGAGCGACGCGCTCGGGAGGGAATCGAGAAAACCGATGATCGACTTTCACGTAGTACCTGAGGCACTACGCGCCAACGTCAGGGAACTTCACGAAGTCGCCGAGGCATGGGCAGCGGCGAAGAGCACGCTCGCGCATCAACACCTGGCGACCGACGATCTGGGCTACTTGGGAGAACAAGAAGACGTCGTCTCAATGTACAACGACGCGCTCGACACCATCCTCGATCGACTGCAAAGCGGCTTCGAGTCCCTGAACAATGCCGTCGACACACTCAAGGACATAGCAGACGAATACGAGAGTCGGGACGCCGACTACTTCGCAGAATTCGGCTATATAAACAGCCGACTGGACAGCGAGGGGGAAACACGTTGAGCTTGAACGAGATCGAACTACCCGGATACGCAAGACCAGTTGGAGCCGACGAGGGCGACTTCCCTTACCGGTCCGCCGCAGTCGTGAACAACTGGGCACATCTTGCTGGCAACATGGCGGTGCCAGTCCTTCTCGATCAGATCCGCCGATGCCTGGGAAACCCGGGCAGGGTCATGGACACCGCCGGGCAATGGAGCCCCGAAGCATCCAGTCTCATTCAGGACGCGAATGAAGGGATTCTGTCCGCCAAAACCGAGCTCAACGCTTATTGGAGCGGCCGGGCCGCAGAATCCTTCAACACCTATATCGACCACATCAGCGACACGATCGACAGCACCCAGGGGATTATGCGCAATATGGCCGCACTCATGGGCGATCTACGCACCACGGTCGATGAAACATACTGCAAGGGCCTGGAATTCATCAAGACCTGCGCGACGGGAGTCCTCGATGCCGCCGGCTCAGCCGCCCAGAACTGGTACACCCTATGGGGGGCGGTCTGCGGCGCGATATTGGAAGCACTCTCCGCATTCGCCGCCGCAACCATCGAGTTGCTGCAAGAGGCGATCAGAACGATGGGCGAATATGCGCTCACCGGACGCGCTCTCGGCGAGGAGGCCTCCCAACTCCACACCCCGGATCCCCTTCCACCCAATGCGACACAGCCAGGAAACTGGCAAGTGAATCCGGCATAGGCGCGGCAGAGTGAGATTGACAGGATGCGCGCGCACGAAATGAAGACGCTGACAACACTCTCCATCGCAACGGTGGCGCTACTGACAACTTCGTGCGCCAGCACTTCCCAAGACCATGAAGATTATCAGAGCAGACTTCCTGATTCCTGTTTCGATAACGTGGAGGATGCACTCGAAGAGTTCTCAGGAGAACTCTACGACCAGGTTCGATACGATACCGACAATGAAGGAAACGGCGATCCAGGGGACCATTCCATCGGCTTGATGAACTGCTACGTCATCTTTTTTCCTGACGATCTACGTGAAGCGGAAGGACCCGTCCTCCGGCACGCGAGGTTCTCCTACGATCTCATCACAGAGGACCTGCGCCTTGGCGCTCCCGAAAAGGCAGCGAGCGAAAGGTACCAGAGGAAGCTGGATGCAGTTCCGCCTGGTGTGACGGCCGTCCCTACGTCGGGTGTGGGAGACGAGTCGCACTCCTGGTATCAGGAGCAGCCTGCCAGCGGAGCTCACGCCGTTTCCCGTCGACACAATCTCACCCTTGAGGTCATCGTCTCCGGGAACGATCGGAATGCGGACGGCACAGAGGCGCCGATGCCGGGCACGGAGGCTGAGCAGATGGCGCGAATGCTGGCCGCCGCCGTCATCTCAAGCCTGTAAGCGGGCTCGACGCACTCGGTGGGGCAAGAACGGACATCGACACTCCGCCGACCCGACCTACGCCCAGAACAGTCTCGAGATCGGACAGCGAGCGGCGCTACTTCGAATTCCGGACCCTATTCCGACATCGGCCATCGAAGCAGGAAACTGGAAGGTGATCCCGACGTGAAGAAGTCAGTGCCGACTCTCGTCGTCCTCGTTCTCCTCGTCACCGGCTGCTCCGGCGACGGCGACCTCGCGGGGCTCAGTCTGCATTCGACCACTCCGACACCCTGCTTCGCAGGCGTTGAGAAGGCGTTGGCTCAGGTCGCGGACGAGCTGTTCGAGCAACGACGATCGGACGGCGATCTCGGGCCGATCGACCTGCCGGATGGCGGGAGCGAAGCACACTGTTCGGTCCGTTTCACCAGCGAGGCGCTGGGGACGCCGGGGACTCCCTGGAAGCGGAGCATCTCGGTGCGGTACTCGCTGGCCTCCCCCGCGATCGCCCCGTCGGATGCGGTGGGGCGGGCGCGCGACTCGTACCTGCGGCAGCTCGACACCGCACCGGAATCGGCGCGGCTTCGCCCGATCTCAGCGGGGGACGAGGGGGCGTCGTGGCACCAGGACGGGACGTTCGCGGGCGGGCATGCCGCGTTCGTCGACCGCAATCTCGCCGTGAAGGTCCATGTGGAGGGTGGCGACAGCACGGACGAGGGTGACAGCGGCGTAGGGCCGATGTCGCCGGAGGACGCGCAGGACGACGCGATACGGATCGCCGAGTCGGTGGCCGAGAGTCTTCTCGAGACACGTCCGCGCTGACGGACGCACTTGCGCCGAGGTCGCGCAGACCGGCCGTCGGCGTCGTCGACGGCCGCCTCGGTCGATCGGCGATGGAATCCACAGCCCGTCTCCGGCCTCGACCTGCCTCGCCGTCCGTTCCGTCAGTTCCGCCAGATCCGCCGATGCCGTCGTCCGAGGCGGCGCGGCGCGGCGGAGGATGAGAGCGGCGGTCCGGCCGGAGCGGTCGATCGACACGCTGGAAACCCTGCCGTGCCCGGCACTCGGGAGTCGCAGCCGGCGCACGGTGTCGACGCGATCGACGGCGACCGGCCGTGTCGACGCACTCAGGCGTCGGGTCATTCCGCCAGGAGTTCGGCCACCAGTCCGCGCACCCAGTCCGGCGGCGGCGGCTCGGCGGAGAAGAGGATGCGGTAGACCGTCGGGGCGACGACGCGATCGAGCACCGTGTCGACCGGCGGCACCGGCTCGCCTCTGGCCTCGGCACGCGCCAGGATGTGGTTGATCTGCTGCCGGTTGAACTCGGAGCAGCGGAACGAGTTGCCCTGCTCGCGGCGGGCGGCGAGCACGTCGCGCAGGTAGTCCTGTCCCGGCGGTGAGGCCGTCTCCTCCAGGTACTGCTCGGCCCAGGTCATCAGGTCGGTGCGCAGTGTTCCGGTGTCGTCGGGCAGGGCGTCCGGTCGGAGGCGTTCGACGGCGACGTCGGACAGGAGCTGGTGCAGATCGCCCCAACGACGGTAGATCGTCGAGCTGGTCACGCCCGCCTGTGCGGCGATCATCGGCACGGTGAGTTCCTCGCGGCCGCGCAGGGCGAGCAGTTCCCGCACGGCGTCGTGCACGGAACGCTGCACCCTGGCGCTGCGTCCGCCCGGCCTGCTGCCCTCTCGCGTACTCATCGCCCCAGATTAACGCACAATGTTTGCGTTAAGCCGGGGCGATGGCCTAGCGTCCACTAAAGCACAATCTTTGCTTTAGCTGGGAGCCCGATGACCACCGCCCTCGACCACCCGACCCCGCGCCGCGTGCTGCCGTCCGGCGGCGCGACCGCGCTCCAGGCCACGATCCTGATCACGTTCCTGGCCGCGTCCAGCGCGCCCAGCCCCGTCTACGACCTCTACCGCGTGCACTGGGACCTCGCGGCGAGCACCCTCACCATCGTCTTCGCCGTGTACGCCCTGAGCCTGCTCGCCGCGCTGCTCGTGGCGGGCCGGGTCTCCGATCACCTCGGCAGGCGGCCCACCGTGTGGATCTCGCTCGGGCTGGTGTCGGCGTCGATGGTGGTCTTCCTCATCGCGGACGCGCCGGGCTGGCTGATCGTCGCCCGTGTCGTCCAGGGCCTGGCCACCGGCATCGCCACCGCCGCGCTGACCGCGGGCGTGCTCGACACCACGCGGACCAGGGGCGGGGTGGTCAACAGCGTCGCTCCGATCATCGGGATGGCATTCGGCGCGCTCGGGTCGAGCCTGCTGGTGCAGGCGGCGCCCGCCCCGATGCGGCTGGTCTTCCTCGTGCTGCTGATCCTGTTCGTCCTTCAGGCGGTCGCCCTGATCTGGCTTCCGGAGACCTCGCTACGCCGGCCGGGAGCGCTGCGTTCGCTGCGGCCCCGAATCCGGCTGCCCGCCGCGACCCGGCCGGTGCTGCCCGTCGTCGTCCCGATCTCGATCGCGGCGTGGGCGCTGGGCGGCTTCCACCTCTCGCTCGGACCGTCGCTCGCCCAGACCGTGACGGGCTCCGACTCGGCGTTACCGGGCGGGCTGCTGGTCTTCGCGCTCACCGCCGCGGGCGCGGGCTCGGTGCTGCTGCTCGCCTCGATCTCCCCGCACCGCGCCGTGGTCGTCGGCGCCGCCGCGTTGGCCGTCGGCGTCCTGCTCACCCTGCTCTCGGTGTACGGCGGGCAGTCTTGGCTGTTCTACCTCGCCTCGATCACGGCCGGAGTCGGCTTCGGCACGGGTTTCCAGGGTGCGCTGCGGATGCTCGTCCCGCTCGCGTCGCCGCAGGAGCGGACGGGGCTGATGTCGACGTTCTACATCGTCTGCTACCTCGGCAACTCCGTTCCCACGATCCTCGCCGGCGTCCTCGCCGACTCCCAGGGCGTCGTCACCGCCGCCGCCGTGCACGGCGCGGCGCTGATCGGGCTCGCGGCGCTCACGCTGATGGGCGCGCTGCGGACTCGCGCCTGACCGCTCGACACCCCTTGCCGATCCCGCCGTGCGCCGTCGTCGGCGCCGCCCGCTCGACCGGGCGGCCGCCGCGGCACGGCGGGCCCGCGTCCACCGAAGGACCGAACCCGTCGCCCGGCCCGCCTCGCCGAGCGGCGACCGTGAAGGAGAGATCGATCCTCGATGACTCACCCGTACACGACCGACGACGTCGCGCGTCTGGCCCGCGGCGTCGGACTGGAGATGCCGCCGGAACGGCTGCCGTCGGTGACCGCGACGCTCAACGCGATCCGGCTCTCGCTGGCGCCGCTCGACGCCCTCGACGCCCAGCTGGACGACACCGTGCCCGCGACGACCTTCGACCTCGGGAGCACCCGGCGATGACCCAGCCCTACGAGCTGTCCCTCACCGAGGCCGCCCAGGCGATCGCCGCGGGCATCCTGTCGCCGACCGATCTCGTCGAGTCCGTGGCGCGCAGACTCCACGACGTCGAGGAACGAGTCACCGCGTATGCGACGGTGACGACGACGACGGCACTCGCCCAGGCCGCCCAGGCGTCTTCGGAGATCGCCGCTTCGGGCCCGCGTGGCCCGTTACACGGCATCCCGATGGGCATCAAGGACCTGATCGACGTCGCGGGCGTGCCCACCTCGGCGGGTTCTCAGGTCCGCGCGGGCCGCGTCCCCGCCGTCGACGCCTCGGTGACGACGTCGTTACGTCGGGCGGGCGGCGTGCTGCTCGGCAAGACGCACACCCATGAGTTCGCCTTCGGCGTGACCACTCCGCGGACCCGTAATCCCTGGGCGTTCGATCGGGTGGCCGGTGGGTCCAGCGGCGGCTCCGCCGTCGCGGTGGCCGCGGGGTCGGCGACGGCGGCGCTCGGCACCGACACCGGCGGCTCCATCCGGATTCCGGCCGCTCTGTGCGGCGTCGTGGGTCTGAAGCCGACCTTCGGGCTGGTGTCCACCCACGGGGTGACCCCGCTGGCCTGGTCGATGGACCACGTCGGACCCATCACCCGCACCGTCGCCGACGCCGCCGCGATGCTGGACGCCGTGGCCGGGCACGATCCCCGTGATCCGGCGAGCCTGGCCGTCGCGGCGGAGAACCGGCGTCGGCTGTCGGGACACGAGCTGACCGGGCTGCGCGTCGGCGTGCCCCGTGACTTCTTCTTCGATCACGTGGACGTCGAGGTCGAGCACGCGGTGCGGGCCGCCGTCGCGACGCTCGCCGAGCTGGGCGCCACGCTGGTGGAGGTCGCGATCCCGATGGGCGAGTACCTGCGTGCCGTCCATTCCGGCCTGCTCTTCACCGAGGCCGCCGCCTACCACCGGCATCTGCTGCGCACCCGCGCCGAGCACTACGGCGACGACGTGCGCACCGTGCTGGAGGCGGGCGAGCTGCTCTCGGCCACCGACCATCTGCGGGCGCAGCGGGCCAGACGGCTCCTCCGGCAGCGGTGGGCGTCGCTGTTCGAGTCGGTGGACGTCCTGGCCGCGCCGACCGTCCCGGTCACGGCCGTGGAGACCGGCCGGTCGGAGCTGCGCTGGGCCGACGGGACCCGCGAGTCGGTGACCGACGCCTACGTCCGGCTCGCCGCTCCCGCGAACCTGACCGGCGGCCCCGCGTTGAGCGTGCCCGTCGGCTTCGACGCCGCAGGCCTGCCGATCGGGATGCAGCTCATCGGACGGCCGCTCGACGAGGCGACGCTCGTTCAGGTCGGCGGCGCCTACGAGTACGCCAGGGGGAAGGCCGGACTGCCGGCGCCGTGCTGAGCCGGGTCGCGCAGGCCCGGTGCGGATCACCGACCAGGCGCGGCCCGGTGACCGGTCGGCCTCGGGACGCACCGTGCCGGGAGACGGGACGCGCGCTCCGACCCCACCACACCCGAGGAGGTCGGCTCGTCCTCCCTCTGGTGATCGGCCGGTACAGAGTCCCACTCGGGCGGGCACTGCCGCGCCGAGCACCCCCGCGCGGATTCCCGAGACCCGTCATCCTGATCGGACGGACAGGGCCGGGGCGTCCGACGTCGAAGCCGCTTCCGCTCGGCTGTGCCGCTCCCGCCGGCCCGCTGCTCTCGCCGCGGCCGAGTCCCGGCACAGGGGCTCGGACCAGGGACTCGGCGAGTGTGCGGGCCTGCGGCTCTCCCGGGCAGGCGGCGGACGCCCTTCCCTGGCGTGCCGAGGAACGACGGCGGCCTGGTGCCCGGTGATCCTTCGAGGAGCCCCCGGCCGGTCCGCAGGCGGACGTCACTGCTCTTCCGCGGTGCCGGTTCGTCGATCGTGGTGGTCCGACAGTCTGGAGAGCAGCTCGGTCAGCCGCCGCCGCTCCTCGGCGGACAGCGGGGCCAGCAGGTGGTCCTGGGTCTCGGCCAGCCGCTTCTCCAGGCGGCGCAGCTGCCGTCTGCCCGCGGCGGTCAGCGAGACGATGTTGCGTCGCCGATCGGACGGGTCCGCGGCGCGCTCCACCTGGTCGCGATCGACGAGTTCGTTGATCGTGGCGACCATGTCGCTGAGGTGGATGCCGCTCCGGCGGCCGAGCTCGGCCTGACTCGCCGGGCCGCGATCCGCCAGCGTCGCCAGCAGGCGGTAGTGGTAGCCGCGACCGTCGACCGACGAGAAGCCGTCGGTCACCAGCCGATGCGCATGGCCCGCGGCCCGGTTGAGCAGCCAGCTCGGCAGCCTCTCCCACCGACCGGGCGTCTCCTCTGGCGGGTTCGTCATGCGGAAAGTCTAACGAATCGTTGGTACGACTAACGACTGTGCTACCGTTCGCCACGCCAACGTTAGTCGGACTAACGTTCGAGATCCGAATCAGCTCTACCAGGACGGAGACCATGATCACGCCGTTTCGCATCGACGTCCCTCAGACCGACCTCGACGATCTGATCGACCGGCTCGCCCGCACCCGCTGGCCCAACGAGGTCGCCGACGCGGGCTGGGACCACGGCTTCCCGTTAGCGCGACTGAAGGAGCTCGCCGAGTACTGGCGCACCGAATACGACTGGCGCGAGCACGAGGCGGCACTCAACGAACTTCCGCACTTCATCACCGAGATCGAGGGCCAGCGGCTTCACTTCGTCCACGTCCGGTCATCGAGGCCGGACGCGCTCGCGCTGATCCTGACCCACGGGTGGCCCGGCTCGTTCCTGGAGTTCCTGGCCGTGATCGAGCCGCTGTCCCGCGACTTCCACCTGGTGATCCCCTCCATCCCGGGCTTCGGCTTCTCCGGGCCGACGCACGAACGCGGCTGGGACGCCGTCCGGATCGCGCGGGCCTGGGCCGAGCTGATGCACCGCCTCGGTTACGAGCGCTACGGCGCGCAGGGTGGCGACTACGGCTCCGGCATCTCGATGGCGCTGGGCGCGGCGGCGCCCCGGCAGGTCGTCGGCGTGCACGTCAACTACCTGCCGACCCCGCCGGTCGCCGGTGCCGAGGTGCAGCTGTCCACGACCGACGAGGCCCGGCTGGACACGGTGAGGCACCTGATGGCGAACCGGCCTCCCTATCAGGCGCTCCAGGCCCACACCCCGCAGACCATCGGCTACGCGCTGACCGACTCGCCGGTCGCCCAGCTGGTGTGGATCGCCGAGCGTTTCGCGCAGTGGACGGACCCCCGCACGCCGATCGACGACGAGCGGATGCTCACCGACATCTCGCTGTACTGGCTGACCGCCACCGCGGCCTCCGCTGCGCGGCTGAGCCACGAGACTCCCCGGCGAACCGAGCCGTGCCCGGTGCCGGTCGGCGTGGCGGTGTTCGCGCACGACATCACACTGTCGGTGCGACCGTTGGCCGAGCGGCTGTACGACATCAGGCACTGGTCGGAGTTCGAGCGCGGCGGCCACTTCGCCGCGATGGAGGTGCCGGAGCTGTTCGCCGAGGACGTCCGGGAGTTCTTCCACGCCCGCGTCGAGGACGAGAGGCGGGGCGGCGCTCGCTGAGAGTCGCGGTCGCCTGCGCGGCCCCGCCGACCGGACGACGGCGACGTCGAGGCCCGCCTCATCGAGCCGAGACGGGAGCCCGCCCGCCCCGCCGTCGCAGGTCTGCGACGCATCGCACCGAGGCCTCGCGGAAACCCGGCGGTGGACCGGTGGCGTCGTGTCGACGGGGTCCCGACGCGACGACCCCACGGCCGTCCGCCGGATCGGATTCGCCGAGGCCGCGCGGTCGGCCCGCGGGGCGGGCCGGGCGCTCAGCCCGCGTGGTCCTCGGTCGCCCATTCGACGAACTCGACGGAGATCCCGTTGGGGTCGGTCACCATGAAGAGACGTTCGCCCCACGGCTCCTGCCGCAGCGGGAGGGTGATCTCGACGCCCTCGGACCTCAGTCGTTCCTGCTCGCCCGCGAGGTCGTCGACGACGAACGCGACGATCGTCCCGGCGGCGCGCCGCTGACGCAGCGACTCCGGCAGCACCTCGATCCCGCGTCGGAGGAACACCAGGTCGACGGCGGCGTCCTGACGTGTGAGGGAGACGAAGCCGTCGGCGGACATCGCCGTGGTGTAGCCGAGGTGGCGGCGGAAGAAGTCGCCGGACGCGGCGACGTCCTCGACGGTGAAGGAGACGGTGGTGGCGGAGATCTGCACGGCTGCTCCCGAGTTCGTTCGCGGATCGTGGTCCCAGCGCCACCTTGTCGACGCCACGACGACCACTCCGTACAACGTACAGCATACTTCGTACGGCGTTTGCCGTGAGAGGATCGTGCCATGGCCGAAGAGCGCAGCGGCACGACCGATCCAGCCCGGACGCTGGCACTGCTCTGGCGGGAGCCGACCACCGGACGTCCGAGTCGGGGACCGCGCCAGGGATTGACGGTCGACGCCGTGGTCGACACCGGGATCGCCCTCGCCGACGGCGCAGGCCTGGAGGCGCTGACGATGCGTCGCGTCGCCCAGTCCCTCGGCGTCGCGCCGATGTCGCTCTACACCTACGTCCGAGGTAAGGCCGAACTGCTCGACCTGATGCTCGACGCCGTCTATCTCGCGATGCCCAGGCCCGACCACGGCGACCGATCGTGGCGGGAGCGGGTGACGACCGTGGCCGAGGACAACCGTGCCCTGCTCACCCGGCACCCCTGGGTCACCGCCGCCTCCACGACCCGACCCGTGCTCGGCCCCGGGCAGATGGCGAAGTACGAGCACGAACTGCTGGCCTTCGAGGGCATCGGCCTGACCGACGTCGAGATGGACGCCGCACTGACGTATCTGCTGGGCTTCGTGCACAACGTGGCGCGGCTGGCCGTCGATCGGGAAGTCGCGGCACGCGACTCCGCCATGAACGACGAGCAGTGGTGGGCGGCCAACGGACCGCTGTTGGCGAAGGTGCTCGACCCGAGCCGCTTCCCGACGGCGACACGGGTCGGCACCGCCGCGGGCGAGGAGCACCAGGCGGCGGCCGATCCCGACCACGCCTACGAGTTCGGCCTGCGGCGTGTGCTCGACGGCTTCGCGGCGTTGCTCGCCGATCGGTGACGCCCGCGGGCCGACTGGTCGATTCCCGGCCGCGATCGCGATCCGGCGGCAGAGAGGCGACAGCCTTCGCGCGCAGAACTCGTGCCACGATGTGACGGCGCGAGGACGGATCGTGTCGGACGGCGCCGCGGCGGCGTCGGCGGGAGGGGCGACGAGTATGGCGGCAGGCGAGCCGGGGCAGGTCGAGGACGATCGCGGCTGGTGGTGGGGCGCGGCGTCGTCGTCGGTGCAGGATGAGGGCTCCTCTCCGGGGATGACTGGTCGCAGTGGGAGGAGGCGGGGAGAGCCCCGGTGTCCGGGACCGGCACCGGATTTCGGGAGAGGTACGAATCGGGTCTGCGGTCGATCCGTTCCTTAGGGTTGACGCGGTATCGAACGTCGGTGTCGTGGGCGCGAGTGGTCCCGGAGCCGGGCAGAGTCGACCGAGCCGAAGTCGATCACCTCCGCGGCGTCCTGGCCGCGGGCCGGGAGGCCGGGCTGCAGATGCGTCTGACGCTCCTGCACTCGGCGATACCGAGATGGTTCGCAGCGGAGGGCGGCTTCGCCGCGGCTACCGCGGAGGCTCGGTGGCGGGACTGGGTCCGCCTGGTCGCCGCGGAGTTCGGCGACCCCGTCGGCGGTTGGATGCCGATCGACAATCCGGGGTCGTATGCCCAGAAGGCCTACCTGACCGGGATGTCTCCCCCCGGTGAGCGGGGCCTGCGGCAGTTCACGAGGGTCCTGGAGGTGATGCATCGCTGCGATGCTCAGGCTGCGGCGATGCTGAAGGAGACGACCGGACTGCCGGTGACCTCCAATCAATCGCTCGCACCGTTGTGGCCTGCGGACGACAGCGCGGCGGCGGAGGAGGCGACGGCTCGGTTCGACGCGCTGCTGTGGTCCTGGCTGCCGACAGCCGACGCGTTCGACCAGGTGGGATTCTCCTACTACTACGGTGCGCCGGTGGCAGGCGACGGCTCACCGCGTCCATGGCCTGCGGGTCGGCAGCCGGGACCGTCGGGGTATGTGCCCTGGGCGGAGGGGCTGGGAATCGTCGTGGACCGCCTGCACACCACGCTGCCGGGAAGGAGCTGGTGGTGGCCGAGGTCGGGTACGGCGGGGGTGACGACGTCGCGCGGGGCGAGTACCTGCGGGCTGTGGACGCGCAGCTGCGCGCCGCGCGGCAACGAGGCGTGAATCTGACGGGTGCCTACCTGTGGACGCCGATCGACAATTACGAGTGGCTCGCGGGATGGTCCGTGCCGTTCGGCGTCCTGGACGTACAGCGGAGGGAGCGGCCGTCCGCACAGGTCTTGCGCGACCTCGCCTGCTGAGCCCCGGACGAGAAGGCGTCCGCAGCGGGGGCCCAGGTCGGCGGCGGCAGCCTGAACGACGCGACGGACGACGAGCGGTGTCCTGGTCGAGCAGGCGGCATGCCTCGGCGGCGGGGTCGCCGTCGGCGGGGCCGATCGGGCGGGAGTCGCCGGAGTGGCCGGAGTAGCCGCGACGGCGAACCGCAGGCTCTGACGGAGGGGCGGTGCGCGCGCACCCTCGGTGCCGGCGGCATCGGCATCGGCATCGGCATCGGCATCGGCATCGGCATCGGCATCGGCATCGGCGCCGAGGATGATCTCGTCGCTCGCAGGCTCGGCGTCGGGCGTCGAGGACGTCCCGGTCGTCTGTCATCCATCCGCCCTGTCGCCCGGCGCGACCGGCAGCCGCGCGACCGTCGCGCCGGGGCCGGCCGATCAGAGCATCACCAGCAGCATGGCCCCCATTCCCACGCTCATCACGGCGTGACAGGCCGCCTCGAAGGACTCGACGCGCAGCACACGCGCCGAACCCGGGGTCGATCCCGAACCAGGATCCGCTGTGGCCGTGCCCCGCCGGGCGACCGTGCCGAGGCCGGTCGCGCCGGGCCGGGCGTTAGTGCTCGCGCCGTCGACCTCGGCCGTCACCCGGCCCGCCCATTCGGCCCGCGTCCAGCCGGCGGCGGGCCGGGTCCCGGACTCGACGTCGAGCACGCCCTGCGCGGCGTCGACGGCACCCGCGATCCAGCGCAGGGACGACAGAATCAGATACAGACCGATCACACCGGTCAGGACGGCGACGACGGACGACAGGCCCAGCCGTTCCGGCGGGGTCGACACGGCACCCAGGGTCGTGACCTGTTCGCCTGCCGGTCCCAGCGCCGCGAGCGCGTGATTGTGACCGCCCCGGCCGGAGCTGGGCGCGGTCATCGCGGCGGGCATGATCGCCAGCATCCACACCATCGCCGCCGCCATCAGCGTGTGATGCACGTGCGCCGACAACCCGCCTGCCAGTTCACGGCCCGCCCGCAGCCGCCCCACCGTCAGTGCCAGGAACCACGCGGTGGCGAGCGAGAACACGACGAGCTGTGGGGTGAGGGGGACGCTCATCCCCCACGGCCAGGCCATGGCGATCATCGCCACGCACATCAGCACGTGGGTCAGGGCCGAGATCCGCGCGGGCAGGCTCGGGCCGTCCACCCTGCGCCCCGCGAGCTGTCGGAGGAAGCCGATCAGCGCGACGGCGAACCCGATCGTGAACAGCCAGCGCAGCAGGGGCTCGTCGACCATCAGGCACCTCCGGCGGTGTCGGTTCGGCCGGTTCGACCGGCCCCCGTCGTGGCGGGGTCGGCGGCGCCCCCGCTCGGCGTTCCGACCACGGCCGAAGCCGCGTCGGCATCCGCGAGCGCACCGATCTCCGTGGCGTCCTCGGGTCCTGGTGGCGGATCCAGCCGCGCGGCGCGGCGCCGGTCTCGACGGCCGAGCAGGATGTCCACCAGCAGGAATACCAGCAGTGAAGCGCCGAGCAGTGGCAGGAAGTAGGCGATGAAGACGCCGAGAAGGATCACCGGCGCCAGCACTCGGCCGGGAATCCGTTGCCAGGCGCCTCGGGCGGGCGGCCTGCCGAAGGAGGATCCGCCTGCCCGGGTCGGTCTGCGCAGCCACCACATCCGGTAGCCCCAGAAGATCACGCCGAGCAGGGACACCGCGAGCAGCACCAGCACGGCCTGGTTCACCCAGCCGAAGAGGAAGCCCATGTGGGCGTCGATTCCCCAGCGGGCCAGCTTCGCCGCCAACGGGTAATCGTCGAAGCGCAGGACCTCGAGGACCTCGCCGGTCGCCGGGTCGACGGCGGCGGAGTCCTGTTCGGTCGGCCAGGATCGGCCCTGTTCGGCCACCCGATAGGCGGTGCCGGGCTCCTCAGGCGGCGTGATCTCCACCGGGCCGGTGACGCCCTCGGCGATCACCGCCTCCCAGACGCGGTCCACGCCGACGTCGCCGCCCCCGCCGCCCGGCGGCGCCGCGGCGTCGGCACCCGCCCTGGAGTCGGACAGTTCGGTGGACACGGCCGGCGTGTCCCAGGACAGCGCCGCCCGAAGCTGGTTGACGTTCTCGCCGGCGAAGGTCGACCAGGTCAGTCCGGTGGCGGAGAGCAGGATCAGCCCGCCCGCCGCCCAGACGCCCACCGAGCCGTGCCAGGACAGGGTTCGGCGGCGCCCCGCCGGGCCGCCCGTCGGTGCCAGGATCGCGCGGGCCCGCCGGTCGGAACGCCGACGCAGGACCCACAGCACGGCGCCGACCGAGACGATCAACCACAGCCAGCTGGCGGCGAGTTCGCTGTAGAGCCTGCCGACGTCGCCGAGGTGCAGTCCTCGGTGCAGCCAGTCGATCCAGCCGCGCACCGGCAGGGCCTGCCCGCTGCCGTAGGTCTCCAGGACGCCCCGCACCTCGGTGGTGTAGGGGTCGACGAAGACCGTCCGCCAGTAGCTCTCCGGCAGGTCGGGGGCGTGGAAGATCACCTGCGTCGTGTCGGTCGGCGTCGGACCCGGCCGCACGGATCTCATCTCGCCGTCCGGGAGGGCGAGCCGGGCGGCCTCGACCTGGTCCGCCAGCGGTTGGGCGGTCCCGCCCGCGGGCACGTGCAGCTCCCGGTCGTACAGCGCCTGTTCGAGCTGCGGGGTGAAGACGTAGAGCAACCCGGTGAGCGTGGCGATGACCAGCAGCGGTGCGACGAAGACGCCCGCGTAGAAGTGCAGCCGCAGCACCAGGGGGCGCAGGTGCGACCACGCCGACGTCCTGGTGTCGCGGCCGTCGGACGCGGGGCGGCCCTCCGACGCGGGGCGGGCGGCCCGTGCGGCGTCGGTGGCCGTCGCGGCCGCCGGTGTGGCGGCGTCGGGTTCGCCCGGCGGCGCGTCCGCCGACGCCGCCGAACCGTCCCGTCCGTTCCCCGTGCTGGTGCTCATCGGCGCTCCGTCCGTCTCGCGACGCCGACTCGCCGTCGTGAAGCCGCACGGGCTCACGGCGCCGAGCGGGCTCGACCTCGAACGGCGAGAGATCGTCACCGCACAGGTCGTCGGACGGAGCCGGTGAGTTCCCGACGAACCGGTGGAACATGTCGGCGGTCCTCGCCGGCGGCACCCCCGGACGGGCGGCGACCGTCGCGCACGGGCGGAACGCCGACGGCCGCTCGGCCCGGCGGGGAACGCTCAACCCGACGACGCCAGGCCGCGGCCCAGCGGAGCCGAGCTCAGCCCGACCGAGCCACGCTCAGCGCGACGAAGGCCAAGCACACCCCGACGGAGGCCACGCACACCCCCGCGGAAACCGCCCTCACCCCAGCGGGGCCTCGCTGAGCACCGGAGACCTCGGCGCGGCGGCGACCTCGCGGGTCCGGTGGCCGACCACCGCGACGACGGCGGTGATCAGCACCGACAGCAGCAGGGCCGCGGCGATGTGCCAGAGCAGCAGGGCGGCGCCGACCAGCGCGCCGAGCAGGATCAGGCTCACCGCGCCGATCCGCCGGGCCCACAGTCGGCCGTCGCCGCCCGCCAGCCGCGAGTCGGCGGCGAGGCCGGTCAACGTCGAGGTCACCACGACCGTGGTGACGTCCTTGACGGCGAGCCGCCGGGCCGCCGCCGCCTGCATGCCCATCACCACGGCGGTGCCGGTGGTGATCACGGCGCCGAGCGGGTCGGCCGGATGGTCTCCGGTGAGCAGCAGCGCGCCGCCGAGCAGCAGCAGGACGCCCGCGACCACGCCGAGCAGGGCGGTGGTGTGCGTCGTCCAGCCGGGAGCCGCCCTGCGTAGGACGCGGCCGGCGATGACGGCCCCGACGAGATAGCCGATCAGCGCCAGCGCGGGCCGCAGCACGGGCAGCGGCGCACCGCCCGCCACGCCCCCGTCCCCCGCGACGCCGTCGACGACGCCCATGCCCAGCAGCACGACGTTGCCGGTCATGTTCCCGGTGAAGACCCGGTCCAGTCCCAGGTAGCCGACCGCGTCGATCACTCCGGTGGAGAAGGTCAGCGCCAGCATCAGCATCAGGTGGGTGCGTGCCCGATCGTCGGGCGTGCGGCTCGTCAACTCGGTCGTCCTGTTCTCGTCTGCTCCCGACAGGCGGAAGGCATGGATATGCTGATCCCGCGGTTCGAGAAGTCCCGCGACTCCCGTGGCCGCGGCCGTCCCCGATGTCCGCGCCCCGCCTCGGGTCTCGGGCGGGCGGCGGGGTCTCGCACCGGCAGGGGAACTGCCGCATCAAGGATCAGGAGCGCACCGTGGCCAGCCTCAGCGAGCGGGTCGCAGGCCGAATCCGGCGCGACATCATCCGCGGCGCCCTCGCGCCGGGCACTCGGGTGACCGAGGCCGCGCTGAGCGAGGCCTACGGCGTCTCGCGGGTTCCGATCCGGGAGGCCTTCCGGGTCTTGGAGACCGAAGGCTTCGTCGTGTCGCGGCCTTATGCGGGATCGACGGTGGCGGCTCTGGACGGCGCCGACGCCGACGATCTCTTCGCCGTGCGGGCGACCGTGGAGGAGCGCACCGCGCGCCGGGCCGCGGGCCGGGCGGACTCGGCGGCGGTGGCCCGGCTGATGGCCGTCGTCGACGCGGGCGACGCCGCGCTGGCGGCGGGCAGGCGACAGGACCTGACCGATCTGAACACGAGTTTCCATCTCGCGATCGCCGAGATCGCGGCCAACCCGAGCCTCACCGGGATGCTGCGGCAGCTGGCGGGCAAGATCGAGTGGATCTACGCGGCCGACGTCGCGGTGCGCGCGGAAAGCTCGTGGATCGAGCATCGACTGATCGCCTCGGCGATCGAGACGGGCGACGTCGATGGGGCTGCCCTCCTCATGCGCCGTCATGTCGAGAACTCCCGGCACGGGTATCTGCTCCGCCACGGATGACCCACGCGGGTCGCCGCGTCGCCGCGTGCGCGCCGCCGGGCGGCGGGCGGACGTCGGCCCGGCGACGCTCATCCGATTCACCTTCCGTCTCGTGCCTGCCGGCCGGGTATTCGTCACCGTGAGGGGCGTCCTCGTAGCGGAACGAATCGTATACAAAAAACGCCCCATCGAGAAGTCGTCGCCCATCCGGGGTGACCGAACCCATTGCACCTGCGGAAACATCGTGGAAACATCGTCCACCTAAGGTCTAGGATCGTATACATTCCTGATGTTCTGTGAGGTCCCCTATGCCCCGTCCGGAGGTGCGCCCCGCTGCGCTCCCGTGGCGCAGCGCCCGACGCGGTCGGCTCGGACGCCGTTCCGGCGCCGTGGTCGGCACGGCGTTGGCGGTGCTGGCGGCCAGCGCCTGCGTCCCGGTCCAGCCGCCCCCGCCCGCGGGCGAGCGGTCGGACGTCACCGGGTCGCCGGTGGGCGACACCCCGGTGCAGGAGGGCGGCGATCTGGTGATGGGCCTCTCCGCCGAGCCCGACCAGCTCGACCCGACCACCTCGACGTCGCTGTACACCCGATACGTCATGAGCAGCGTCTGCGAGAAGCTCTACGACCTCGACGCCGAGGGTGAGCTGGTCCCCCAGCTCGCCACCGAGCTGCCGAGCGTCTCCGACGACGGACTCGCCGTCACCATCCCGCTGCGCACGGACGCCGTCTTCGCCGACGGGGTGCCGCTGGACGCCGAGGCGGTCCGCACGACGCTGCTCCGACACCTGGAGAAGGAGGACTCCGCCCGGCGCGCCGAGCTGGGGCCGATCGAGTCCGTCGAGGTGCTCGACGACGAGCACGTCGTCCTGCACTACGCCGAGCCCTTCGCGCCGATCACCGGGGCACTGGCCGACCGGGCGGGGATGATCCTCTCCCCCGCCGCGCTCGCCGAACGCGGCGACGCCTTCGGCGGACACCCGGTGTGCGTCGGGCCGTTCCGCTTCGTCGACCGGGTCCCGCAGACCTCGATCAGCGTGGAACGCGACCCGCTCTACTACGACGCCGACCAGGTACACCTCGACACGATCACCTATCGGATCATGTCCGACGCCTCGATCCGAGCGGCGAACCTGCGCTCCGGCGACGTGCAGGTGATCGACCGGGTCTCCACCACCGAGGTCGACGCGCTCGACCAGGAGGACGGCATCGAGGTCCTCCAGATCGCCTCACTCGGCTACCAGGGCGTCACCTTCAACGTCGGCAACGTCGCCGGGGTGGGCGCCGAGACCGGCGAGATCGACACGCCGCTGGGCTCCGACCCTCGGGTACGGCAGGCGTTCTCCCACGCCGTCGACCGCGACGCGCTGGTCAACTCGGTGTTCAACAACTGGTTCGAGCCCGCCTGCTCACCGATCTCGCCCGCCAGCCCGTTCACCAGCGAGGCGAGCGAGGTCTGTCCCGAGCACGATCCCGAGGAGTCGCGCAGACTGCTCGCCGAGGCGGGCGTCGAGACCCCGTACCGGATCAGGCTGCAGGCCGCCAACAACCCGGACACGCTGCGGTTCTCCCAGGCGTTGCAGGCCTCCGTCGGCGAGGGCGGCTTCGAGATCGAGATCGTGCCGGTGGAGTACTCCACCCTGCTCGACGTCCAGTCCAACGGCACCTTCGACGCCGTGCAGCTGGGCTGGTCGGGCCGGATCGACCCGAACAACAACATCAGGACGTTCATGGAGACCGGCGCGGGCAGCAACTACGCGGGCTACAGCGTCGCCGAGGTCGACGAGATGCTCGGCGAGGCGGCCGAGGTCGAGGACGTCGAGCGGCGGGCCGAGCTGTACGGGGAGATCGTGGAGGTCCTCCAGCGGGACAACCCGGTGGTGTACCTGTACCGCGAGCGCAACATCACCGCCCACGACGAGGGTGTCGTCGGTGTGGAGGTCTACGCCGACGGCGTCGTGCGGCTGGGCCGCGCCGCCTTCCGAGCCGAGGAGGACTGACGTGGGCCGCTACCTGCTGACAAGGGCGTGGCAGTCGCTCGTCACCCTCCTGCTCGCCTCGGCCGTGGTGTTCCTCGGGGTGCGCGCGCTGCCCGGCGACCCGGCGTTGGCCATGGCGGGCGAGGAGGCCGACCCGGAGCGGCTGGCGGCCGTCCGCGCGAGCCTCGGCCTGGACGACTCGCTGTTCGTGCAGTACTGGCGCTTTCTCACCAACACGCTGAGCGGTGACCTGGGCGACTCGATCCGCACCGGCACGCCCGTCACCGAGCTGATCGCCACCACGCTTCCGGTCACGATCGAGCTGTCGGTCTACGCGCTCGTGGTGGCCATGCTGTTCGGAATCGGCGCGGGCGTCGTCGCGGCGGTCTTCCGGGGTCGCTGGCCGGAGTGGACGGCCAACGGCTTCGCCCTGGTGTCGCTGTCGGTGCCGAACTTCTGGCTGGGCATCCTCGCCATCCTCTATCTGGCGGTGGGGCTGGGCTGGTTCCCGGCGTCGGGCTACGTCTCGCCGTGGGAGGACCCGCTGCGCGGCCTGCTGCACCTGACGCTGCCCGCGATCATCCTGGGCACCGGCATCGCGGGGGTGGTGATGCGGCAGACCCGCGCCTCGATGCTGGAGACGCTGACCGCCGACTACGTCCGCACCGCCAGGGCCAAGGGCCTCGGCCGGGGGACCGTGCTGCTGCGCTACGCCCTGCGGAACAGTCTGATCACCGTGGTCACGATCGTCGGGCTGCAACTCGGCGGGCTGATCTCCGGCGCGGTGGTCACCGAGCGGATCTTCGGTCTGCCCGGCTTCGGCAAGCTCACCCTCGACTCCGTCTTCAGCCGCGACTATCCGGTGATCCAGGCCGTGGTCCTGGTGGTGACGGCGGCCTACATCCTGATCAACCTGGCCGTGGACGTCCTCTACACGCTCATCGACCCGCGTATCCGAGTGGGAGGCAAGGCCTGATGTCCACCGTCACCGAACCCGTGCAGGCCGACCTCGCCCAGGTACGCGGTCGCCTCCTGCGCGATCTGCTGCGCAATCCGCTGGGCGTCACCGGCGCCGTGCTGCTGCTCGTCGTGATCGCGGGGGCGCTGCTGTCGCCCTGGATCGCGCCGTATCCGCCCGCCGAGGTGCACTTCGACGCGCCCTTCCAGCAGCCGCTCACCATCGGCTACGCGCTGGGCACCGACGATCTCGGCCGCGACATCCTCTCCCGGCTGCTGCACGGCGCGCGGACGTCGTTGCAGGTCGGCGGCCTCTCGGTGCTGCTGGCGATCGTCATCGGCACCCCGCTGGGACTGCTGGCGGGCTTCTGGCCGGTGCTCGACGCGGTCGTGTCGCGGCTGACCGACCTGATGCTGGCCTTCCCGTTCCTCGTGCTGGCCGTCGGGCTGGCCGCCATCAACGGACCGAGCCTGACCAACGCCGCCATCGCGCTGGGCGTCGCGCAGATCCCCACCATGATCCGGGTCGTGCGCGCCGAGACGCTGCGGTTCAAGGGCAAGGACTTCGTGCTCGCGGCCCGCGGTCTGGACGCCTCGGGGCCGCGCATCCTCGCCCAGCACATCCTGCCCAACGCGGCCTCGGCGATCATCGTCCAGGCCACGGTGATCATGCCGGTGGCGGTCATCGGCGAGGCGACGCTGTCCTTCCTCGGTCTCGGCATCCAGCCGCCGACGCCCAGCCTGGGCGTGATGCTCGCCGACGCCCAGCAGTACCTGGTGCGGGCGCCCACGGCGGCGATCTTCCCGGGCCTGGCCATCCTGCTGATCTGTCTTGGCTTCAACCTGTTCGGCGACGCCCTGCGCGACGCACTCGACCCGACCACTCGACGCTGAGGATCTGCTCGTGACCTTCGTCCCCCCACCCGCGATGACCAGCCGCCCCACCCTTGCGGGCACGTTCGGCATGGCGGCGACGACGCACTGGACCGCCTCCGCCACCGCGCAGGCCGTGCTGGAGCGCGGCGGCAACGCCTTCGACGCCGCCGTCGCCGCGGGCTTCGTCCTGCACGTGGTCGAGCCGCACCTCAACGGTCCCGGCGGGGACCTCACCGGCGTGTTCACCACGGCGACCGATCCGACCCCGCAGGTGCTCGTGGGACAGGGGCCCGCCCCCGAGAAGGCGACGATCGATCACTACCGTGCCGAAGGGCTGGACCTGGTCCCCGGCGCGGGGGCGCTGGGCGCCGCGGTGCCCGGGGCGGTCGACGCCTGGTTCGTGCTGCTGCGCGATCACGGGACCTGGGAGCTCGCCGACGTCCTCGAGTTCGCGATCGGCTACGCCCGCGACGGCCATCCGGCGCTGGCGCGGGTGTGCGCGACGATCGCCGGGGTCTCCGAGCTGTTCTCCGAGCACTGGCCGACCTCCGCCGAGCTGTGGACGCCCGAGGGCCGCGCGCCGGAGGCCGGTGAGCTGGTGCGGCTGCCCGCCTACGCCCGCGTGCTTCAGCGGCTGGTCGCGGCGGGTGCCGACGCGCCCGATCGGGTCGCGCGGATCGAGGCCGCCCGCTCGGCGTGGCGGGAGGGCTTCGTCGCCGAGGCCGTCGAGGAGTTCGTGCGCACCCCGCACCGGCACGCCTCGGGCACCGACCATGCAGGCGTGATCACGGCGGCGGACTTCGCCGGGTTCTCGGCGGGTTACGAGCCTGCCGTGACGGTGGAGTTCCGCGGCCACACGATCGCCAAGACGGGCTTCTGGGGGCAGGGACCGGCGTTGTTGCAGACGCTGGCGATCCTGGAGGGCTTCACCGACGCCGAGATCGACCCGAGCACCTCGGCGGGCGCCCACCGGATCGTCGAGGCGATGAAGCTGGCCCTCGCCGACCGCGACGCCTACTACGGCGACGGCGAGGGCACGCTCGCCCCGCCCGCCGAGACGCTGCTGTCCGCGGAGTACGCCGCCGAGCGTCGGGCGCTGATCGGCGAGACCGCCTCGGCCGAGCTCCGCCCCGGCGTGCTGCCCGGCCGGACGGCCTACCAGCCGCCGCTGCGCGTCGCCTACGACGTGTCGGCGGCGGGCGCCGCCGCGGGCGAGCCGACGGTCAGCCGGGCGGGCGAGACGAAGGGCGACACGTGTCATGTCGACGTCGTCGACCGGTGGGGCAACCTGGTCTCGGTGACGCCGTCGGGCGGCTGGCTCCAGTCCTCCCCCACCATCCCCGAACTGGGCTTCTGCCTGGGCACCCGGCTCCAGATGACCTGGCTGGACGAGGACTCCCCCTCGGCGCTGCGCCCCGGACGGCGGCCGCGCACCACGCTGACGCCGACCCTGGTGCTGCGTGACGGCGTGCCGCTGACCGCGCTCGGCTCTCCCGGCGGCGACCAGCAGGACCAGTGGCAGCTGCTCTACCTGCTGCGGACCATCGTCGGCGGCTACACCCCGCAACAGGCCGTCGACGCCCCGGCCTTCCACACCACGTCGATGCCCGGCTCGTTCTGGCCGCGCACCTGGAGCCCCGGCGAGATCGTCGTCGAGGACCGCCTCGGCGAGGACGTCATCGCCGAGCTGACCCGGCGCGGCCACCTGGTCACCAGGGCGGGCGACTGGGCGTTGGGGCGGCTGTCCTCGGTGACGAGGAACCCGGACACCGGGGTGCTGACGGCGGCGGCGAATCCGCGTGGCATGCAGGGCTACGCGGTCGGGCGCTGACTCCACGGCGCGCGGGGCACTCGACGCCGCGCCCGCGCGCCGCCTCCGGAACCCGATCCGACACGGCCGCCCTCATGGCGGCATCGCACGACAGAACCGACGGCAGACCCGAGCACCGGTCGTCCGAGGAAGCCCGACCGCACAGCCGGTCGGCCGGGACGGCGGACCGGCGGCACACCAGGAGTGTGAGGACGATGACCGAGACCGACACCGCCACACCTCTTCTCGAACTACGCGACCTGGAGGTGTCCTTCTCCACCGCGCCGGGCGCGACGCCCGCCGTGCGCGGGGTCGACCTCACGGTGCGGCCGGGTGAGCGGGTCGCCGTCGTCGGCGAGTCGGGCTCCGGGAAGTCCACCGCCGCCATGGCGGTCCTGGGGCTGCTGGCGGGCCGGGGGCGGATCACCTCGGGCAGCGTCCGCTTCCGAGGCGAGGACATCACCACGGCGGGCGAGTCCCGGCTGCGCAGGCTGCGCGGCCGGGAGATCGGCCTGGTGCCGCAGGATCCGATGTCCAACCTGAACCCGGTGCGCCGGGTCGGGGATCAGGTGGCGGAGACGCTGCGCGCCCACGGCCTGGCCACGGGCGCCGAGGCACGCAGCCGGGCGATCGAGCTGATGGGCGACGCGGGCATCCCCGACGCCGCCCGACGGTCCCGGCAGTATCCGCACGAGTTCTCCGGCGGGATGCGGCAGCGGGTGCTCATCGCCATCGGACTGGCGTGCCGGCCGCGGCTGCTCATCGCCGACGAGCCGACCTCCGCGCTCGATGTCACCGTGCAGCGGCAGATCCTGGACCACCTGACGACGCTGGTGTCGTCGTCGGGCACGTCGCTGCTGTTCATCACCCACGATCTCGGTCTGGCCGCCGACCGGGCGGACACCGTGTTCGTCATGTCGCAGGGCCGGGTGGTGGAGTCCGGCTCGGCGCGTGCCCTGCTGGAGGACCCGCAGCACGAGTACACCCGGCGGCTGGTGGCCGCCGCGCCCTCGGTGGTGACCGCCCGGCGGTTCCTCGGCGGCGCGGCCCCGGCATCGACCACGGTCGTCGAGCGGGAGACTCCGGCCGAACTCGGTTCCAGCGACGCGAGGGGCACGGCGGCCGACGTCCTCGTCGTCGACGGGCTGGTGAAGGACTACCGACTTCGGGGCAGGCTCTCCGGGACGTTGCGCGCGGTCGACGACGTGAGCTTCCGCGTCCGCCGGGGCTCCACCACGGCGATCGTCGGCGAGTCCGGGTCGGGGAAGTCCACCGTCGCCAAGATGGTGCTGGGGCTGGAGACGCCCACGGCCGGGTCGGTGCGGCTGGACGGCCGCACGGTGCAGACCGCGCGCGGCGCGGAGCGGCGGGCGATCCGCCGGGCGATGCAGCCGGTGTTCCAGGACCCCTACGGCTCGCTGAACCCGATGTTCACCATCGAACGCATCGTGGACGAGCCGCTGCGGGTGTTCCGCACCGGCGACCGGCAGAGCCGCAGGCGGCGGGTCGCCGAACTGCTCGATCACGTCGCCCTGCCGCGCAGCGTCGCCCAGCGTCACCCCAACGAGCTGTCCGGCGGGCAGCGGCAGCGGGTGGCGCTGGCCAGGGCGCTGGCGTTGGAGCCGTCGGTGGTCATCTGCGACGAGGCGGTGTCCGCGCTGGACGTCCTGGTGCAGGATCAGGTGTTGCGGCTGCTCGCCGGCCTGCAACGCGATCTGGGTCTGACCTACTTGTTCATCACTCACGATCTCGCCGTGGTGCGGCTCATCGCCGACGACGTCCTGGTGATGCGGGCGGGCCAGGTCGTCGAACGGGACACCGTCGAGCGGGTGTTCGAGAACCCGGAGACCGACTACACGCGCAACCTGCTCGACGCGATTCCGGGGGCGGGCTTCTTCGGCTGAGGACCTGAGCTCGGGCAGGCCGACCGGACCGAGGACGGTGCGAGCCTGCACGAGCGACGGCGGGGTTCGATGCTGCTCCCGGGTCCGATTCGGCCCCGCCCGACGCCGCCTCGACGCCCCCGGTCGACGAAGGCTCATCCGACCTCGGCCCGGCCCCGATCCCGATCCGGCCGAGGTGCGGCGACGACGTCGACAGGCAGCGGCGCCCGGGGCACCGAACGCCGACGAACCCACGGAGCGGACTTCTAGGCCGTTCGGGCTATAGAGAAAGGGCATTCGGGGGGTCGACGGCGGCGGCTCTGGTCATCGCCCCCTGGGAAGGCCTTAGCTGATCGGGCGCGAGTGGCGCACCGTAGCAGCAGGGGGGCAGCCCGATGATCGACGCGGCAGGCATCGAGGCGTTGAAGTTCCGCGGCGACCCGCTCGCGGACGACGTGATCACCGAGTTGGTGGCCACCGATCAGGTGGGCGCGGTGAACGAGGTCCTCGCCCGATTCCGGTCCAACGACCAGCCCGTCCCCGAGGAGTTACCGCCGCCGGTGCGGGCGTATCTCCTCGCCACCGACGCCGTGCCGGACTGGACCGACCTCGATCGCGTGGCGGGCGCGTACGACTTCTTCATCGACGACGGCGTGCACGTCGCCTCGGTTCTGTCGTTCGGCGCGATGGTCAACTGCTACGCCCAGCCGAGACCGTCCCGAGTGCTGGCGCTGACGCACCGGCTGAACCAACCGCATCGACGGCTGTCGGAGACCGCGCAGTTCGTGCTCGACATGATGGCGCCCGCGCCGTTCGGGGCCGGTGGAGCGTTCCTGCCCACCATCCAGAAGACCCGGCTGATCCATGCCGCCGTCCGGTACTTCATCACTCACTCCGGCACCTGGGACGTCGAGGCCGACGGGGTGCCCGTCTGCCAACAGGATCTGCTCGGCGCGCTGCTCATCTTCTCGGTGCAGGTGATCGACGGCATGCGGCGGATCGGTGTCTCGGTGACCGAGAAGGAGGCCGAGGACTACTACCACGTCTGGCGGGTGACGGGCGCCCTGCTCGGGATTCCCGCCGAGGCGATGCCGGAGACCCTGGCCGAGGCACAGGAACTCAACGCGACGCTCGTCGAGGCCTCGTACGCGCCGTCGCCCGAGGGCGTGGAACTCACGCGGAATCTGCTCGACCTCTACGAGAGGATGGTGCCCGGCAGGATGTTCGACGGCGTCGTCGCGGCGATGGTCCGTCAGACGGTTCGTCCGCACGTGGCCGACTGGATGGGCGTACCGCATTCCCGAGGCTGGCGGGGCGCCGTCCGCGCCGGAGCCCGGTTGATGCGCCTGCTGGAACGGGCGGAGGACCGCAGCAGGATCGCCACGGCCGTCCTGGACAAGGCGGGCAGCCTGCTGCTCACCGGCAGCGTCCGCGTCCTCTGCGACGGGCAGCCCACCACCCTGAACATCCCCGCCGAGCTGAAGGAGAAGTGGCTCGCCTCGGGTGCGTGCCCGGCCGGTCGTCGGTGAACGGGTCGATGCCGTCTCGGTGCCGAGGGATCACCACGAGCGGCTGAGGACGCGGCGGCGCGAGGCGCTCGGATCGCGCGTCGGATTCCGCATGGCTCGTCGGCGGTCGCGGCCCTTGTTCGGCCAGGCGCCGGGCCTCATCGACGGCCGCTGCCACGAGTTCGCAGACCACGGCGCTGGCGTTGCGGCGTCGGCTGCGCGCCTGCCACCACCGACACGGGCACCTGCCGACCGCCGACCAGACAGGATGCCGACCGGACGGGTTGTCGACCGGACAGGGTGTCGACCGGACAGAGCGCCGTCCAGGCAGAGGGCCGTCGCGGTACTGCCTCCTTGTAATCTTCTTCTGCTGCTCGTGAACCGGAACTCGCCGGCGTGCCGCGCCTGCGAACTCGTGAACGGAGTGAATCGATGACCACGACGCCGGACAGGCAACAGGACGTCGACGCTCTGGACGGCCTGCTTCAGCGGCAGGTGGACTCCTGGGCCAGGGACGGCGCGGCCTTCGCGGACACGTTCACCGAGGAAGCCGACTTCGTGGCGGTCGACGGCAGCCACCTGCGGAGTCGGGCGGAGATCGCCGAGAGTCTTCAGGAGGGCTTCGACGGCTTCATGGCGGGAACCCGCATGTCGCAGGCCAGGGAACGGACGATTCGTTTTCCGTTGCCCGACGTGGCGGTGGTCGTCACCAGCGGCGTCTGCGTGTTGCGACCCGGCGAGCAGGAGTGCGCCCCGGAGGCGTTGTCGATTCAGACCCGGCATGCGGTGAAGCGCGACGGTCGCTGGCTCTTCACGACGTTTCACAACAGCAGGATGCACTTCTCCCACGACTAGTACTTCGGTGGCAGTGGCCCGGGCAGGCAGCCGGTGCCGGTAGCGGTGCCGGTGGTGGCGGCAGTGGCAGGCGCGGGCCTGGTGTCGGCGGCGACACCGGGTCGATCAGGCGATCGCGCCTGACTGACGGCTCGCCGGGGTGAGGATCGGCTGACTGGGCAGTCGTCGGGGACCTCACTGCTCGACCATGGGCAGTCCTGCCGGGCGCCGGAATCGAATCGCGTGGTCTGACGCCGTCCGCACCCCGCTCCACCGGCACCGCCACGGGTCCGGCATGATCTCGACGTCACCGAGTGTGAGGTGTCGAGCCGTGTCGGTCACGGACGTGGTCGAGCAGCTGCGGCGGGCCCACGCCCTGTTGTCGGACGCCCGCCGGGCGACGGCCAGGGCAGACGCGGCGATCACCGACGGCGCCGAGGTCTTCGCCACCGCCACCGCCGGTTCGACCCGATCCGAGGTCGAACAGATCAACCACCTGGCCCGCGCGTCCGGCAACGACGTCCGCGCGGCCCATGCACTGTTCGGCCAGGCGCAGGACCTCATCGACGGCTACTGCCACGGGATCGCCGGCCACGGGGTCGGCGATCCCGGCGTGCTGTCCTCGGTAGCGTCCTCCACCGAGGAGACGACGACTCGTCCGCCGTCTGCCGGCCCTCTGGCGGACGCCGAGCGAGGGTCCGCGCCGGAAGTCCGCTATGCCGAGGAGATCGCCGAGCTTCGCCGGAAGGAAACGAAGATCAGCCCCGAGAAGGTCATTCGCGTTGGCCGTCATCAGCAAGGCCATCTGGTATGGCTGGAGGTCGGCGACATCGACTTTTCCGGCCAAGCTCATATCCTGCGGCCAAAAAGAGAGCGCGAGTTTGCGAAAAAAGGTGTGCCGCTGCATCGGGTGGTGGATCTCATCTTTGCCGGGATCGAGCGCGGGGAGCACATCGGTTACTCCGGGCAAGGATCCGAGGTCTACGATGTAGACCTTGTCGGTGACCGGAAACGCGTCGTCCGTCGTGATCTCAGACAACGGCTACATAGTCACCGCCTATCCCCTCGGCATCGAGGACCGGCGAAAAATCCGACCGCACAAATACCGGAGGCAGACACTTCAGCATCCTTAAGGCGCCCGACGCATTTTTCCCGTTCGAGACAGCCGAAGACAAGATCGGTGACATCTTCACGGCTTATCCCACCTTTCTCAAATTGCTCAACTCGACTTGGTCGACTCACCATCACCGACCACGGCGTCGAATTCCTCGAAGCCGCCATCGAAACCCTCCGCACCGTCACAATCACCACCCTCCCCACCACCGCACTACCCCCCCATCCACCGAACCACCCTCATCACCCTCATCACCCTCCTCAACCGCCTACGCCACTGAACCGAACACCACGCCGAGGCAGGCAGAACAGCGCAGCGGGTCCCGCACGGCGACGCGTCGGGCACGGGCTCAGCCGCCGCGCTCCGCTCGGCGGCGTTCGCGGTGCAGCAGGATCACATCGGTGGTCACCACGGCGAAGGCGACGGCCGCGAG
Organism: Actinoalloteichus hoggarensis; assembly: GCF_002234535.1. Classification (NCBI taxonomy): domain Bacteria; kingdom Bacillati; phylum Actinomycetota; class Actinomycetes; order Pseudonocardiales; family Pseudonocardiaceae; genus Actinoalloteichus; species Actinoalloteichus hoggarensis. Next base: position 4,276,523 of record NZ_CP022521.1, read on the forward strand.
CAGCACGGCACCCCAGACGCGGGGCCACTCCCCGAGTGCGCCGGTGTCCACGCCGCCGAGGGCGATGCCGCCCGCGTCGCCGAGGGGAATGAGCCAGCCGTACAACGGCAGCTCCTCCTCGCCACCCGCGCGGGCCCAGGCGTTGCCGAGGATCGGCACCCAGTTGAAGGACACGGCATACAGGAGTGCGGCCACCCCGGTGAGCGTCATGGCACCGCCGAAGCCACGGAAGAGCCGGGTTCGCGCGAGAAGCGGCGCGGCGATCATACACGGCAGGGCCGCGAGGACCACCATGATGCCGAGTCCGTAGTGGAACAGCTCCACCTCCCGAGTCCCGGAGGCGAGGAGGGTCTGTGCCACCGCGAACCCGATGATCACGGCGAGGAGGCCGGACTGCGGATCGCGGGGCGCCTCGGGGCCCGAGGTCCCGTGCTGCCGCGTGCCGCCGCCGAGGGCGTCGCCGCCGCTGTGCCGATGCAGCGGCGGCGGCTCGCCCAGACCGGTGTCCTGGTAGACGACGGCGGCCTGGACGGCCTCGATCACCTTGCGCATCCTCGTCATCGGCTCGTGGCCGCTGAACGACACCTTCTCGGTGCCGAGCGTCAGCTCCGCCTTCCCCGACGACACCGCCAACGTCGCCAGCCGCTCGTACGGGACGGCGAGACCGCGATCCTTCCCACGCACGTGCATCGCCTGGTCGGTGAACCAGACCCGCTCACCGCTGTCACCCACATACCGATGGGTGGCCACCGCGATGATCGGCGCCTGGGCCGCCGCCCGTGCCGACCGGCTCGTCCTGACCCGCACCGCATCGACCTCCCGCAGTCGCAGCCTCGGCGCCACCCGCAGCCACAGCGTCGGCTCCTTGACGATGCCGCCGAAACGGTCGAGGAGGTTCGCGCGGATCGCCGCCGCCCGTTCCTCCAGCCAGTCGGGGGAACCGGGAGCGGCCCGGCCGAGGCCGTAGACCTCGGCACCGTCGACGACGAGCCGGATGTCGGTCTCCGAGACGGTCAGCCGCGCCCGCGTGCCGTTCCTGTCGAGCCGGAAGTCGCAGTCCAGCAGGCCGGGTCCCTGATAGATCCGGCGGCCGTCGACGAACACCTGTCCCTGCTGTCTCGGCACCGCACGGTATTCGACGACGTGCCGATCCAGGCCCCGACGCAGCTCCAGCAGGCAGTCGACGCCGCTGTCCCGGATGCGACGGCAGCGCCACCGCTCGGGAGGGCGGTCCGGGCCGGCCGTGGGCGGACGCTGGTCATCGGGCCACCCGTCGCGCCGGTGTTCTCGTGCGAAGACCCGAGACGGGTCCGGCCGGGCGTCGCCATGCCGAGGATCTTCATCGTCGGGCCGGGGCTCGGGGACGGCCCGGGAGTCCGCCCGCCGGGCGATGACCAGTTCGCCCTCCCCCGAGAAGCGCAGCTGTGGGGTCGGGCCGCGCCCGCCCGCGACCAGCCGATGCACCCGCCGATAGACCTCGGGAACGGTCAACGCCTCACCGGGGCCGATCTCCGTCAGCCCGCGCACCAGCGCGGCGGTGAAGGGACTGGCCTGGCCGGGGTCGGTCGTGTCCTGCGCGAGCTGTGTCGACCGGCTGCTCGCCAGCACGTAGCGGCCGCGATGCGGCGCAACGTCCGAGTCTTGGCCCGACAATCCAGGCGAGTCCGGTTCGGGACCGCCGAAGCCGGCCCGGCCGGGCGACGAGCCCCGGCCGCCGCGCCGAACACCGGACCGCAGCCCGCCCCACCACGACGTGACGTCGTCGACGAACGCCCTGGGGCCCGCGCCGCCCGGCCGCATGGCCGGGGCGCGGCCGGCGAGCCGGTCCGTCCCACTCAGGAGATCCGAGCCCTTGAAGGCGCCGCTGTGACAGCAGTCCAGCACCACGATGGTGCTGCGCGCCGCGCAGGACGTGATCATCTCGTTGACGTCGTCGGCCCGTAACGCGGTGGCGCGCAACCCTGCCGTGCGGGTGTCCCTGGCACACAGGTGCAGCCGATTATCGAGGTCGAGCCTGCCGTGACCGCTGTAATACAACAGCAGGACGTCGTTCCGGTCGGCCGAGGCGAAGAACTCGTCGAGACTCTCCCGCAGCCGCTGCACCTTCCGATCGGCCAACACGGCGACGTCGGCGGGTGCGAACAGGGCGCCGTCGCCCTCGATGAGTGCCCGCCGCAGCAACGCGACGTCGGCCGCCGGGCCGTGCAGGGCGGGCAGGCCGTGTGGATCGCTCGGGAAGTCGCCGTTGCCGACCAGCAGAGCGCGATAGCGGCGCTCGCCCGCCATCACCGTGCCCCGGCGCCGCCCGGCCCGGCGCCGTCGGATCTCCCGCCGCCGGTGGCCGGGTCGCCGATCCGCTCCCCCACGGCACGGGCGAGCGCCTGCAACGACGCCCGGTCGATGTTGTCGCCCGACACGGTGATCCGCTGCTCGGCGCCGGAGTCCCCGGTCCAGGTCAGCGTGAGCGTCCGCGTCCGGTCGCGGGCCAACCAGGATCGGAAGCAGGCCACGGCCGCCGTCAGCGCCCCGGAGGAGCCCAACGCGATCAACACCGTGTCCCAGGCGCCCTTGGCGCCCGGCACGGCCGCACCGCCCGTCGTGACGCCGCCGACCTCGTCGAGCAGCGCCGCGTACAGCGTCGACACCTGGCTCTGCCAGGCTTCCTCGTCCTCGTCGTACCGACTCGTTCCCGGCGTGATCGACACCTCGACGCTCACCACGTCACGCTCCTTCCCGGCCCCCGCGCGGACGTCGAGTGTTCGGCCGGGAGCCGTCGGTTACTGATCTACACCGCCGAGGCCCCGCGACGCAGCCGGTTTCGCCGGTGAATCGGTCGACGGCCGACACCGAGACGGGCTCCGAGCCACGACCGGGCGGACGCAGCGGCCGAGACGGGCGCCCGCCGTCGCGGGCGTCGACGGCGGCTGCCGCAGGGCTGGCTACCACAGGGGGAGTCGTGTTCGGCCAGAGCGTGTTGGCGTAGGGCCGAGCCATCCCCGCGTGCGCGGGGCCGATGTCGCCGCCCGACCAGGCGGCGGCAAGTCGGTGGAGCCATCCCCGCGTGCGCGGGGCCGATGCCGGTGGCCGTCGACAGGTCCATCGTCCCGGAGAGCCATCCCCGCGTGCGCGGGGCCGATCCGATTACGTTCTCGCTGCTCATGTACCAAAGGGAGCCATCCCCGCGTGCGCGGGGCCGATACGACGTCGTCCATGCCGCCTGCCCAGTGGACGGAGCCATCCCCGCGTGCGCGGGGCCGATTCGTCTCAGCGGTTGTCATGCCAGGCGTAACCAGAGCCATCCCCGCGTGCGCGGGGCCGATCTGACACCACCCTAGTTCGAGCAATCCATCATGGAGCCATCCCCGCGTGCGCGGGGCCGATGTCCGTCGACCAGGTACCCGCGTCCTTCGGCCGGAGCCATCCCCGCGTGCGCGGGGCCGATACTTGTTGACCAGGAAGTTTAGAGCTTCGGAACACCGTTTTCGACCACGTGATACAGGTCACTCCAGAGTGGAGGGTGCTCGCCCTCGGCCGGAGCGGTACAGCCCGTCACAGGGTTCGGCGGCCGTCCCGCACCCCACCCGGTCACGCCGACGACGAGACGACAGTCGCGGCCGACGACACGTGGTTTCGCCCGCCGTGCAGCGGTGGATCCGCACCGCACCGCCAGTACGCGGCACCGACCTGATGCGACGGCAGCCTGCTGCCTTCGTGCATGCCCGAACGCGGCCACACAGACGGGCGAAGGCCGCCGGTCCGGGCTTGCGGAGGGCGGTAGGGCTGGTCTCACTCCGGCCGTCACCGCTCACCTGCCGATCGGCTCAGCAGGCGACAGGGCGATTCGTGGGCGCGGGCGTCAGAAGACGCAGGTGCCGCGCGGCACACTGCCGTTGGCACGGTAGTGCACGCTGGCCACGACCGGGGATTCCTGCTTGACACGGGCTGCGAGAACCCGACCCTTGTCCGCCCAGACCCGTTCCTCCTCCGGGCTCAGGAACCCGGAGTCCCTCGAGTAGCTCACCGGATAGCGGTAGCCGTGCCGCAGGTGGAGGCTTCCTGCGGGACGGTCGATGCGCACACTGACCCGCTGGTGCAGGTAGGCCGTGCCCCAGCGCAGCGACGCCGAAGGCACGATCACCCTGCCATCGTTCCACCGCCGCCTGTGAGCCATCCCCGCGTGCGCGGGGCCGATCACTTGCCGAGAGACCTGGTACCGCTCGCTCAGGAGCCATCCCCGCGTGCGCGGGGCCGATTCGTACAGCGCCGCCGCGGTCCCCTTCAGTGGCGAGCCATCCCCGCGTGCGCGGGGCCGATCGTGGGCGACCGTCGCTGAACTCGCGCGAACGCGAGCCATCCCCGCGTGCGCGGGGCCGATTATCCCGGCTTTCGGTTGCCCCATGCCGCCGGAGAGCCATCCCCGCGTGCGCGGGGCCGATCAGCTGGACACGTTCACCGAGTACTCCCCGCAGGAGCCATCCCCGCGTGCGCGGGGCCGATGGTCGTCGGCCTGGTGCTCCCGCAGTGCGGCAGGAGCCATCCCCGCGTGCGCGGGGCCGATCAGCTAGATCTTCAGCTTCTTTTGCTGTGGCTTGAGCCATCCCCGCGTGCGCGGGGCCGATGTGGAGGTCTGGTGTGCCCGGGGCGGCACGGAGGAGCCATCCCCGCGTGCGCGGGGCCGATGACTGGCCAGCCAGGGCCAGTGCCGTCGCGAGAGAGCCATCCCCGCGTGCGCGGGGCCGATCTGCGCGGGGAGGATTTGCAGTCGTTGATTGGTGAGCCATCCCCGCGTGCGCGGGGCCGATACTTGTTGACCAGGGAGTTTAGAGTGTCGGAGCGCCGTTTTCGACCACGTGATCCAGGTCACTCCAGAGTGGAGGGTGCCCGTCCTCGGTCGGAGCGGCACCGCGCGCCACGGTGTTCGGCTGCCGCCACCGCGCCTGCTCGATCACGCCGTCGACGACACGACCGTCCACGAGGCTCTTCAGGCGAGGCAGCGCGATCCTCAGCTCCGACACGGCGCGGCCTCGGGCAGACGGCCTGCCGCGAAGCGGCCCGGCGTCACCTGCATGACCTCGCGGAACTCGGCCGTGAGGTGCGACTGGTCGTAGTAGCCCGCGTCGACGGCCAGCCGGGACCAGGAGTCCACGCCCGCGCTGGTCGCGGCCAGGACCGTCCGCACCCGGGTGACACGGGCGAAACGACGGGGCGAGAGGCCGACGGCGCTGGTGAAGACGGTGCGCAGCCTGCGTTCGCTGAGGCCCGCGTCGCGAGCGACGTCGCCGAGTCGTTCCGGGGTTCGACGCAGTCCGCCCGCCAGCCGGGCGGTGGCCGCACGCAGGAGGCGCACCCGATCCAGCGCGGGCCCGGTCCGGTCCGTCACGCGGCCGAGCAGCGTCGTCTCCAGTCGACGCAGCACGCCGGGCGGGTCGGCGCCGAGATCGGCCAGCTCCTCCGCCAGCAGCGCGGCCTGCCTGCCCCACAGGTCCCGCAACGGCACGGTGCGATCGGCGATCTCGTCGACGGGCACGTCGAGAAGCGACTCGGCGTGCCCGGGGCGAAGGCGCAGCCGCACGCACAGCGGCAACTCCTTCCCGGCCCGGTAGGCCGCGCGGGTGCGCGGGCCCAGCACGAGCAGATCGCTCCGGCCCTCGGCCGTCGTCCGCCACACCAGGGCGGTGGCCGGGTCCGGCGGCTGGGTGCGGCGGCGTCGCGGGCCGGTCGGGCCGCCGACGTCGTCGAGGCTGACCGACTCGACCCACGGGTGCAGCGCCGAGTGCAGGGGCGGCGTCTCCCGGCGACCCTCCGCCGCCGGAGCCGTCTCGTCCGCACGAGGCCGCGGCATCACGCTCATCCCGACACGCTAACCACCCCGGCCCGGACGCGGCATCGCGGCCGACCGCCGAATCTTCCTATAGTTCCTCGCCGCCGCCCGACAGGGTCGTCGCCATGATCCTGATCATCGGTGCCACCGGCACCATCGGCAGCCTGGTCCTGTCCGCTCTCGTCGACCAGGACGCCGACGTCCGTGCCCTCACCCGCGACCCCGACCGGCTCGCGGCGAAGTCCGCGCTGACCGCCGAACAGATCGTGCGCGGCGACCTCGACCAGCCCGAGTCGCTGTCCGCGCCGCTGACCGACGTGGACACGGTGCTTCTGCTCACCACCTTCGGGCCCGGTCTGCCCGCACAGGACCGGAACCTCGTCGCGGCGGCGGCCGAGGCGGGCGTGCGGCGGGTCGTCAAGCTCTCCGCGATCAGCACCGGCGAGGACCCCGCCGGAACCCGACCCGCCGACTGGCACCTTCCCGGCGAGCAGGCGGTACGGGGCAGCGGTCTGGGGTGGACGGTGCTGCGGCCCGCGGGCTTCGCGTCCAATGCCGTGCAGTGGGCCGAGTCCGTGCGCGCGGGACTGCCGGTGCCCAACATGTCGGGAACCGGCGCCCAGGGCGTGGTGCACCCCGGCGACGTGGCCGAGGTCGCGACGGCCACGCTGCTGTCGCCGGAACACGACGGCAAGGTCTACACCCTCACCGGACCCGAGACGCTGAGCGTTCCCGACCAGGCCGCGGTGCTCGCGGCGGAACTCGGGCGTCCGGTGCCGGTCGCCGACGTCGACATGGCGACCGTTCGGCAGCAGATGCTCTCCGCCGGGATGGACGAGTCGTTCGTCGCGGTGACCGAGTACGGCCTCGGCCGGTATCGCCGAGGGGACGGCGACTTCGTGACCGACGACGTGCAGCGGGTCCTCGGGCGGCCCACGCGGAGCTTCGCCGAGTGGGTCCGCGAGCACCGCGCGGCCTTCGAGACCGGCGACTGAGGACGTCGGGCAGGCCCAGGACAGGGACCCTTCCCGACTGACGCGCCCCGAGACCGCCGCAGTGCTCACTCCACGGCCACGAAGTTCGCCATCATCATCATGTCCTCGTGTTCGAGGTTGTGGCAGTGGAACACGTACCGCCCCGCGTACCGCTCGAAGCGCACGATGATCGCGACCTCCTCGCCGGGCCGGACGTCGACGGTGTCCTTCCACCCGTGGTCATAGGGGCCGGGGCCGCCCGTGCCGCGCGAGAGCACCTGGAACGGGCTCAGGTGCAGGTGCACGGGGTGGTGGAAGTCGGAGATCAGCCGCCAGATCTCGACGTTGCCCAGCCGCGGCTCGGCGTGGACCTCGTCCGGATGGAAGGGCCTGCCGTTGACCGTCCAGCCCGACATCCCGTGCAGGCGCGTCGACTGGAAGCGCAGCGTGCGGGTGACGACGGCGTCGGCGGGGTTCAGCGGGACGATCTCGCTGAGCCGCTCGGGGATCGCGGTGTCGTCGGCGAGGCATTCGCCGACCCGGAATCGCAGCACCGACGCCGTCGAGTCCGCGCCGAACTCGTCGACGAGGGTCACCTCGGTGCCCGGACGGTATCGACCGAAGTCGACGATCACGTCATAACGCTGGGCGGGCGCCAGTTCGACGGCGTCATGCCGGACCGGGGCGGCCAGCAGGCCGGCGTCGGTGCCGATCTGCACGAGACCGCCGCCGCCCGGCGGGGGCGGGTCCAGGGCCAGTCGATAGCGGCGGGCGTTGGAGGCGTTGAGCAGGCGGAGCCGGTAGCGCGCGGCGCGCACCTCCGCCAGCGGCCACGGCACGCCGTTCACCAGGATCACGTCACCGAGCACGCCGCCCGCGTAGGGCTCCCGGACGCCCGGTCGCCCCGTCAGGGTCGGGTCGAGGCTCGGATAGTGCAGCGTCCCGTCGGCGGCGAACGACCGATCGGTGATCATCAGCGGCAGATCGCGCTCGCCCCTGGGCAGCGGGAGGGCGTCCTCCTCCTCGTCGGTCACCAGATGGAAACCCGCCAGGCCCCGCCAGACGCTCGGCGCGGTGAAGTCCATCCGATGGTCGTGGTACCAGAGCGTCGCCGCCCGCTGGTCCAGCGGATAGTCGTAGGCGCGCTCCCCCTCGGCGAGCACGGCACCGCCGCGGCCGGGACCGGCGGACATCCCCACCGGCAGGATCAGGTCGATGGGATAGCCGTCGTGTTCCGGCGGGGTGTGTCCGCCGTGCAGGTGGACCACGGCGGGCACGGGCAGCTCGTTGCGATGCCGGACCACGGTCCGCCTGCCGCGTCGGGAGACGATCGTGGGGCCGGGGAATCGTCCGTCGTAGCCCCAGATCTCGGTCTGGACGCCGGGCAGGATCTCCACCGTCGTCGCGCGCTGGGTCAGCGCGTAGTGATCCGCCGCCGCGTCCGTCCGCACCGGGGCGAGGACGGGCGGGATCGCGAGCGGAAGCTGGAAGGGCGGGGGCAGGGGAAGCCGGCTGGACAGCAGTAGTCCCGTCGAGTCCGAGCCGGCGATCCCGCTCACCAGCGGCACGCCGATCGCCGCTCCGACGGCGCCGATGCCGAGGCCGCGCAACAGGTTGCGCCTGGTCAGCGATGTCATGCGGGGCTCCTCGGCGGGGTGCGGTCGTCGGGGGTGCGGTCGTCGGGGGTGTGCGGGGCGGGCGCGGCCCGTGCGAGCTCCGAGGGCACCGCCGTCTTCGGCGGGGACGGCGCGTGGGGAACGAGGCGCCAGGACCGCACCGCGAGCAGCACGGCGAGCAGGATGATCGCCACGCCCAGCGGGATGTGCACGGTGAGCAGTCGCTCGAAACCGGCCACGTTCTGCGCGCCGGTGAGCCCGAGCAGTCCGAGCGACGCGACGAGCGGCCAGCGGGGCCCGCGTCCGGGCCACCGTGCCGGGATCGCGACGAGGAACGCGGTGATCAGCAGCATGTCGGCCAGTGCCGCGCCGTCCTGGTGTCGTTGCAGGGAGCCGAAGGTTCCGGAGAGGAACTGTCCGGCCAGCACCGCCTGAAGGAACAGGGTCACGGCGACCGCGCTCGTCAGCAGGCAGTACGGCAGATACATCCAACGGCGCAGTGTCTCCGCGACACCCGGCGGGCCGCCGGCGCCAGGCGCTCCCGTCGAGCGCACCAGCCATCGTCTCGGGCTGTCCCGTGTCCCCATCCGCGTCCTCCTCGCTGATTTCTACGGCGTAGAGTGAGATTTCTACACCGTAGAGCACGGTCGCGGATCGGCCCCTCGCGGCACCCACGCCCGACGTCGGCACGCCGCCGGTGACGCTCGACGGCCGCGCCACGCCCGACCGGCACCGAAGGAGAGCGAAGCCATGCCAGACCGGACATCGGGTCGTCGGCGACAGCGGCGGCGGCGTGCTGCACGTCGAACGACCCGGTACCGGGCCCGCGCTGCTCATGATCGCGGGCGGCGACGGTGACGCAGGCTGCTACTCGGCGGTCGCCGACCGGCTCGCCGACGCCTGCACGGTGCTGATCTACGACCGGCGCGGACATCCCCGCGGCAGCCCACGCGGGCATCGACACGGCGGTGGTGTTCGGGAACAGCTCGGGAGCGATCACCGGGCTCGCGGTGGCGGCCCGGCACCCGGAGGCGATCCTGGGGCTCGTCGTTCACGAGCCGCCGCTCATCGGACCACCGCGGATGCCGAGGAGCAGGCGAGGTTCTTCGCCGAGGTCGACCGGGCGATCCGCGAGGAGGGCACGCGGCCCGCGTTCCTGCTGGTCGACGCGGCGATCGGCAGGCCCGGGCCGCCCGCGCCGCTCCGGAGCCCGACGGTCCGCCGCCGCACCGCCCGAGCGCTGTCCACCGCGATCCGACTCGCGGGCGGACGGGCCGCACGGCGCGGCCCCAGCGCCGAGGCGACGCGGTCCGCCTGCCACCGGCGGCCGCTCGGCACGCCGAGGTCCTCGTGACCAGGAAGATCCCGCCGACGAGTCTCCACCCGACGTGACCGCGCTCCGCCGCGTCCGACCAGCGGGCGGCAGGCGAAGCAGGCCGTACTCACGACCACCGCGCGACCGAAGTCCCGGCGCGACGCCTCGGCGTCGACCTCGCGGGGTTCCCCGGCGGCCACCCGTCGTTCCTCACCCGCCCCGACGCCTTCGCCGACCGACCGCGCCGGGTCGCGACCACGCTGCCGCCGGGCACCGCGAGCGGGCCGGGCCGGGGCCGGTAGCCTCGCGGCCCATGGCCACCCGCAGGCCCGCGCTGAGCCGCGACCGCATCATCCGTGCCGCTCTCGCCCTGATCGACCGGGACGGGTTGGACGCGCTGTCCATGCGCAGACTCGGCGCCGAGCTCGGCGTCGATCCGATGGCCGTCTACTACCACCTGCCCGACAAGGCCGCCCTCTTCGACGGCGTCGTGGAGGCGGTGTACTCGGAGGTCGACGTCGACGCGGCCGCCCTGCCCGGCCCGTGGCCGGACCTGCTCGCCGCCTACCTGCGACGACTGCGCACGGTGCTGCGTCGACACCCCCACGCGGTGGCGGTGATCGCGACGAGACCCGGCTACACGGCCTCCGTGCTCGAACCCGCCGATCGAGCCGTCGGCAGACTGAAGGAGGAGGGCCTCACCGCCAGGGCGGCCATGGAGATCACGCACGCCTGCCGCGCCTACACGATCGGTTTCGTCCTCGCCGAGGTGGGCGCGCCCCTGGGCGGGCCGACGCGGGCACCCCGCGAGGCGATCGGCTCCGCCGACTATCCTCATCTCGTCGAGGCGATGGCCGAGGGTTATCGACCCGATGAACAGTACGAGGCAGGACTGCGGGCGATGCTCGACGGCTTCGCGCGACGGCAGGCCGAGATCGGACTCACGCCGTAACACCGAGATCGACGATGCGACACCGCCACGCGGCGGACCCCGATCGGCACGCCCAGATCGCGAACAGATCACGGGCTGCCGGTGCTCGGCGGACGCGAAACAGCAGGGACGACGGCGGACAGCGCAGGTGAGCGGGCCCTCAGGGGCGTCCGCGCCCGCCTGGTCAGGCAGGTGTCGCGGCGTGCTGGAAGATCACGGACAGGCCACACCGATGATCGACGGCGAATCGCCTCCTGTCAGACTCTTCGAGCCGATCGACCCAGGGCGACCCCCTCGGGTGTGAATCGGAACACGGCGAGAACCTATGCGCTCTCGTGGTCACGGAGCGACGTACGGAGGAACGGGTGGATCAGGACGGGCGGCTGGTCGCGGGACGCTACCGCCTGCTGGACCGTATCGGCAGCGGTGCGATGGGCGTCGTCTGGAAGGCACAGGACGAGCGGCTCGGTCGCGTCGTGGCGGTCAAGCAGCTCCTCCTGTCGCCCGGCTTGGAGGAGTCCGCGGCGGAGGAGGCCCGGGAACGGGCCTTCCGGGAGGGACGCATCGCCGCCCGGCTGCAGCATCCGCACGCGATCTCGGTCTACGACGTCGTCGAGCACGAAGAGCAGCCGTGCCTGGTGATGGAGTACATGGCCTCCCGGAACCTGTCGGCCACCATGGCCGCCGAGGGACCGTTGGACGTCCGAGAGGTCGCCAGGATCGGCACCCAGGTCGCCTCGGCGCTGCACGCCGCCCACGTCGCGGGCGTCGTCCACCGGGACGTCAAGCCGGGCAACGTCCTGTTGGGCGAGGACGGCATCGTCAAGATCGTCGACTTCGGGATCTCCCGCGCCGCAGGCGACGTCACCGTCACCAAGACCGGGATGCTCGCGGGCACCCCCGCCTATCTCGCGCCGGAGGTCGCCAGGGGACACCCGTCGCGGCCCGCGTCCGACGTCTTCTCGCTCGGCTCCACGCTCTACGCCGCGATCGAGGGCGCGCCCCCGTTCGGCACCAGTGACAACGGGCTGGCCATCCTGCACGCCGTCGCGGCGGGCGAGATCGCGCCGCCGGAGCGGGCGGGCGAGCTGACCCCGGTGTTGATGCACATGCTGACGGCCGATCCCGAAGAGCGGATCACGATGCCGGAGGCGCAACGGGTCCTGGCCGAGGTGGCGGGCGGCGGCACGGCGACCGGGCTGACCCCGCTGCACGACTCCGGCGACGGTGGGCACACGATCCTGGCGCCCACCGGACCCGCCGCCCCGCCGGGGGCGCAGACGACCACCGTGGCCTCGGGCGCCGCGACGCGCGCCGGGGACGCGAAGGACGGCGTCACCCGACTCGACGCCCGTCCCGCCGGCACTCATCCCGGCTCCGGCCAGTCCGGCCACTCGCAGCCGGGCAGGCAAGCGCCGCTCGACGATCAGCCGAGTGCGCACCGCTCCCCGCGCACGGCGGCAGGTTCCGCTCCGGAGCCCCTCTGGCGCAGGCCCGCCGTGCTGGCGGGCGGCGGCGTGCTCGCGGTGGCGGCGGTCGTGCTGGTCATCAGCGTCCTGCTCTCCGGGAACGACTCCGGCGACGCGACGACCCCCGGCGGCTCCGGCACCGAGCCGACGCGCCGCACCGCGCCCGTCGTCACCAGCGAGGTGAGTGTCCCGCCGGAGGACGACGACCAGTTCGGCGGCGACCCGGTGTACCCGCAGAATCCACCGCGGCAGGACCGGTGGCCCGGCGGGGGCACCACCCCGACGGACCCGCCGCCGCCCCCGTCCACCCCGACGGAGCCCGTCGAGCCGACCGCGCCGACCACCACCGAACCGACCGAGCCCACCGGAGGCGCCCCCACTCCCACGGATGATCTCCCGCCGGGCGGCGGCGAGGACGGCGGCGGCGGTGGCGGGGGCGACGACGGTCCGCCGGAGCCGCCCGACGAGGAGACCAGCGGCTGACGGCCCGACACGGAGCGGCGGCGCGACACGGAACGCTCGACCGCGGACCTTCGTGCCGGGTGGGCGACGCGGAGCCCGCGCCGTCCACCGCTCTCCCGGATCGACGGGGGCGGGCCGCGGGGCTCGCGGAGGCCGCCGCCGTCCCCGAACACCGAAGGTCTCGACGGCCACGCTCCCGTCGACGGGTCGAGGCGCCCGGCGAGGCACCGCGGCCCGGGCGGGACGTCGCCCGCCGGACCGACCCCGACCCGACGCGGCGGCGGCGGGCACGACAACGCGGTGAGAGACGCAGGCACCGCTCCCCGTCCGAGTCGTTCGCGGCGGCCGTGCGCGCGCGGACGAAACGGGCAGGCGGCGGCACATCGCGCGACACCCGACCGCGGCGAAATCCGCCGCCGCTGATTCGATTCACCGGCCGCAGGCGAATGACCGCCAGGCGGAATCGAACCGCGAATCGACGGCGAGCACGACGCGGTCGGATTTCGACAAGAAGACCGCCCGGTCTCGCCGCAGCCTGCCAGACCTACTCGGAATCGCATACGCACCGTGCGATTCCGATGATCGAAGCTCCGCTGATGGACCGCTCTGTCCGGTGTCAGACGATCGGCGAACGGAAGCGCATTTCCGCGATCCGCTCTCCCCTCGCCCCGGCTCATGTCCCGGTCCACGGCGTTCGGCATCGATTTTCGGTGCCGACCGGACCGGCGATGTCGCGGGTTCGACCAGCGACCGGCCGACGCTGTCGCCGCACGGATCAGAACACACACGGTGACTACGCCGCCGGCACGACACAAGGTCCGACACGACACCGCCGTTCGGCGTAAGTCACGCCGAATCATTCCCGCTGATACCGCCGAACGGGTGAGTCGACACATCACGCTCCGCACTAGTGACCCTGGTAGCAGTGCATCGGAACCCGAATACATCGGGGTCGAACCGGGCTCCGAGAGGGAATCGATTCCGACGCCATTCACGCGATCCGACCGCATCGCATCGAGTAGACGTGCCGATTCATGCTGGTCCAGGACGTGATCCGGGGGCGCGCCGCTGACACGCCGGGCGCCGAGGCCGGACTTCGCGTGGGCACTCCGACATCTGTATGGCAGTATCAAGCGCGCTCGACGCGGTCGATCAGCGTCCGAAGCAGGAGACCGGATCCGTCGTCGCTGGTCAGCACGGTACAGCGGCGATACCGACACGGAAGGGAGATTCGCCGATCAGTCCCCTGACCGACTGCACGGCCATGCCGTTCCCGTCCGTCTCCTCCCGAACTCGGACCGCGAGACGCCGCCTATCGGCGGTCGCCGTGATGCGAGTGAGATCGTGGAGGACGCGGTCGACGAATGGGCATTCCGCCGCCGACCGGAGCGGTCCGGCGTCGATTCGCCCACGTGGACACCGGCCGACGGCACCCGGCCTCGACGGGCGACGCGGCGGGCCGGACAGGCGCGGCACCCCGCCGAACGCCGCATCGTCGCAGGATATCGGCCGCACCGCGGGCCGAGGCGACGACGAGGGCGGCCATATCGGTCCGCCGGGAACCGCCGTCGAACCCCCGCCCGCCGGCAGGCGACACCGTCCCCGACACGGCGGCGGGCCGATATCCGAGATGGAACGATCGAAATACGCGGAGTTCCGGATTCACCACTTCAGTGCGGCAGCCGGTCGGCCGGCCAACACAACGAGCGGCGGAGTTCACGCCGACGCATTCGACGGGGTCCGATCAGTGCCTTCGGAACCCGACGACGCGGCTCCACCTTGCCCGTACTGTGATACGTGTAACAATCGACGAGTGCACCCCCTGGGCATTGACACCAATGTGCGGCTGTGTAGGGTCCCAGAGGAGCTGATCATGAAGCAGGAGAAGACCAGCAAGAACTTCGCGGATGCCGCAGGCATGACGCAGGGAGGCACCCGAATCCCATAAGTCGTCATCGATCGAAGCGCAATCGTGCAGCCGGGTGAATATCCGGCGCGCTCGACGGCGTCGTCCCTTCCCATCCGCCCCGTTCACGAGGATCTCATGGAACAACAAGTGCTGATGACCATCGCGTTGTGGTGCTTAGTCGTCGGCGCGCTCGCGCTGGTGGTACTGCTGGTCCGTCAACAGCAGATCTCCACACTGCTGCGCGCGCGTAACGCCGCGTTGGAGAACGACCTGCGGACCCGCGACGAAGAAGCCCAGCATCTCGTCTCCGCGCGCCTGCCCGCGCTGGTGGACGCGCTGAGCCACATGGCGGCCGAGGTCCCCGGTCCCCTGCACCCGCAGCTCGCGAACACCCAGTACGGCCAGAACCTCCAGCTCGTGGTGTCCCTGGTCACCGAGTCGGTCGAGAAGGCGATGAGCCGCGTCGACCAGTCGGCCAGGACCACGCTCAAGGCCATGATGCGCACGGTCCAGAGCCTCGCCAACGAACAGCAGCTCGCCATCTCGACCATGCAGGACCGCCACGACGACCCCGACGTCCTCGAGGACCTGCTGCGCATCGACCACGCGAACTCCCAGCTGGGCCGCCGCGTCCAGGCCACCGCCGTCCTGTGCGGCTCGTGGCCGGGCCAGCAGCGCTCCGCGTCCTCGCTGACCGACATCGTGCGCGGCGCGACCTCGCGAATCCGGGACTACCGCCGAGTCGACGTGCACGCCCAGATCGACAACGCGGTGATCAGCCGCGCCGTGGAGCCCGTCGTGCTCACCCTGGCGGAGCTGCTGGACAACGCGGCTCGCCACTCGCAGCCCAACACCTCCGTCGAGGTCAACTTCCGGCACGCCCACAACGGCACCGCGATCGTGATCGACGACGCGGGCGTCGGCATGAACGCCGAGGAGATCCGGCGGGCCGCGGGCCTGCTGGCCGGCCGCGAGGTCGCCGACATCAACCGCCTCGGCGACCCCCCGCAGATCGGCTTCGCCGTGATCGGCGTCCTCGCCGCGCGGTACGGGTTCACCGTCTCGGTCGACACGACCTCGCCCTTCGGCGGCGTGCGCGCCGTCGTCTTCCTCCCCACCGCGCTGCTCACCCGGATCGCACCGCCCGCTCCCGTCCGACCGGAGCCTGCCGTGACCCCGACCGTCCCCCAGGCTCCGTCGCTCAGCACCCCGTCGCACACCCCTGCGTCGACCGCGGGCGGGCTGCCCAAGCGCAGGCGACATGCACCACGCACTGGTGCGCGTCCGCCCGCCACCGAGCAGACCCTGCCCCCGTCCACCCCCTCGGCTCGGCCCGCGAGCGAGACCGCGGCGGGCATGGGTGCATGGCAACGCGGCACCCGATCCGGCCGTGGCACCGAATCGTCTGACAGTGAAGGGAACCCCCAGGCATGACCGACCCCGTGCAGAACAAGCTGGGCTGGATGCTCGACGATGCGCTGAGAGTGCCCGAGACCCGTCACGCGATCCTCCTCTCGGCGGACGGCCTGCTCATGGCCCACTCGGAGCGCATCGACCGCGACGACGCCGAGCGGCACGCCGCCGGGATGTCCGGCCTCCAGGCGCTCGCCCGCAGCACCGCCGAGTTCTGCGGCGACCCGAACACGCCGTGGCAGCAGACCGTCAACGAGTTCCAGAACGGCTACGTGTTCCTCGTCGCCGCGGGCCCTCGGGCCTACCTCGCGGTGTCCACCACCGAGAAGGTGGATCTCGAGACGGTGTCCTTCCGCCTGCAGGAACTGGTGCAGCGACTCGGTAAGGAGCTGACCAGCCCGCAGCGGTCCGATTCAGGAAGTCCGGTGTGAACCCGCCCCGCAACGAGCGGGCGCTGGTCCGGCCCCACGTGGTGACCGGCGGTAGGGCGCACCCGACTCGCAACACGTTCGGCCTGATCACCCTGGTGAGTGCGGCGCGAGATCAGTTGACCGGGCTCAGCCCGGAGAAGCGCCGCCTGATGGAGCTGTGTCGGGGTGGTTCGCTGTCCGTCGCCGAGATCGCAGGCCACCTCCAGCTGCCCGTCAGCGTCACGAAGGTCCTGCTCAGCGATCTGGTCGACAGTGGCCACATCCAGACGACGGCACCGGTCCCGACGACCGAACTGCCCAGCATGAAGCTCCTTCAGGAGGTGCTTGATGGACTCCGCGCTCGCCTCTGATCGCGTCTACCTGCGGGAGACCGTACGGACCGCGGTCAAGTTGCTGATCGTGGGCCACTTCGCCGTAGGCAAGACGACGTTCGTCGGCACGTTATCCGAGATCCGCCCGCTGCGGACCGAGGAGACGATGACGCAGGCGGGCGCGCTGGTCGACGACCTCGCGGGCGTCCAGCAGAAGAAGACCACCACGGTGGCGATGGACTTCGGCAGGCTGACGCTCAACGAGCAGCTCGTGCTGTACCTGTTCGGCGCTCCCGGCCAGCAGCGTTTCACTCCGATGTGGGAGGACCTCGCCTCCGGTGCCCTGGGCGCGCTCGTCCTCGTCGACACTCGCAGGCTCGAACACTCCTTCGAGGTCATGGGCCTGTTGGAGGAGCAGGGGCTGCGTTACGCGGTGGCGGTCAACCACTTCGACGACGCGTCCTCCTACTCGGAGGAGGAACTGCGTGAGGCGCTGGACCTGCTGCCCGCCACCCCCCTCGTCATGTGCGACGCCCGTGATCCGGCGTCGTCCACCCGTGCACTGATCACCCTTGTCGAGTACCTGCTCGCCAGCACCGCCCAGGAGCAAGAGTGACCTCACCCGACACGACCGATCTTCAGCCGCCGCCGGGCTGTCCCGCGCACGGCGGGACCCACCCCGGACCGCCGCTGTACGGGGCGGACTACGCCGCGGACCCCATGCGCACCCTCGATGCGCTGCGCGGCGACGGGCCGATCTCCTCGGTCGAGATCGCCCCCGGCGTGTCGGCCTCGCTGGTCACCGACTACCGCATCGCCCTGGAGGTGCTGCGGGACTCCGACACCTTCCGCAAGGACGGCCGGACCTGGCAGGCGACGGCACCGCAGGACAGCCCGATCATCGGCATGATGATGTACCGGCCCAACTGCTATCACGCGGACGGGCCCCGCCATGCCAGGCTGCGCGGCGCGATCACCGACAGCCTCGATCGGATCGAGCCCAACACCCTGCGCACGCACATCGAGCGCAGCGCCGATCGGCTCATCGACACCTTCGCGGGCGAAGGTGAGGCGGATCTGCTCAACCAGTACGCCAAGATCCTGCCGCTGATGGTCATCCAGCTCCTCATGGGCGTCCCGGAGGAGCCGGGCAGTCGGATGATCGTCGCGATGACCAACGTCTTCGACGGCGTCGAGCCGGAGAAGTCCAACGCGGAGCTGCTGGGCATCCTGCTGGAGCTGATCGCCGCCAAGCGCGCCGAGCCTGGACAGGATGTGACCTCGTGGATGCTGCAGCACAGCGCGCAGCTCACCGACGAGGAGATGATCCACCAGCTGGTGCTGCTGCTGGGCGCGGGCGTCGAGCCCACCCAGAACTGGATCGCCAACGCGCTGCTGCTGTTGTTGTCCGACGACCGGTTCGCGGGCGATCTGGCCGGAGGCAGCATGCCGGTGGACGACGCCCTGGTGGAGGTCCTGTGGACCACCCCGCCGTTCTCGAACTTCTGCATGACCTACCCCACCCGTGACGTCGAGTTCAACGGATTCGTCCTCCCGCGGGACAAGCCGGTGCTGATCAGCCTCACCGCGGTCAACACCGATCCCGCGCTGGCCTCCGAGACTCGGGCGGGAAACCGCGCCCACCTGGCGTTCGGCGGTGGCGCGCACGTCTGCCCGGCGCAGTCCCCGGCACGGCTGATCACCTCGGTGGCCATCGAGAAGCTGCTCGACCGACTGCCCGACCTCGAACTGGCAGTCCCGGCCGACCAGCTGACGTGGCGACCTGGACCGTTCCTCCGAGCGCTGACCGCGCTCCCGCTTCGCTTTCCCTCGGTACCCGTCCGATCCGACGAGACCACTGGAGACAGCAGATGGAACGACAAGCCGGTTCCACCGTCATCGACCCCACCGGAGCCGACGTCCAGTCCGAAGCAGCAGGCCTCCGCGAGGTCGGCGCGCCCACGCTGGTTGAACTCCCTGGTGGGGTGGTGGCGTGGGCAGTAGCGGGCTATGAGCAGATCCGGGGTCTGACCACCGACTCCCGGGTCTCCCGCAACGCCAGGGCGCACTGGCAGGCGTGGGCGGACGGGGAGATCACGCCGGACTGGCATCTGTACACGTTCGTCGCCGTGCAGAACATGATCTCCGCGTACGGCGCCGATCACACCCGGTTACGCTCGTTGATCTCCAAGGCCTTCACCCCGAGGCGGGTGGCGGCGCTCGCACCGAGCATCGAGCAGCTCGTCGCCGGTCTCATCGACGACCTGGTCACGAAGGGCGCGGGGGGCGAGCCGGTCGATCTCCGCGCCGGGCTCGCGTATCCGCTGCCCATCGCGGTGATCAGCACCATGTTCGGCGTGCCCGAGGACTGGAGCGACGAGCTGCGGGGGATCGTCGACGGCATCTTCGACACCACGCTGGGTCCGGAGGAGGCACGGGCCAACCAGATGCAGCTGTACACGCTGCTCAACAAGCTGGTCGAGCTGAAGCAGGCCTCCCCGGGCGAGGACATGACCAGTGCCCTCATCGACGCCCACGAGCAGGACGGCACCCGGCTTCAGGAGCACGAGCTGGTCGACACCCTGCTGCTGATGCTCGGCGCGGGCCACGAGACGACCACGAATCTCCTCGACCAGGCCATGACGGCGATGCTGACCCATCCCGATCAGCTGGCGATGGTGCGTTCCGGTGCGATCACCTGGGACGACGTCATCGAGGAGGCCCTGCGGTGGAACGCGCCGATCGCCAGCCTCCCGCTGCGCTACGCGGTGGAGGACCTGGAGATCGCGGGCGTGACGATCCGCAAGGGCGAGGCGATCCTGGCGTTCTTCGCCGGTGCCGGACGCGATCCGGCGCACTACGGCGAGACCGCCGACCGGTTCGACGCCACCAGGGCCGTCAAGGATCACCTGTCCTTCGGGCACGGGGTGCACTACTGCCTCGGCGCTCCCCTGGCCCGGCTGGAGGCCAGGATCGCGCTGCCCGCTCTGTTCGACCGATTCCCCGACATCACCCTGGCCTGCCGGCCTGACGAGCTCAGGCCGGTGCGGTCCTTCGTCTCCAATGGTCATCTCGACCTTCCCGCGACGCTCGTCGCGGCGAGAGGCTGAGCCGGCCGATCTCTTGGAGGTTCGCGCGCGAATCGACCGCGCGCGAGAGAGCGAGACCCTGGCGCGGCCCGCGCGCACGGTGCACGACGCCCTCGGGCATCGATCACCGTGCGCGCCCGGTCGCCCCACCAGGGACTGCGTCCGCGGTGCACGAGAACGCCGCCGCCGCCCAGGCAGGTCGTGCGGCGACGACACCGCGATCCGGTGCGGGCCGCGCGGCAGCGGCCGCCCTCGTCGGACATCTCAGGCATCCGGAACGGATGCGACGCAGGAGGAGCACCGCATCGTGACCTCATCCACGTCGGCGGTCGACACCGACCCGCCGGCATCGAACCTGTCCGGCTCCTCGGGCGAGGACCGTCGCCGACCCGGCTCCGGCCTCGGCGGGCGAGCGGCCGGTTCCCCGTCGAGTCGAAGGCGGGTCCGCCACCCGCGCCGTGTCCCGTCGCCGTGTCCGACCGGCGGCACCGCGCCGCGTCCGTGGCGCCCCGGCGCAGACTCCGGCGGCGGCAGCCCTGGCCGGCAGCCCTGACCGGCGGACGGCCCGGCCGATCGACGCGGCCCGTCGACGCGCGGCAGGCATCGAGCTCGCGCGGGCGGCGGATCGGCCGCCCAGGCCCGTGCACCCGAGGCATACGCCGACGAACCGACGCCCTCGTCCGGTGATCCGCACCGCGGTCCGGCGACGAGGGCCTTGTCCCGACAGCACCATAGGAGCACGCCTGTGACCACCACCGATCCGGCAGGCCATGCCGGCGGTCCGCCACCCGGTTGCCCGGCGCACGCCTCGGCGCCCTCGGAGCAGGCCGCGCGCGCCGCGATGCCCGCGACCGCCGTCGAGCCCACCGCGCTGTACTCGGCCGCCTTCGCCGCCGACCCGGCCGCGGTCTACGCCGAGTTGCGCAGGCAGGGCTCGGCGGGCTTCGTCGAACTCAGTCCCGGCGTCCCCGCGAGCCTGGTGATCGGCTACGAGGCCGCCCTCGCCGTGCTCCGGGACCCCGAGTCCTTCCCCCGTGATCCCCGCCGCTGGCAGCAGACCATGCCCCCCGACTGCCCGGTGCTGCCGATGATGCAGCACCGACGGAGCGCGGTGTTCAACGACGGCGACGTCCACACCCGACTGCGCGTCGCGGTGAGCGACAGCCTGGATCGGATCGACCCGACCACGTTGCGCCAGTACGTGGAGCGCAGCGCGGACACCCTCATCGACGACTTCGCCGACCGGGGTCGGGCGGATCTGCTCGCCGAATACGCCCGGCTGCTGCCGATCCTGGTGTTCAACCAGCTCCTCGACTGTCCGCCGCAGCTGAGCGCCTCCCTGGTCCGCTGTCTGGCGGCGATCTTCGAAGGCGGAGCCGAGGCGGCCGAGGCGAACGGGGAGCTGGGCCGCTGCATGCTGGAGCTGATCACGCTGCGCCAGCGGGAGCCCGGCAACGACCTGCTCTCCTGGCTGATCGCCCATCCCACCCGGCTCGACACCCAGGAGCTGATGGACCAGCTCACGATGTTGCTGGCGGGCGGCATCGAGCCGGTGCAGAACCTCATCGCCAACGCCCTGCGGCTGCTGTTGTCCGACGCGCGGTTCGCCGGGGACCTCTCCGGCGGCAGCCTGCCCGTGGACGACGCGCTCGTGGAGATCCTCTGGACCGACCCGCCGTTGGCGAACTTCGGCCCCGCCTATCCCACCCGGAATGTGTCGCTGCCCGACGGCACCGTGCTGCCCGCGGGTCGACCCGTGGTGGTCAGTTACGCCGCGGCCAACCTCGACCCGAGTCTCGCCTCGGATCGCGGCACCGGGAACCGGGCCCACCTCGCCTGGAGCGCGGGACCGCATGCCTGCCCCGGGCAGTCGCAGGCCCGGATCATCGCGTCGCTGGCGATCGAGAAGGTGCTGGACCGACTCCCCGACGTCGAGCTGGCGCTGGCCGAGGACGAGCTGCGGTGGCGACCGGGTCCCTTCCAACGGGCACTGACGGCGCTGCCCGTGCGATTCCCCCCGGTGGCCGTGCCGGAGGACCCCGGCGGCCCGCTGCCCCCTTCGCCGCTCACACCGACCGACGGCGGGACCGGCGGACGCCGGGCCACGACGGCGGGGGTGCCGTCCGACGGACCCGCCCCGACGGCGGAGCGGCAGGCGGCCCCGGCCGACGGCCGCCCGTCGAGACCGCGCTGGATGGCCGCCCTGACCCGGTGGTGGCGCGGCCAGTGATCACCGCGATCGCCTCCGCCGCGTCGGGCGCTCGAACCCCGTCGCGACCGTCGAGTCCCGGTCCACGACGCGGACCGGCGGCGGGGGCGGTCCGCCACCGTCCGAGCACCACCGGACCGACCTCTCGTTCCGCACCGACGACGCTCCAGGAGAACGTGTGACTCCCACCGATCCCCTCGGCCAGGACCACGTGCACCCGCCGGACGGCGCGCGGTCGTCGCCGCCGCCCGGCTGCCCGGCGCACGACGGCGTGACGCGGTTGTACCTGCCGGAGTTCGCGGCCGATCCGAACGCCGTCTACGACTCGCTGCGGGCCCAGGGACCCGTCGCGCCGGTGGAGATCGCCCCCGGTGTGCCCGCCACGCTGGTCACGAGCTACTCGACGGCTCTGGAGGTCCTGCGCGATCCGCGCAATTTCCCGAAGGACCCACGACGGTGGCAGCAGACCGTCCCGCCGGACTCGCCGGTGCTGCCGATGCTGATGTACCGGGACAACTGTCTGTTCACCGACGGCGAGCGGCACCGCAGGCTCCGCGCGGCGCTGAACGACGGCCTCGGCGGGGTCGACTCGGTGACGCTGCGCGGCTATGTCGAGCGCGGGGCGACGACGTTGATCGACGAGTTCGCGCCCGCGGGCGAGGCGGATCTGCTCACGCAGTACGGCAGGCTCCTGCCGATCCTCGTCCTCGATCAGATGTTCGCCACCCCGCCGCATCTCAGCGAACGCCTGACCACGGCCCTGGGAACGATCTTCGAGGGCGTCGCGGCCAACGCCGAGCAGGCGAACAGGGAACTCTTCCTGTGCACCGCGGAGCTGGTCGAGACCCGCCGCGCCGCGCCGGGCAGGGACGTCGTCTCGTGGCTGATCGCCCATCCCGCGGAGCTGACGCAGGAAGAGCTGGTCAGCACGATCATGCTGCTGATGGCGGCGGGCATCGAGCCGACGCAGAACCTGATCGCGAACGTGCTGCGGCTGCTGCTCTCCGACGATCGGTTCGCGGGCGGCCTGACCGGCGGCAGCGTCGCACTCGACGACGCGCTGACAGAGATCCTCTGGACCGACCCGCCGATGGCGAACTACGCGACGACCCATCCGATCCATGACGTGTACCTCGCGGGCGGTGTGCGGGTTCCGGGCGATCGCCCCGTGCTGATCAGCCTGGCCGCCGCGAACGCCGACCCCGAGGTGTCCGCCGCCCGTGCGTCGGGCAACCGGGCGCACCTGGCATGGAGCGCGGGCCCGCATGTCTGCCCCGCCCAGTCCCAGGCGATGACCATCGCCTCGGTGGCGGTCGAGACGCTCCTCGACCGACTGCCGGACCTCGAACTGGCCGTGCCCGTCGACGACCTGACGTGGCGGCCGGGTCCCTTCCACCGGGCACTCGACTCGCTGCCCGTGCGCTTTCCCCCCGTCCGTTCCTCCGTCCGACCCGACGAGAACACAGGAGACAGCAGATGGAACGTCAGTCCACCGCCCCCTATGTCATCGACCCCGCAGGCGCCGACATCCAGGGCGAGGCGAGGCGGCTCAGGGAGCGGGGAGTCGCCACGCTGGTTGAGCTCCCTGGTCCGGTGGTGGCGTGGTCTGTGACCAGCCACCACCACCTGCGGAGCCTGCTCGCCGATCCTCGGGTGTCCAAGGACCCCGTCCAGCACTGGCCCGGCTACGCCGAGGGCAGGGTGCGGCTCGACTCCGTCCTGGCGACCTGGGTCGGCGTGCGCAACATGTTCAACGCCTACGGCGACGATCATCGGCGGCTGCGGTCGCTGGTCTCCAAGGCCTTCACGCCCCGCCGGGTCAACGCGCTCCAGCCGTGGATCGAGTCGATCACCGATCGGCTCGTGACCGACCTGGCGGCGGGGCCGCAGGATCAGCCGGTGGACCTTCGTGAGGGCTTCTGCTTCCCGGTGCCGATCGAGGTGATCTGCGCCCTGTTCGGCGTCGCGGAGGAGCACCGGCCGGAGCTGCGTCGAGTGGTCGACGGGGTGTTCGACACGGCCGCGACGCCGGAGGAGGCCGCCGCGCTGGGCGAGGATCTCTACAAGATCATGAACGTCTTCATCGCGGACAAGCGCGCCAACCCCGGGGACGACCTCGCGTCGGCACTGATCAGCGCGCGTGACGAGGACGGCTCGCAGCTGGACGAGACGGAGCTGATCGACACGCTGAGCCTGGTGCTGTCCGCCGGTCACGAGACGACGGTCAACCTGCTGGATCAGGCGATCACCGCGCTGCTCACCCACCCCGACCAGCTCGCGCTCGTCCGGTCCGGCGAGCGGTCCTGGGACGACGTGATCGACGAGACGATGCGCTGGCAGGCCCCGGTGGCGAACCTGCCGCTGCGGTACGCGGTGGAGGACATCCAGGTCGGCGACATCCTCATCCGCAAGGGCGATCGCATCCTGGCGCCCTACGCGGCCACCGGTCGGGACCCGGAGCGGCACGGGGCGGACGCCGACTCGTTCGACCTGACCCGGGCGGTCAAGGACCACCTGGCCTTCGGTCACGGCGTGCACTACTGCCTGGGGGCGCCGCTGGCCCGCATGGAGGTGAAGACCGCCCTGCCCGCCCTGTTCGCGCGGTTCCCGAACATGCGGCTCGCGGTGGCCGCGGACGAGCTGGCACCGGTGTCGTCGTTCATCTCCAACGGACACGCCGAGCTGCCCGTGATCCTGAACCCGGAGTCGGCAGGCTGATCGGGTCGACCGCCGCCGCAGGCGGCACGTCTCGGGCCGCAGCCTACGATCCGCCGCGGCTCAGGACTGCTGTCTGCGGCGGGTCCTGACGAACAGATAGATCAGGTAGGGCGCGCCGAGGACGGCGGTGAGCACTCCGACCGGCAGGTGTGACAGGCCGGGCGTGATCCGCACGGCGAGGTCGGCGCTCACGGTGAGCAGTGCGCCCAGGACCATCGAGGCGACCAGCGGCGGCTGCGAGGCCCCGACGAGCCGCATCGCGATCTGCGGTGTGGCCAGCGCGACGAAGGCGATGGGGCCCGCGGTCGCGGCGGCCACGGCGGCGAGCGCGGCGGCGAGCAGCAGCAGGGTGCCGCGCGCGCCGTCGACCCGGATGCCCAGCGCGCGCGAGGTGTCGTCGCCGAACTGGAGGCCGCCGAGCACCCGCGAGCAGGCCAGCGTGGCGGGGACGAGGATCGCGACGGCGATCGCGAGCGGTCCCACGCCGTCCCAGCCCGCGTTGGCGAGGCTGCCGACCAGCCAGACGGTCGCCCGACTGGCATCGTCCACGTCGCCGACGGTCAGCAGCCAGTAGACGATGTTGCCGCCGATCGCCGACAGGCCGATGCCCACCAGGACCATCCGATACCCGTCGATGCCCTGCCGCCAGGACAGCAGATACAGCAGCAGGCCCGCCGCGAGGCCGCCGACGAGCCCGGCCGCCGGGACGCCCAACGCGACGGCGCCGCTGACCGTGCCGCGCGAGCCGCCGAGCACGATGACGGCGACGGCGCCGACACCCGCGCCCCAGGTCACGCCGAGGATGTCCGGGCTGGCCAGTGGATTGCGCGCCAGCGACTGGAAGAGCGCCCCGGACAGGCCGAGCGCCGCTCCGACGAGGACGCCGGTGAGGGTCCTGGGCATGCGCAGGCTGAAGATGATGCCGTTCTCCCGGCGGTCGCCGCCGCCCGCGAGAGTGCGCAGGACGTCGAACACCTCGATCTGCGAGGTGCCCCGGCCGATGTTCAGCGCGGCGACCAGGACGAGCAGGACGAGCGCGATGCCGGTGACGAGGACGACCCGGGGCCGCAGGATCATCGAGACCGGCCCGAGGCGCACCGCAGGGATGACCGGCGCCTCGGCGGATCTCCCCGCCGCCTCGGGGCCGCCCCCGGCCGGGGCCGTCGAGCCGGGCGCCGTTCCGTTCCGCCTGCCCGCGCCGCGGCCGTCGGGGTCGAGCTGTGGATCGTGGACGGTCACAGCCGGATCAGTCCCTTCCGCCGGACGAGCCAGATGAAGACCGGCGCGCCGAGGACGGCGAGCATGATGCCCACCTCGAAGCTGTCGGAGGACACGACTCGGCAGAGCACGTCGGCGGCCAGCAGCAGGACCGCACCGGTCAGCGCCGAGACGGGCACGATCCATCGGTAGTCCGGTCCGGTGATGGACCTGGCGAGGTGCGGGACGACCAGCCCGAGGAAGGCGATCGGCCCGCAGGCCGCGACGACGGCGCCCGTGAGCAGCGTGATCGCCGTGACGCCGACGATCCGGGTGAGTCGGATGTTCTGGCCCAGCGCCCGCGCCATGTCCTCGCCGAGCGCGAGCACGTTGAGCCCTCGGGCGTTGACCAGGGCGAGCACGATGCCCGCCAGCAGGAAGGGCGCCACCTGCCCGGAGACGGAGTACTCGCGGGCGGCGATCGAGCCGACCTGCCAGAAGCGGTAGACCTCCATCCCGGCCCGGTTGCCCAGCACCACCGCGGCGACGAGGCCGCCGAGCAGCGCGGTGACGGCGGCACCCGCCATCGCGAGCGTCACCGGCGTGGAGCCGCCGAGCGAGCCGAGGACGAACACCACGACGCTGGCGATCAAGGCCCCGGCGAAGCCGAACCAGATGAAGTTCTCCAGGTCACGGATGCCGAACGCGACCACGGCGAGCACGGTGGCGAAGGCGGCGCCCTGTGTCACGCCGAGGATGCCGGGGTCGGCCAGCGGGTTC
This sequence comes from Actinoalloteichus hoggarensis, assembly GCF_002234535.1. Taxonomy (NCBI): domain Bacteria; kingdom Bacillati; phylum Actinomycetota; class Actinomycetes; order Pseudonocardiales; family Pseudonocardiaceae; genus Actinoalloteichus; species Actinoalloteichus hoggarensis. The sequence goes on from NZ_CP022521.1 coordinate 4,303,168, forward strand.
CTGGTGTGGCCCTGCATCAGCGCGCCCGCAGCACCGAGGCCCGCTCCGGCGAGCAGCCCCAGCACCGTTCGGGGCAGCCGCAGCGAGCGGACGATGTCGTCGAACTCGGTGCCTCGCGGGTCGACCAGCGCCGCCCAGACGAGGTCGAGCGGGATCGTCCGCGACCCGATCGAGACGCTCGCGGCGACCGCCAGCACCAGCGCCACGCAGAGCAGTGTCAGTCCCACCGTCCTGCGGCGCGCCCGTCCGTCGGGCACGCGGCGACGGACCGCGTCGAGTGTCGCGCTCACCCTGTCTCCTCACTCGGCGATCGTCCCGCGTCCCGGTCTGTCCCGCGGGCGGCCCGGTCCCGTCGTCGCGCCGTCCGCTCCGGACGTCGACGCGCCGCTTCGACGTCCGCTCTCGCACGACTGGCGACGACCGGCACTGAGGCTAGCCTCACCGACTCCGTCGAGGCGCGCAGGCACCTCGATCCCCGGCGCCCGACACGTCCCGAGCCGCACGCCCCGTCCCCCGCCTGCCCGCCGAGCACCGGACACCCGCCGGAAGTCCACCGCGGACGCTCGTCGGCACCGTCGTGCACCGCCTGCGGAAGGGATGCGGCGATCGTTCGAGGCACACAGGCGACGCCGAGCCGTTCCCGATCACCTCGTACCATGCTGAGGCAAGGCTAACCGAACAAAGGACGAGTGAGATGTCGAGTGCCGTGCGTCATCGCACCAGGGGGGCGGCCGTCGCCGTTCCGCTCGCGATCTGCCTGCTTCTCAGCGCATGCGGGGGCGGAGAGGAAGCCCAGACTCCCGCGCCGGAGGGCGCGAGCCAGGAGGGCTTTCCCCGGACGATCAGCCATGCCATGGGCGAGACGACGCTGGAGACGCGGCCGACGCGCGTCGCGACGCTGGACACCAGCTACATCGACGCCGCGATGGCGTTGGACCTCGACGTGGTGGCGCGGATCAACTACCACACCGCCGACGGAACGCTGCCCGGCTACCTGAAGGAGGACGAGCAGGCCCAGGCCGAGGCGGCCACCGTGATCGGCGAGATCACCGCCCCCGACGTCGAGATGCTGTGGGACGTCGAGCCCGAGCTGATCGTCTCGGCGCAGGTGCGGCACGAGGAGATCTACCCGGAACTGAGCGAGGTGGCGCCCACGGTCTTCAGCGAGACCACCGGGGCGACCTGGAAGGACAACATCCGACTCCTGGGCGAGGCGACCGGCCGGGAGGACCTCGCCGAGGAGCGCATCAGCGCCTACGAACAGCGCGCGGCGAGCATCGGCGAGGCGATCCGCGAGGAGCTGGGCCGGGACGCCACCGTGACGATGGCGCGCTTCGTCGAAGGCGAGCCGACGGTCCGGCTCTACACCAGCGCGTCCTTCCCCGGCATCATCCTGGCCGACGCGGGCCTGACCCGCCCCGAAGGCCAGGCCGACTCGGAGGACGAGATCATGGTGAACCTCAGTCAGGAGGAGATCACCGACCTCGACGCGGACCGCATCTTCGTGTCCACCTACACGGACCCGGCCGCCGAGGCGGAGAACCCGCGGGAGCAGTTCGAGTCCAACCCGCTGTGGGGCAGGCTGACGGGCGAGATCACCACGGTCGACGACGAGGTCTGGGTCACCTCGGTGAGCCTCCAGGGCGCCGAGCAGATGCTGGACGAGCTGGCCGCCGCCTTCGGCGTGGACGACGGCAGGTCCTGATCGAGGCCGACCGTCGCAGGCGCCTCGGCCGATCGGTCGCAGGCGCAGGCGGCGGGTCCGCCCTCATGGTCGCGGGCGTCCGTCGCCGCGTCCGGCCACCGCGTCCGCCACCGAGGTCCGTTCCCGGGGTCCGTTCCCGGGGTCCGTCCCCGGAGGTCGTCGCCGCGTCGGAACCCGGCACGGCCCCGAGGGAGCGACCGTCGGGCCGCCCGATCCCCGGTGAACAGCGGGTGGATCGATCGTCGAGTCACACCGGACGCTCGGATGATCGACTAGCTCCTCCGGTGCGCGAGAGACGACGGCCGCGAAGGAGACCCCGGTGGCACGGACACCTCTGTTCAGAACGGGAACACGACGGCACCCGCGCGGAGTCGCGCTCGCACTGGCGGGGGTGCTGGCGGCCGCCGTCTCGACCTCGGGCTCGGCGATCGCCGCAGACGGCGCGGCCGACGTCGTGCCGCGGCCGACCGCGGCGACGAGCGAGGCTGTGATGACCCCGACCACGCCGAGCCTCGCCGAGACCGCCGCCGAGGCCGAGATCTCCGCCGCGCCCTCGCAGTCCTCTCGCATCCTCTTCGACGGCGGCGACGAGTCCTTCAACGGTCTTCGATATCACTCGTTCCGCATCCCGGCGCTGATCAGGACCAACCGCGACACCCTCATCGCCTTCGCCGAGGGACGCGCGTCGAACAACCGCGACTTCGGCAACATCAACCTGCTCTACAAGCGCTCCACGGACGACGGGGCGTCCTGGTCGGGCCTGAACGAGGTGGTCGGCCGGGGCCAGGGCACCTGGGGGAATCCGACGCCCGTGGTGGACCGCACCGACAATCGGATCTGGCTGTTCATGAACCACCAGCCCGAGGGCAGCGGCACGGTGGACTCCTGGGACGACCGGCAGGTCTGGGTCTCCTCCAGCAGCGACGACGGCGTGACCTGGACCGACCCGGTGAACATGTCCGACACCCTCAAGCCCCGGACGCGCGCGGACGGGTCCAGCTGGAACTGGGACGCGATCGGCCCCGGAGTGGGCATCCAGACCACGGTGCGTGATCCCGGCAGGCTCGTGATCCCCGCCCAGCACCGCAACATCTACAGCGACGACCACGGCGAGACCTGGCAGGTCGAGGTCATGCGCACCACCTCGGGCGCCCCGATGGAGGAGACCGGGGAGTCCACGATCCTCGAACTGGCCGACGGCAGCCTCTACCGCAACGATCGGCCGACCACGGCGACGGCCGAACGTGGGAAGCGCCGCTGGGTCTCCCGCGGGTCGATCGAGAACGGCTTCACGCCGTTCGCCCCCGCGAGCTGCCTGTTGGACCCGATCAACGAGGCGTCCACCATGCGGTACAACTCCGACGAGCCCGCCCGGCTGGCCTTCGTGAACTCGGCCAGCACCGAGACGCGCACCAGAATGCGCATCCGGATGAGTGAGGACGAGGGCCGCACCTGGGGCTACAGCAGGCCGTTCTCCGACGCCCCGCTGTCCGGGGAGAGCAGCACCTACCGGGAGGGCGGCTACTCCAGCATCGCCAAGACCGCCGACTATCACGTCGGGGCGTTGATCGAGGTGAACGAGAACACCGGCAGCAGCGCGACCTCGAACCGCTCGATCGCCTTCCGAAAGGTGAACCTGCCGTGGATCCAGGGCGGCGTCGACGAGCCGGGCTGCTCCGGCGGATTGTGAGCCGGGCGCCGGGCGCCGGGCGGCGGGCGGCGGGCGGCGGGCGGCGGGCGGCGGATGTCCGGTGCACGGCGGTGGCGCCCGGCATAAGGTGCGCGGCATGAGTGAACCCGTCCGTCCACAGTGGCTGGAGTCCGAGCGTGAAGTGCTCCTGCGCTACCTGGAGAAGATGCGCCAGGCGGTGACGCGGGCCTGCGCGGGACTCTCCGACGCGGACCTGCGGGCCCCCGGCGTCCCGTCCGGCACGAACCTGCTCGGTCTCATCCAGCACCTGACCTGGTGCGGGGAGCACTGGTTCCAACGGGTCTTCCTCGATGTCGAGATCGCGAGCGACGAGTCGATGCGGGTCCCCGCGAGCCGGACCGCCGAGGAGGTCCTGACGGCCTACCGACAGGCCGCGGCGCGCAGCGACGAGATCGTGCGGGACTGCCCCGACCTCGCCACGCTCGCCGCCGCGGCCAACCCCGGCGAGGAGCTGCGCGTGCCGTTACGGGCCATCGTGGCGCACATGATCGAGGAGACCGGCAGGCACGCCGGCCACGCCGACATCCTCCGGGAACAGCTGGACGGGGCGACGGGGCTCTGACAGCCGAGACTCCCCTGGACGAGGCGTGCGACCGTCGGACGGTCGCACGCCCGTCGTCCGCACCTGCGCCGCCGGGCCGTCCTGCGCCGCCGTCACGGCCGCGCAGGCCACGCCCGCCCGCCGTAGCAGGTCGCCGCTGTCGGGTCCGTCCTGTCGACTCCGCCGCGCGGGGCCGGTCGCCCTCGTCGCGGCCGCGTTCCCGCCGCGACGTGACGGATGCCCGCAGGGCCTCGGAGACGGTCAGGCCAGGAAGCCGCCGTCGATGGTGAGCACGCTGCCCGTGACGAACGACGCGCCCGGGCTCGCGAGGAAGACGATGCCCGCCGCGATCTCCTCCGGGGTGCCGAAGCGGCCCAACGCGACGGCCGCCCGTTGGCGGTCGGCGTAGTCGCCCACCGGCGGGTTCATGTCGGTGGCGACCGCGCCGACCTGCACCACGTTGACGGTGATCTCGCGTGACGCGAGGTCCTGAGCCGCGCCGCGGCTGTATCCGGTGACCGCCGCCTTCGTCGCGGCGTAGTCGGCGACGCCGGGGAATCCGGCGCGGGCGGCGAGCGTCGAGCCGACCGTGATGATGCGTCCGCCGCGCCCGAGAACCCTGGTCGCGGCCCGAATGGCGGCGACCACGCCGCCGAGGTTGACGGCGATCTGGTGATCGAAGGCGGTCGTGTCGGCCTCGGGGTCGTCGACCCTGCCGTTGATCGACACCCCGGCGTTGTTCACCAGGACGTCCAGCCTGCCGAACTCGGTCGCCACGGTGTCGACGAGGGCGGTGACCTGGTCCGCGTCGGACTGGTCCGCCCGATAGGCGACCGCGCGGACTCCTCGGCGCCGCAGATCGCGGACGACCTCGTCGGCCTTCTCGGCCGAGGCGGAGTAGCCGATCGCCACGTTCAGTCCCTCGTCGGCCAGTGCTCGGGCGGTGGCGGCGCCGATGCCGCGTGAACCGCCGGTGACGAGGGCGACTCGTCCTGCCTGGTTGGTCGTCATGACGCTACCTCCAGTTTTATACCGTTCAGTATACAAGAGGAAGGCTATCCTATCGATCAGTACGGAAGCAGGGAGGGCACTCATGGCCACCGGACGCCCCCGCGAGTTCGACGTAGGCGAACGGCTGGACCGCGCGCTCGAGGTGTTCTGGCGCCACGGATACGAGGGCGCCGGACTCGCGGAGCTGACCGAGGCGATGGGCATCAGCAGGCCGAGCCTCTACGCCGCCTACGGCAACAAGGAGTCGTTGTTCCGCAAGGCGGTGGATCGCTATCTCGACGGGCCGGCGCGCCACATCCGGGAGGCCGCCGAGGCGCCGACGGCGCGGGCCGCCGCCGAAGGCCTCCTCCGCGGCGCGGCCTCGGTCACGACCACGGGCCCCAGCCGAGGCTGCCTGGTCGTGCAGTCCGCGCTGGTCACCGGCGCCCAGGCGGACGCCGCTCGCGACGAACTCGTCTCCCGGCGTCGCGCGGGCGAACTCGGCCTCCGTGCCCGCTTCGCACAGGCCAAGGCCGACGGCGAGCTGGGGGACGACGTCGACGCCGCCGACCTCGCCCGTTATATCGCGATGATCTCCTACGGCATCTCCGTCCAGGCCGCCGACGGCGCCGAGCGTGAAGAGCTGGACCGCGCCGTGGACCTGGCCCTGCGTGCCTGGCCCGCCGCATCGACGCCTGCCGAGCCGGCCCCTGCCGAGCCGGCGCCCGTCGAGCCGAGCCCCGCCGCGCCGACGCCTGCCGAGGGATGACCTCGCGGCGCCGGACGAGGGATGACCTCGCGGCGCCGGACGATCCGCGCCGAGCGGACGCGCCGAGCCCTCGATGCTCAACCGGGAAGCGTCTCCGAACCCGCTGCCGCGCCGAGTGCCGGCGGCGTCGACGGCGCGCGTTCCGCCGCGGGCACCCGCAGCGGAACGAACCAGGGGACGACGAGCAGCAGCACGGCCGCCGCCAGGAACGACGCCCGGACGTCGAAGGACTCCGAGATCAGGCCGCCCGCTGCCGCGCCGAGGCTGGTGGCGGCGAGTCCGCCGAGACGATAGACGCTGGTGATCCGCCCCAGCAGTTCCGGCGGCCCCACCTCCTGCCGGACGGAGGTGGAGGTGATGACCCAGACCAGGAAGGCCGCGTTGCCCACCACGATGACGAAGAAGATGAACACCACGCTGCGGGTGGAGATCTCCAACAGATAGGTCAGGGCCATGACGACCGGCAGCATCCGGAACATCCTCCGCCGCCCCAGCCGATGTCGCAGCCGCAGGGCCAGCATGCTGCCGAGCAGCGCCCCGAGGGACTCGCTCACCAGCAGCACCCCGTAGCCGATGGGCCCCAACGCCAGGTAGCGGGTCGCGAACAGCACGAACACCCCCGTGACCATCCCGATCGCGAACGACACGGTGATGCCCAGCAGGGTCACCGACCGCAGCACCGGGTGCCGTGCGGTGTAGGCGAGCCCCGCACGCATGTCGGCCACCACCCCCGACCGATTCGGCCGCCGCGCCGAAGGATCGTCGAAGCGGGCCGTGGTGGAGCGGACCCCCAGGATCAGCAGCCCGGAGACGAGGAAGGTCAGCGCGTTCACGAAGAACGGCAGGCTGGGATTCCAGGAGAACAGCACGCCGCCCATGGCGGGCCCGACGAAGGAGAACCCGAGGGTCAGCGCAGCCGTGAGCCAGCTGTTGGCCTGGACGAGGGCGTCCTTGGCCACCAGCTGCGGCAGCAGGGCCTGTGCCGAACTGTCGAAGAAGGTCTGACTGGAGCCCAAGACGATCACCACGAGCAGGACGAACCACATCGATCCGACCTCGGCGCCGACCACGACGGCGAAGGCCAGGACCGCCGCCGCCCGCACCGCGTCGGCGAGGATCATCAGTCTGCGACGACGCATCCGATCGGCCGCCACGCCCGCGAGAAGGATGAACAGCACCGGCGGCAGCGTCATGGCGACCCGGACCACGGCCACGACACGGTCGTCCTGCGCGATCTCGGTGGCCAGAAGCTGGATCGCGGGCAGATACATGCCCGATCCCAATGCCGATACCCCGGTGGAGAGCAGCAGAAGAATGAAACCTCGGTTGCTCTGCAGCGCAGCCGAGGACCACGCCCGCCTGTTCGTCATGAATTCTCTCGCCGGTGGTTCGCAGGGGTGCTCGATGATCTTGTTAACGGGAAGGTAACACAGCCGTCGCGGGGGCGTGACATGCCTGCGCTGATGCCCTGCCTGCCTGGTCACCGACCTCTCCGGCCTGTGGTTCGCGCCCGGACGTCGCGTCGACGAACGTCGCTCGCCGATGTCCGCCGACGATCCGACGACGTTCCTCGTGGACAGCAGAGGGAATATCGAGGACATCGCAGGGCAATTTTCTCGACGAAAAGGCGAATCGATTCCGCGCGCCGCCGCGTGGGGGTATTCGAAGGTGTTCTCCGGCGGCCCTCGTGCCGACGGATCCCAGACGGACCCCGCATCGGGCCGCGTCCCGGGCTCGCGGAATCACCGGGCGGCGGAGTACCCGAGGCGGAACGGGGAACCCCTCGTCCGACGAGCCCCGTCGCGGCAGGTCGCCGCAGCCGTCGGCACGGCGGTCGGCAGTGGGGAGGGAGGCGTGGATGGCGGGCATCGACGTGCGAGAGGTGGCGGCGGCGCTGTTCGACCTCGACGGTGTCGTCACGGACACCGCACGAGTGCACGCCGCGGCCTGGCGACGGCTGTTCGACGACTTCCTCGCGACCCGTCCCGCCGCCGAGGGCGAGGATCATCGGCCGTTCAGCCAGGAGGACTACCTGCGTGAGGTGGACGGCAGGTCGCGAGAGGACGGCGCCCGGGCCTTCCTGAGCTCCCGCGGGATCCGCCTGCCCGACGACGGGCCGGACGACGGCCGCGAGGACGGGACACGAGCGGCGGGTCCGGCCGAGACGGTGCACGACCTGACCAGACGGAAGGATGCCTGCTTCCAGCACGCCCTCGCCGACGGCGTGCACGTCTACCCCGACGCGCGCGAGCTGGTGACGTCCCTGCGTGGATGCGGACTGACCGTCGCCGTGGTCTCCGCGAGCCGCAACTGCGCCGCGGTCCTGGCCCGAGCAGGCATCGACGATCTCTTCGACGCACGGGTCGACGGCCTCCTCGCCGCGCGACGAGACCTGCCCGGCAAGCCCGATCCCGCCGTGTTCCTCGCCGCGGCCGAGCTGCTCGGCGTCCCGCCCGACCAGACCGCCGTGCTGGAGGACGCCGAGGCAGGCGTCCTCGCGGGCAGGCGCGGCGCATTCGGTCTGGTGGTGGGCGTCGACCGAGCGGGCGACGGCTCTCGGCTGCGCGCCGCGGGCGCCCATGTCGTCGTGTCGAACCTCGACGAACTGGCGATCCACGGCTGCGCGGAGGCCGATCGGCCCGCCACCGGCCCCGGCCGGGCGGGCCGGGACGCCGCGGCAGGCGAGACTCGGGGGCAGGAAATCGTCGACGGACCTGTCGAGCCGTCGCATGGCGACGGGCCGGCGAGGCCGGATCGACACGGCGGCGGCCCGGCGACCACCGCAGGCCGCCGCCGCACGGGCTCGACCGGCACGGGCTCGGCCGGGCCGGGGAGCGGGCGGCCGTCGTGACGGCGTGGGAACTGCTGTTCGAAGGCTTCGACCCCGCCGACGAGGGCAGGCGGGAGGCGCTGTGCGTCGTCGGCAACGGGTACCTCGCCACCCGAGGCGCCGCGCCGGAGTCCGTCGCCGACGGGGTGCACTACCCGGGGACCTATGTCGCGGGCTGCTACAACCGCGTGACCAGCCGGATCGCCGGTCACGACATCGAAGACGAGTCGATGGTCAACCTCCCGAACTGGCTGCTGCTCACCTTCCGGATCGACGACGGGCCGTGGTTCGCACCGGACTCCGCGGAACTGCTGGAACACGAGCAGGAACTGGACATGGAGCGCGGACTGCTACTGCGCCGACTTCGTTTCCGTGATGCGCGAGGACGCACCACCCGGCTGGTTCAGCGCCGGTTCGTCCATCTCGGCTCGCCACACCTCGCAGGCCTGGAGACGACGATCGTGGCCGAGGACTGGTCCGGGCGGCTGACCTTCCGCAGCGGCATCGACGGACGGATCACCAACGCCGGCGTGGCGCGCTACCGGGCGTTGAACGGCCGCCATCTGATCGAGCACGGCACCGAGGAGGCGCGCCCCGACACGGTGCTGCTGCACGCCAGGACGAGCCAGTCCGGCATCCTCGTCGCCGAGGCGTGCCGTTCGACGGTGTGGTGCGACGCCGAGGTCGTCGAGCCGACGCGCACCCTGTGCAGACAGGACGACCTGATCGCCCAGCAGATGAGCGTCGACCTCACACCCGGCCGCCAGGCCCGGCTGGAGAAGATCGTCTCGGTGCACACCTCGCGCGATCTCGCCGCCACCGAGCCCAGGGAGGAGGCCGTCGGCGACCTGGCGGACGCGGCGGGGTTCGACGACCTGCTCGCCACGCACGTCCTGGCCTGGGACCAGGTGTGGTCGCGGTACCGCTGCGGCCTGTCGGCCGACGTCGAGGCGCGGCAGGCGGTGAACCTCAACCTCTTCCACCTGGCGCAGACGCTCTCGACGCACACCGCGGATCTCGACGTCGGCGTCCCGGCGCGTGGACTGCACGGCGAGGCCTACCGGGGGCACGTCTTCTGGGATGAGCTGTTCGTGCTTCCCACGATCACGCTGCGCACCCCGCACCTGACCCGGTCCCTGCTGCTGTATCGCCATCGTCGGCTCCCACAGGCTCGGCTCGCCGCCCGCCGCGAGGGCCTGACCGGGGCGATGTATCCCTGGCAGAGCGGCAGCAACGGCCGCGAGGAGAGCCAGTTCATGCACCTCAACCCGGAGTCCGGCCGCTGGCTGCGGGACGACACGCATCTCCAGCGCCACATCGGCATCGCGATCGCCTACAACGTGTGGCACTACTACCAGGCGACCGGCGACGAGGAGTTCCTCAGCTCCTTCGGAGCGGAGATGATCCTGGAGATCACCCGCTTCTTCGCGTCGCTCGCCCGGTACGACCACGGCCGCGACCGGTACGTCATCCGCGGCGTGGTCGGCCCCGACGAGTACCACACAGCCTATCCGGGCTCAGACCGTCCCGGAATCGACAATCACGCCTACACCAACATCATGACGGCCTGGCTGTGCCGGGTCGCCGTCGACGTCGTCACCACCGTTCTGCCCACCGAGCGCGGCGACGAGCTGATGGAGACGCTGCGGCTGCGGCATCGCGAGATCGACCGGTGGCGCCGCATGTCACGCAAGTTGTTCGTTCCGTTCCACGACGACGGGGTGATCAGCCAGTTCGAAGGCTATGAACGGCTCGCCGAGCTGGACTGGGACGACTACCGCCGCCGCTATCCCGACATCCACAGGCTGGACCGCATCCTGGAGGCGGAGGGGCGCGACCCGAACGACTTTCAGGCCTCCAAACAGGCCGACGTGCTGATGCTCTTCTACCTGCTGTCGTCAGACGAGCTGATCGAGATCCTGCGGGACCTCGGGTACGACTTCACCGGGGAGCAGATCCCGAAGAACATCGAGTACTACCTGGGCCGCACCTCCCACGGCTCCACGCTCAGCTCCGTGGTGCACGCCTGGGTCCTGGCGCGCAGCCACCGGGCGCGTGCCGTCGAGTTCTTCGACCGCGCCATCGTGTCGGACCTGCACGACGTTCAGAAGGGCACGACCCAGGAGGGCATCCACCTCGCCGGGATGGTCGGCGGCGTCGACCTGCTGCAACGGTGTTTCGCGGGCATCGAGGTCCGCGAGGGCGTGCTGCGACTGGACCCGCACTGGCCCGCCGAGCTCGGTGTGCTGGAGCTGACCATCCGCTACCACCACCAGCCGGTGCTGGTGCGGGTGAGCGGCCGCACCGTGACGGTGCGCACCGCGCCGGGACCGCGCAGGCCCGCGATCCGATGCGTGTGCGGCCCGGAGAGCGTGCTGCTCGGCCCCGGCGAGACCGTTCACTTCTCGACGCGGGCCGCCTCGCACGCCGGCCGCGGGCCGACGCCCGCATCCGCCGACGAACTGTGACGCGCGCGGACGCGCCGCCGCTCGCGTCGTGCCGCGGGCCGCGGGCCGCTCGATGTTCCGCCGCCGTACCCGTCCGCGCGGGCGCGCACCACGCGGGCTCGTCTGCCGTCGAGGCAGCGAGGCCCGGTCCGCCGACTCCGGGCTCCGGGGTGTCGGGTTGTCGATCGGTCAGGAGGACGGCGCGGGAGACGCCTCCGCGATCCGGCCGAGTTCCCGCAGCCCGGCATAGGCCAGGGTGGCGAGTCCGGTGGGCGAGACGACGCTCAGCGCGATGTCCAAGGCCTCGGCACGCTCCTCGACGCTGAGGCGACGCGGATCGAGCACCTCGGCGGCGGGCACGGCCAGATCCTCCAGTGCTCGAGTGCAGCGGTGGTAGGCCAGCCGCACGGGGTCGATCTCGACAGGCCCGTACCCCTCGAAGAACCAGGTCTGCTCCTGCGGCGTGACCTGCGCGAAGGGCAGCACCCCGCCGAGCACGAACAACAGATCCAGCTCTCGGGGCGCCAGCACCGCGTCGTCCCAGTCGAGCAGGAAGACCTCGTCATCGCCCGCCGCCAGCACGTTGCCCAGATGCGGGTCACCGTGGCAGACGACGCGACGGGTCGGCCGGGTCCGCAGCTCCGCGGCCAGGGACTCCGCCTGGTCGAGAAGCACGCCGATGAGCGTCGACGCGGCCTGCCAGCCCGTCGCCAGGGAACGGACGAGCGGGTCGCCCCGGAGACGATCTGCCGTCGCGTCGGCGGACGGTCCTCGGGCAGGCTCGGCGGCGAGATTCGGGGCGCCGGACGCGCCTCGGGATCGCGCACCGTCGGCCCCCGGTTCGGCGGGCGCCGCGGCGACGGCGTCGAGTCGTCGGCCGACGGAGCGGGCCACGGCCGCGTACTGCTCGTGGGTCCGATGGTCCTCCTGTCGCAGGATCTCGACCAGTGTCTCGGTGACCTCGGTGGCGTGGGTCCGGGCGAGCAGCTCACCGTAGGCGATCCACTGCCGCCGGGTCATCCCGCCGAGCGCCGCCTCGTGGGAGATCCACGGGACGAGGGACAGCCTGCGTCCCTCGCGGTCGCTCCACCAGCGGCCCGCACGGGTCGGGATCGGCCCCACCACCCCCGCGATGCCCTGGTGCGCGAGCCGTGCCGCCAGGATCAGACCCGCCGGGCTCCCGCCGCCGCTCCACTTCACCGCGTAACACGCGCCGTCCGAGGCCAGGCCCTGCCACACCTCGGCGGCCGAGTCCGCGCCCTCGGCGACGGAGTCGATCGCGGTGAGGTCGACGGCGAAGTCCGCCAGGACCCAGGACCGCAGCCGATCGAGGTCGACCGCAGGCCGCTCCCCCTCGGCGCTCGCATGCCGTTCGGAATCCAGGCTCACTCGGGCGGACCTCGCTCCTTCTGCTCGACCGCCGTCCCGTGCTGCCGTCGCCGCACGCGCCGGGAGGCGATCCGGGGTTCGACTCTCGGATCTTCGTGGCCCGTCACGCTCGCCGCAACCGGGTTCCCCGGCGACGCCGGCGGGTGCGGCGTGGCGCCCGGCCGCGCCGTCGACGACCTTCCTCAGGGTCGCCGCGTGCCGCCCGCACGGCGGTGGCGAGCGTCGGCTGGCCGCCGCGGCGGCGATCCTGCTCCCACGGCGCACGACGACAGGGGCCGCCGAGCCGAGACCGAGACACCCGAAGCCGACTGCGAAGCCGCGCCGCCGACCGTCGCCGGCCGGAATCGGACATCGTGAAACACTCGATCCAGCGACCATCCGACTACGGTCCGAAGTGGACTCGCTACGACGGGCGCGCGTCGACCGGCAGAACGGGGTGGTCGCCGGCCCGTCCTTCTCTCCTCAGTCGACGACGATCACGGAGGAAGTCGATGGGCAAGGGCATGAATCGACGTGGATTCCTGCACACGTCCGCGCTCGGGACCGGCGCCGGGGTGGCGGCGTTGTCGCTGTCCTCGGCGCCCGCCGCCGCATACGACGCGCACGACGACGAACGACCCTCGGCCGGGCACGGGGCGGGCAGGCTGCGTGTGGAGCGCACGACCGTCGAGTACGCCGACACCCTGCTGGGCACCGACGTGACGACCCCTCGACTGTCGTGGGTGACCGCCGCCGAAGGACACGGCGCACGACAGTCCGCCTACCAGGTGCAGGTCACCACCGATCCGAACGACTGGCCGCGCGGCCGGGCCTGGGACTCCGGCCGGGTCGCGTCCGATCGCTCGATCGGCGTCGAATACGCGGGCGAGCCGCTGCGCCCCCGCACCCGTTACCACTGGCGGGTGCGGGTCTGGGACGGCCGGGGCCGCCGATCGGACTGGAGCGACGTCCGCTGGTGGGAGACCGCGATGCTCGGCGAGGACTGGCAGGCCCGCTGGATCGGCGCCCCGGCCACGGAGGCCCCGCCGACGTTGGACGGCACCTCGTGGATCTGGTCGGCCGACGCCTCGCCCGAGACGGCGCCGGTCGGCGACCGCTGGTTCCACGGCGAGCTACGGCTTCCCCCGGGCGCCGAGATCGCCCGCGCCCGCATCGTCGCCACCGCGGACGACGACTTCACCCTGTACCTGGGCGGCGCACGGGTGTTGCACGCCCCGGAACAGGTCGACACGTGGCGGCGGGCGCGGCTCGCCGACTGCACCGAGGCGGTCCGCGCGGCCGGCGAGCACGTGCGAGTCGCCGTCGTGGCCCACAACCGGCCCGGACCCGACGTGAACCCCGCCGGACTGCTGCTGCGGCTCCTGATCGAACTGTCCGACGGAGAGACCGCCGAGCTCACCAGCGGCGCGGGCTGGCAGGTCACCGACGTCGAACCGGACGACGTCACCGATCCGGACGTCGAGGACGGAACCTGGTCCGCGGCGGCCGTGCTGGCCGCGTACGGCGAGGGACCATGGGGCGACGGCGTCGACGTGAGCGGCCCGGAGCGACCCGCGCCGCTGCTGCGCCGCGAGTTCGCCCTGCCCGGCCCGGTGACCCGCGCCCGGCTCTACGTCAGCGGACTCGCCTACTACGAGGCCGAGGTCAACGGTCGCCGCGTCGGCACCCAGGTCCTCGATCCGGGGTTCACGAACTACGACGAGACCGTGTTGTACACCGTCCACGACGTCACCGACCTGCTGCATGTCGGCGACAACGCCCTCGGCGTCACCCTCGGCAGGGGCTTCTACGGGATGACCACGCCCAACGTGTGGAACTGGCACACCCCGCCGTGGCACGGCGAGCCGCGGCTGCTCGCGCGACTCGACGTCGACCATGCCGACGGCAGCCGGACCATCGTCGGCACCGACGCCGACTGGCGGATCGCCGAGGGGCCCACGGTGTCGAACTCGCAGTTCGCGGGCGAGACCTACGACGCCAGGCTCGCGAGGCCGGGCTGGTCCTCGCCCGGCTTCGACGACGGCGACTGGCCGACCCCGGCCGTGGTGTCCGCGCCGGCAGGCAGGCTGTCGGCCCAGCAGCACGAGCCGATCGAGGTGCTCGCGACCATCCGTCCCGTCGGCATCACCGAGCCGAGTCCCGGCGTCCACGTCGTGGACATGGGCCGGACGATGGCGGGCTGGACGCGGCTGTCGGTCCGGGCGCCCGCAGGCACCAGGATCGGGTTGGAACACGGCGAACAGCTCGACGACGACGGCCGGGTGATCGGTACGAACGGTCACGTGCCAGGCCGACACCAGTTCGACGAGTACGTCTGCGCGGGCGGCGGAACGGAGGTCTGGGAGCCCCGGTTCTCCTACAAGGGATTCCGATACGTCGAGGTCACCGGGCTGCCCGAGCCGCCGAGCCCGGAGCAGGTGCTCGGCCGACTCGTGCACAGCGCCGTTCCCGAGGCAGGCCGCTTCGGGTGTTCCGAGCCGTTCTACGAACAGCTGGACCGGGCGATGCGGCGGACGCTGCTGAACAACTTCCACGGCCTGCCCACCGACACGCCCATGTTCGAGAAGAACGGCTGGACCGGCGACGTCCAGGTCGCGGCGCCCACGATGCTGTTCGCCTTCGACCTGTCCCGCTTCCTCGGCAAGTGGATCGGCGACATCGCCGACAGCCAGAACGCCGACGGCGCGGTGCCGGTGATCGTGCCCAGCAGCGGCTGGGGCTACACGAATCTCGCCCCCTCGCCGGAGTGGACGACGGTGTACCCGTTCCTGCTGCGGGAGATGTACCGCGTCTACGCCGACGACCGGCTCGTCGCCCGGCACTGGGACTCGCTGGCCCGGTATCTGGACTGGGAGATCGATCGGCTGGTCGACGACCTGGCGATCACCGCGTTGGGCGACTGGCTCCCGCCCGGCTATCAGTCGGGCATCCCGCCGGAGGACACCCGGCTGACCGCGACGGCGTATCTGTGCCGCGCGCTCCGCCACGCCGCCGAACTGGGCGAGCGGCTGGGCAGGTCCGAGGCCGCCGAGCGGTACCGGACGACGGCCGAACGCTGCCGCGTCGCGTTGAACGCCGCCTTCCTCGGTCCCCAGGGGCACTATCGCACCGACCGCGATCCCGAGTACCGGCAGAGCTCCAACGCCGTTCCGCTGGCCTTCGGGCTGGTGCCGCCCGAGTCCGAGGCATCGGTGCTGGCCTCGCTGGTGGCCGACATCCGAGCCCGAGGCGATCATCTGAACACCGGTTGTCTGGGGACGAGCGTGCTGCTGCCCGTGCTCAGTGCCCACGGTCACTCCGAGCTCGCCCACGCCGTCGCCACGCGACGCGACTACCCGAGCTGGGGCCACTGGTTCGACAACGGCGCCGACACCATGTGGGAGATGTGGGAGATCGACTCCCGATCTCGCGACCACTACTTCCAGGGCACGGTCGTGCAGTGGCTCTACGAGAACGTGGCGGGGCTGCGTCCCGGCGACGACGGGTGCCGGACCCTCGTGGTGCGGCCGGACGCGCGGGTCGGGGTCGACTGGGCGCGTGTCTCGCTCGACACGGTGCGGGGAACGGCCGCCGTCGCGTGGGAACGGGCGGACCCCGGCCTGATCCTGCGGGTCCGTGTCCCCGTCGGCGTCTCCGCCGAGGTGCACGTGCCCGCCGAGAGCGCCGAGGACGTCGACAGCACACCCGCGGCGGCGTTCCTCCGCATGGAGGACGGCCACGCGGTACTGCGCGTCGACCACGGCGCCTGGGAGTTCACCAGCCGGGTCGGCTGAGGCTCGGTCCTCGGCGGCTCGGGCCGGCGGGTCGGGTCGATGCGACCGTCGGGTCATCGGATCGTCGGATCGCTGTGTCGTCGGGCCGTCGGACCGGGCCGTCGGGTCGCTGTGGCACCGCGTCACCGCGTCACCGGGGATCCCGCCGGCCTCAGCGACCGCACCACGGCGAGCCCCCAGGCGGCGGATCGCGACGGCCGCGACGACGGTCGTCCCCGGACGGCGAGACCGGCTTGGCGCCGACCCGCTGTCGCGACGGCGGCCCGCTGTCGTGACGCCGACCCGCTGTCGTGGCGGCGGGAAGCAATCGGCATCCGGGCGCGTTGGGACAGACGTCCGGCGACCGCGGCGACGACACCGTCGCGGTGCGCCCGCTCCGCGCCACCTGCGGATCGGCCGTCCCCACCCCGTGAACGGAGTCGCACCGTCCATGAGTGAACCCGTCCCCCCGAATGAAGCCCTCAAGGTCGACATCTTCTCCGACATCAACTGCCCCTGGTGCTACATCGGCAAGCGCCGCTTCGAGGCGGCGGTCGCGCAGGCGGGCGAGAACGTGCTGGTCGAGTACCGCAGCTACGAACTGGCCCCGGACACCCCGGTCGACTTCGAGGGCACCAGCGCCGAGTACCTGCACCGCAGTCGGGGGATGCCCGCCGACCAGGTCGAGCAGCGGTTGCGGCAGGTGACCGACATCGCCGCGGCGGAGGGGCTCGCCTACGACATGCCGGCCGTCCGACACTCCAACACCCGCAAGGCGCACCGGCTGCTCCACCACGCCAAGGAGACCGGTGTGCAGGCCGAGCTCAAGGAACGCCTGTTGAGCGCCCACTTCGAACAGGGCCGCAACGTCGGACGCGACGAGGAGCTGCTCGCACTGGCCGTCGAGGTCGGCCTCGATCGGGACCGGGTGTCGGCCGTGCTCGCGAGCGACGAGTACGAGGACGCCGTGGAACAGGATCTCCGGCTGGCGCGGCAGTACGGCATCCAGGGTGTGCCCTTCTTCGTGATCGACGGACGGTACGGGGTCTCGGGTGCGCAGGAGTCCGAGGCCTTCGTCGAGGTCCTGCGCACCGTGCGAGCGGGCGGTGGGTGAGGGCATGGCCGACGAGACGAGCGGATCGAAGGCCGTCCCGGCGGTGGACCCGGCGGTGGACTCGACGACCACCTCGACACGACCGCTCGCCGCGGCCGGCGCGCCGCTGCGGCTGTTCGGCGACGCAGGCGGGCAGGCCTGCGAGGGCGACGAGTGTCTGATCCCGGCTTCCTCGGACCTGTCGTCCGGTGCGGCGGACGGACCGCCGACGTCGTGATCGGCTAGGGGCAGGCCGGCGGCGCCGCCGGCCGAGGGACCGCGTGTGACGGCCTGGGTCGCGGGCAGATCTGCCCGACTCGGGGGCGGCGGATCTTCGCATCGCCCGCGATCCGCCGGATGTCCCCGGGTCGACGCGAGCGTGCGGCGAGCCGATCGTCGCCCGCCCGCCTGCGACCGCCGCACCGCCCGGCTGCGCGGCACCCGGCGTCGGCATGGTCCCGGTGCCGCCGCCGAGACGTCCTTCAGCGGCCGCGCCGAGACACGACGTCGACGCCGACGAAGCCGCCGGTCACGCACCAGGACCGGTGCGGATCACTCGACCGCCGCCCGTCCGGCCGGTGTGGACCGTCGGGATGATCCGCTACCTTCGGTGCATGATCCGATCCGGCATGTCCTGGTCCGACGGTCCGCTGACAGCCTTCGATCTGGAGACGACGGGGGTGGACACGGCGACCGACAGACTCGTCACCGCGACCATCGTCGCCATCGTTCCCGGCGCGGAGCCGGTCGTGTCGAGCTGGCTGGCCGATCCCGGGGTGGAGATCCCGTCGGCGGCGGCCGAGGTCCACGGGATCAGCACCGAACACGCCCGCGCCCACGGCCGGGACGCGGCGACGGTGGTGGCCGAGATCGCCGACACCCTGGCCCGGGTCTGGTCCCCCACCACGCCGCTGTGCGTCTTCAACGCGGGCTTCGACCTGTCGCTGCTGGACGCCGAACTGCGCCGCCACCACGGGCGCGACCTGGTGCTCGGCGGCCCGGTGATCGACCCGATGTGCATCGACAAGCATCTGGACCGCTATCGCAGGGGAAAGCGCACCCTGAGCGCCCTCTGCGAGCACCATCAGGTGCGGCTGGAGGACGCCCACAGCTCCACCGGCGACGCGCTCGCCTGCGCCCGGCTGGCCTGGCGACTCGCCAGGAGCCACCCGGAGCAGATCGGCACCGTCGATCTGGCGGAGCTGCACACCCGGCAGGCGGGCTGGTATCGGACGCAGACCACCGGCTTCGCCGACTACCTGGACAAGCTCGCCGGCCGCGAGGCCGACCCGGCCGAGGCCGAGCAGCTGCGCGGTCGCGCCGCCGACGTCCGCTCCACCGCCGATCACTGGCCGCTGCGTCGGGTGACGGCGCCCGTCGAGGCGACGGCGCCCGTCGAGGTGTCGGCGGCGGGCTAGCGGCGGGCCGGCCTGCGGCGTGCCAGGCATCGCGGGGCGGCGGTGTCGGACACGGCCGATGCGATGCCGTGGTGCCGTGTCACGGCCGCCCTAAGGCAGGGGCGTCGTACGGCGGGGACGGCCTGCGGCGGGTGACCGGCGGAGTCCGCTCGGCTCCGTCGCCGAGTAGGTTCCACCCCGCGATGATCCTGTGTCGTCCCCCTGCACGGCGACGCGGCGACGTGCTCACGGGTCGGGCGGAACGGACCTCACCGGGTGTCGCGTCGCCGCGCGCACACCTCGATCTCGATCTTCATCCGGGGGTCGGCCAGGCCGCACACCAGCATCGTGGCGGCGGGGCGGACCTCGCCGAAGCAGCGACGCAGCACGGGCCAGCAGGGCTCGAAGTCCGCGCGGTCGGGCAGCAGGTATCGCACGCGCACGACGTCGGCGACGGTGCACCCCGCCTCGGCGAGCGCGGACTCGATGTTGCGCAGGCACTGCCGCGCCTGCTCCACGACGTCGTCGGAGATCGTCATCGTGGTGTAGTCGAACCCGGTCGTACCGGACACGTGCACCCAGTCGCCGTCGACCACGGCACGGGCGTACCCGATCTGCTCCTCGAAGGTCGAGCCGCTCGGGATCGCGCGTCGTTCTGTCATGCGCCGAACGCTAAGCCGCCGCGCCCGATACGTCTAATAGCTCTGAATCACCGTTCTGATATCTCTGGAGATATGGATCGTCCCGAACTCCCGCTGCCCCAGCTGCATGCCTTCGTCGTACTCGCCGAGGAGCTGCACTTCGGCCACGCCGCCACGCGGCTGGGCATCGCCCAACCGCCGCTGAGCCAGCAGATCCGCAGGCTGGAGGACAGGGTCGGCCACCGGCTGCTGTGTCGCGAGCCGGGGCGCGTCACGCTGACGCCCGCGGGTCGGGAGCTGCTGCCCGCCGCGAGACTGGCGCTGGCCGGCCTCGCGGACGGGCTGGCCGCGGCGCGGGCGGTCGGCAGCGGCACGGCGGGGACGCTGCGCATCGGGTTCGCCGCGTCCCTCGCCCTGACCGTGCTGCCCGGTCTGCTCCGCGCCTTCCGCGAGCGCTCGCCCGGGGTGACACTGGACATCCGTGAGATGACCACCACCCCGCAGCTCGCCGCCCTCCAGGACGGGGCCGTCGACATCGGTCTTCTTCGGGAGCCACCGCCCGAGGACGAGGCCGCCGGGCTCGGGTTCACGACCGTGCTCACCGAGCCCTTCGTCGCCGTGCTGCCTGCCGGGCATCCACTCGCCGACCGCCGAACCGTTCCGGTCGCGGCGCTCGCGGATCATCCGTTCGTGCTGCTGCCCCGTGCGGTCGGGCCCCGACTGCACGATCAGATCATCGGCCTGTGCACGGCGGCGGGCTTCGCTCCCGAGATCGCGCAGCACGCGGTGGAATGGCAGACCGTCTGCGCCCTGGTGGAGACCGGGCTCGGGGTGTCGCTGGCCCCGGCGAGCATCCGCCGCATCCGGATGAAGGGCGTCGCCTTCCGGCGCGTCGATCCCGACACGGTACGCACCCGCGTCGCGGTCGCCTGGCGAGCAGACGACCGAAACCCGCTGGTCACCGGCCTCCTGGCAGCCGTGCGCCCAGCGGCTGACGCCACGCGGGCCGCCGCCTCAGCCGCTCGGGGTGTACAGCTGCCCGAAGCGGATGCGGTTGCCGAACGGGTCCCGTAGCCCGCAGTCGACGCCGTAGGGCTTCTCGGTCGGCTCGTCGGTGAACTCGACGCCCTTGGCGAGGAGCTTCTCGTAGGTGGCGTGACAGTCGTCGGTGGTCAGCATGAGCCAGCCGCCCATCGCGCCCTTGGTGACGAGCTCCCGCACCTGTTCGGCGGTCGACTCGTCCATCGACGGCGGGCCGGGCTTCTCCAGGAGGATCTGCCTGCCCGGCTCGCCGGGAGCCGTGACGGTGAGCCAGCGCATGAGGCCGAGGTCGGTGTCGGTATGCAGGTCGAGGCCCAGGACGTCCACGTAGAACGTGCGGGCCTCGTCCTGGTCGAGGACGTAGATCTGGGACTGGGTGATCGCGGTGAACATGGGAGGAACGCTATTCGGCGACGTCGCCGGAGGCTTCTCCGAAAGGACTCGGTCGCAACCAGGACTTCGCGAAGCACGTCGGGACGGGCAGCCGGCCGACCCGACGTCGGTAGTCGGTGGGCGACTCGCCGACGATGTCGCGGAACGTCCGGCTGAACGTGCCGAGGCTCGTGAAGCCCACAGCCATGCAGATCTCCGTCACGCCGCGGTCGGTCTCGCGCAGCAGGTCCATGGAACGTTCCACCCGCCTACGCCGCAGATACTGGTGGGGCGTCTCGCCGAAGGTCGCCCGGAAGGCGCGGATGAGGTACGTCCGGGAGACGTGCACGGAACGGGCCAGCGCGGCGAGGTCCGACGGCTGCGCGTAGCACCGGTCCATCCGGTCTCGAACCCGCAGCATCCTGCGGTTGGACTCCTCCACGGCACGACTCATGGCCGGAGTGGACCATGGCCGACCGACGATCGTCCGCACCGCGATGACGAGGCCGCCGGGTCCCCGCCACGTCCCCGCGAGCCCGGGCAGGCGGGGCGGCGCGAGCGAGCAGGCTCGGCCGCCGGGCCTGCCCGGTCCGGCTGCCTCGGCGACCGGCCGCGGCGTCGGCCTCGGCTCGCCGGCCGGCCCGCTCCGAAGGAGGTCGCGGCACCTTGGGCACGGCAGGCCACACCGTCCACTCCCACATCCGTCGGCCTCTGACCTGCGGGTATCCCGCCGCTCGCCGGAGCGGCGCGGACGCGGACCGTGAATTCGCCGCCGCACCGCTGCCGGAGTGATCGTGACGTGCGACACTTCAGGACGTCGTGGGGAACAATCGGGCTGCCGATCTAGTTGGACAGGTTGGTCGTCAGTTTTGTGTTCGTGTTTCACCACGCTCGCGGAAACGATGTTGCGGGCGCGCCGTCTCTTTCCTTGCAGGCCAAGCTGGAGAAGTCGCCGTCTGAGACCCGACCCGGGCGCCGCACGGTGCGGACCCGTTTGGCCTTGAGAAGGAGCAGACATGGCACAGGGAACAGTCAAGTGGTTCAACGCGGAGAAGGGCTTCGGCTTCATCGCTCAGGAGAGCGGCCCCGACGTGTTCGTCCACTACTCGGAGATCGACGGTAACGGCTACCGCACGCTGGAGGAGAACCAGCCCGTCGAGTTCGAGATCAACCAGGGCCCGAAGGGCCCGCAGGCCGTGAGCGTCCGCGCGGTCTGAGAACCGCCTTCCTCGGACGGTCCCCGGCGACGCGATCGCTGAGAACGTCGAGATTCGCTGCCCCCGGTCCGCTCGGACCGGGGGCAGCGTCGTCTGCCGACCCGCTGCCGGGCAGCCGAGGCAGGCCCTGCGTCGGCCGACCGTGGCGATGCGTCGGCCGGCCGTGGCGAGGCGACCGTGGCGATGCACGAAGCCGCCGGACCGCTCCCGAGCCGCGGGGGCAGGCCGACCACCCGCGAGCAGGCACCCACTCGCTCGCACCCCGCTGACACGCGACGCCTCGACGCCCGCCCCCGCGGCAGGCGGTGACGCCGAAGCAGGCGGTGACGCCGCGAATCCCCTGAGAGCCCAGAGCCCCCTGGTGCCGATTCCGAACCGCCCTCACCGGCCGCCGCGCGCCCGACTCCGTCCACGGCACACCCTCGGCGGACGAGTCGTCGTGTCGGCCTGAACAGATCACCGTCGCCGCGGTGGCGGTGCGGTCGACGAGTCGTCCAGCTCCCGCGTAGGCCCGATCGGATCAGGGCAGGCGGATCCCCCGACCAGGCCCGACGCCCCTTCTCGTCGGGCCGGGCGACCCACCCGGCCCGTAAAAAATAATACCGTGCTATTTTCATCGCATGGCACGAACCGCAGACGCCGACGCTCGGCGCAGGCAGGTCGCCGAGGCGCTCCTGCGCGTCATCGCGCGCGACGGCCTCCCCGGAGCCAAGCTCGCCAGTGTCGCCGCCGAGGCAGGGACCTCGATCGGCCTCGTGCAGAGCTACTTCCGCACCAAGGACGAGCTGCTGCGCTTCGGGATCGAGCACATGTACGCCCGAGCGACCGAACGGATCCTCGAAACCCCTGTCGGCCCGACGGTGCGCCAGACGCTCGCCGCGGTGATGAACACGCTCCTTCCCCTGGACGACGACCGCAGGCACGAGCTGGCCGTGTGGCTGGCCTTCATCCCGGCGACCCTCGTCGACCCCGAGATGCGTCGCATCCATCAGACCAACACCCGGCGGCTGCTCGACGAACTGGCCAAGGGCTTCGCCCAGGCCAGAGAGTTCGGCGAACTCGACGAACAGCGCGATCCGCATGACGAGGCGGCGGCCCTCGCGGCGTTCACCGACGGACTCGCCCTGCACCACCTCGCCAGCGGCGAGGACTTCGACCCGGACCGCATCCGGCGACTGCTCGACGACCACCTCGACCGTGTCTTCTCCCAAGGAGTCCACACGCCATGACCACCGCACTCGTCTTAGGACTGATCGGCCTCGCCCTCGTCGACAGCACGAGCATCGGCACGCTGTTCATCCCGATCTGGCTGCTGCTCGCACCCGGCCGGGTCCGGCTCGGCCGCTTCGCCGTCTATCTCGGCACCATCGTCGTCTTCTACTTCGCCGCCGGGCTGCTCGTCATGGTGGGCGCCGACGCCGCCCTCGGCGTGATCGGCGCCCTGTTCGCGAGCGTCGACCAGACGATCCTGCGCGGCGTCCAGCTGGCGGCGGGCATCGCCCTGCTGGTGCTGAGCTTCCGCATGACCTCGAAGCACCGTAAGCCGAAGGGGCCGGGGCGGATCACCCGGTGGCGGGAGCGCGCGCTGACCGAGGAGGGCAGCACCCCGTCGCTGATCTCGCTGGCCCTGGCTGCCGCGGGCATGGAGCTGGCGACCATGCTGCCCTACCTCGCGGCCATCGGCCTGCTCGTCACCTCCGGCATCGGCTGGGGCGGCATCACCCTCAGCCTCGCCGCGTACTGCGTGATCATGGTGCTGCCCGCCGTCGTCCTGATCGGCGTCCGGCTCGTCGCCCACGAGCGGATCGATCCGCTGCTGCAACGGATGAACGCCTGGATGACCAAGAACGGTAACGAGACCCTGAGCTGGATCGTCGGCATCGCGGGCTTCCTGATCGCCCAGAACGCCGTCGGCGCCCTCCTCGCGGGCTGATCGACGCCGTGGCCTGACCGACGGCGTCCCGCCGCATCGCCTGCGCCGCGCTCGGGGACGGAGTGTCGCTCGTCGTCGTGACCAGCAGCTTCGTCCGCCGCGTCCGAGAGGACGACGGCCACGCGCCACCGGCGGCCGACCACCGAGACTCGGCCGCCCTCGCGCGCCTCCCGTCCCGTCAGAACCGCGGCTCCGGCGGGACGGCCGGCGATGCCCGCAGGTCACATCCATTCGCCGCCCCGCCGCCATCTCGACCACGCCGGCCGGGCGGCCGTCCTCCGCAACACGCTTGACGCCAAAGGGAATGCAGTGTGCGATATACCGCATGCCGGTCCCCCGCGGTCACCACGTCATGACCAGGTCGCTGCTGCGCGACGAGGCGTACCGGGCGATCCGCGACGCGATCGTCGACGGCACCCTCGCCCCCGGCGAGCGTCTGCTGGACACCGAACTCGTGGAATGGCTCGGGGTGAGCCGCACGCCGATCCGGGAGGCGCTGGCCCGGCTCGAACAGGCGGGACTCGTGCGGTCCAAGCCGGGCCGCTACACGATCGTCGCCCCGCTGGACGTCCGGGCCACCCGAGAGGCGCAGTCCGTCGCGGCGGCCCTGCACGCCCTGGCCGTGCGCGAAGCCGCGGCCACGCTGACCGACGTCGAGCTGACGTCGATGCGCGAGGCGAATCAGCGGCTCGCCGAGGCGTTGCGGACCGGAGACGTCGACGGCGCGCTGACGGCCGACGACGAGTTCCACGCGGTCCCGGTGGTCGCGGCGGCCAACGAGACGCTGCGCACGATGCTCGACCAGGTCACGCCGCTGCTGCGCCGGGTGGAGCGGGTGCGGTTCGCCACGCTGGCGGGTCGGAGTTCGGTGGCGCAGCACGCCGAGATCGTCGAGCTGTGCGCCTCGGGTGACGTCGACGGCGCGGCCGCCGCCACCCGACGCAACTGGGAGACCCTCGGACGGCTGCTCACGGCTGAGGCCCGAGGCGAGGACGCGGGGTCGACGACGTGACGATCGACGGCGCGGCGGGGACGGCGGCGGTGGCGGGGCGGGCGTCGAGGACGGCCGTCCCGGTGCCGAGGGGCAGACACGGGGAAGGCCGCCATGGCCGCGTCCGTACCCGCGTTCCCGTACCCGGCGCCGGGCCGTCACGCCGCACTCTCCGCGACGTCCGGCGTCCACGATCGCTCGCCACCCGCGCCGAACAGACCCGTGTCCATCCGCGATGACCCGTCCCGTCGGGCCTGCGCCGCGTCGCTGAGCCGGTCCGCCACGAGAAGCCGTCGAGCAAGGAGCGTCCACCATGTCCATCGAGGACTTCCCCCGCTATCCACTGCTGTTCGGCCCCAGTCCGGTGCATCCGCTGGAGCGGCTCACCCAGCACCTCGGCGGGCCGCGGATCTGGGCCAAGCGGGAGGACTGCAACAGCGGGCTGGCCTTCGGCGGCAACAAGACGCGCAAACTCGAGTACCTGGTTCCCGACGCGCTCGCCCAGGGCGCGGACACGCTGGTCTCGATCGGCGGAATCCAGTCCAACCACACTCGACAGGTCGCGGCGGTCGCGGCGCGGCTCGGGCTGACGGCCAGACTGGTGCAGGAGAGCTGGGTGGACTGGCCGGACCCGGTGAACGACAAGGTGGGCAACATCCTGTTGTCGCGGGTGATGGGCGCGCGGGTCGAACTCGTGCGGGCAGGGTTCGGCATCGGTGTCAAGGAGAGCTGGGAACAGGCGTTGGCCGAGGTCCGCGACCAGGGCGGAACGCCCTACGCCATCCCGGCGGGCGCCTCCGATCACCGGCTCGGCGGCCTGGGCTTCGCGAACTGGGCGGCGGAGGTGCGGCAGCAGGAGGCGGAGCTCGGCGTCTTCTTCGACACCATCGTCGTGTGCAGCGTGACCGGCTCGACGCAGGCGGGGATGATCGCCGGATTCGCCGGACAGGACCGCCCGCGTCGCGTGATCGGCATCGACGCCTCCGCCCGGATCGAGGCCACCCGGAGCCAGGTCGAGAAGATCGCCCGAGCCACGGCCGAGCTGATCGGGCTCGGCCGGGAACTGCGTGAGGCGGAGATCGAGGTCCGGGCGGGCTGGGCAGGCGAGGAGTACGGCGTCCCGACCGACTCGACCCTGGCGGCGATGCGACTCGCGGGCAGCCTGGAAGGCATGATCACCGATCCGGTGTACGAGGGGAAGTCGATGGCGGGCCTGATCGACCTCGTCCGCGAGGGAGACATCCCGGCGGAGTCCACCGTCCTCTACGCGCATCTGGGCGGGCAGCCCGCGCTCAACGCCTACAGCGGGCTCTTCTCCTGACGCGACGCCGGATCGGGCGCCTGCTCCCTGGACGTGCGCCCGCGCCGCATGCGGCCGGCCGGGCGGCCGGGTCGGGCATCCCGTCGGCGCCCCGGATCAGCGAGTCGACGGTGCTCGAGCGGAACCGGTGTCCACGCTCGGCACCCCGTGCGAGGGTGTCGGGCGGCCCGCGCGCGACACCGTGACGAACGCGGCATGCGGATCGCCAGACCGCCGCGGAGGCCCGCGGGGCGAGTCCGAGTTCCGGCGGCGGCCGGCGGTACGGCCGCCGCCCGCGCCGCCGAGCCGTGTCGGCGACGCGCGACCACACCACCACCCCTGCCGCCGGGCAGCCACGTACGCGGGTCTCGGCCCCGAGGCCCGCCGTCTCGAGGCCGTCGGATCGATTCGAGCCGACGCGGCGGCCTCCCCGCGGGGCGCGAGCCTGCCGAGCCAGCGACCCGACGACGGTCGAACGATCCGAAGATCAGGAATATGTCGTTCGCCGAGCAACCACGTCGACGTCTCCCGCGTAGAAGGGGCAGCGGCCTCGTCGGCCCGACAGTGACGGCCGACGGCCGACGGCCGACGGCCGACGGCCGACGGCCGACGGCCGACGATGGAGGATCGAATGCGATTACGTCATCTGAGATCGGGGACCGCGCTGGCGGTCGTGCTGGCGATGGCGGGCCCCGCCGCCGCGCTGGGCGCCGGTCCGCCCGACGGCCCGGTGCCCGCCGGGGAGCACCACGGCGCCCTCGGACACTCGGGGCCGATTCGATCGGTCACCCTGATCACCGGCGACCGGGTGTTGTTCACCGGGGGCGGCTCCGAGGTCAGCGTCGTCGCGGTGCAGCAGCCCGCGGAGCGACGCGGCATCGGCTGGGTGCGCACCTGGGACGACACCGGTGTCTCGGTACTGCCGTCCGACGCCCTCCCCCTCCTCGCGGCGGGCCGACTGGACGAGCGCCTCTTTCACGTCACCGGGCTGGTCGCGCAGGGCCTGGCCGACGACGAGCAGGAGGACCTGCGGTTGATCGTCACCGACGGAGCGGGCGAGGGGGAGGACGTCGAACTGTTCGACGCCGCGGCCCTGCCCGAGATGGCCGAGGTCGCGACCTCGTCGGCGGACCTCGGGGTGACGGGCGTCTCGGTTCCCCGGTCGGACACCGGAGAGTTCTGGTCGGAGCTCAACGCCCGGCCCACCACGCTCGCCGACTCGGCGGGCAAGGTGTGGCTGGACGGGCGGGTGCGGTCCACGCTGGCCGAGAGCGCCCCGCTGGTCGGCGCTCCCGAGGCATGGGAGGCGGGTCACACCGGCGCGGGCGTGCGGGTGGCCGTGCTGGACACCGGGTACGACACCGACCATCCGGACCTGTCCGATCGGGTGATCGACGCGAAGAGCTTCGTCGCGGGCGCCCCGGTCCACGACGGCGCGGGCCACGGCACCCACGTGGCGGGGATCATCGCGGGCAGCGGCGCCGCGTCCGACGGCCGCCACCGGGGCGTCGCGCCCGAGGCGGAGCTGCTGATCGGCAAGGTGCTCAACGACGGCGGCGGCTTCGAGAGCGACATCATCGCGGGCATGGAGTGGGCCGCCGAGAACGGCGCGCGGGTGGTCAACATGAGTCTGGGCGCCTACTCGTCGCCGTCCGGCGACCCGATGGTCGACGCGCTCGACAGCCTGTCCGAGACCCACGGGACCCTGTTCGTCACGGCGGCGGGCAACGACGGGCTACGCGGGTCGGTGGGCAGCCCCGCCGTCGCGGACTCGTCGCTCGCGGTCGGCAGCACCACCAAGCAGGACGAGCTCAGCGACTTCTCCAGCCAGGGCCCGCGCCCGTGGGACTTCGGCCTGAAGCCGGAGATCGCCGCGCCGGGCACCGACATCACCGCGGCGGGTGCCGCCGCCACCGGCTCCGACTACGTGTCGATGTCGGGCACGTCGATGGCGGCGCCGCACGTCGCCGGGGCAGCCGCCATCGTCGCGCAGGCCCACCCCGAGGCGACCGGCGAGGAGCTCAAGGCCCTCCTCGTCAACAGCGCCCAGCCGTTGGCCGACATCAGCGTGCACGGCCAGGGCGCCGGCAGGCTCGACGTCGAGCGCGCGACGAACCAACGGCTTCGTGCCGAACCGGCTGCCTTGGGCGTCGGCAGGCTGCCCTGGCCGCATGACGCCGCCGAGCCGACCGTGCGCACGGTGACCTATCACAACCCGACGCCGGAGGACGTGGAGCTGACGCTGTCGGTGGACGTCGAGGGAGCGCAGGACGTCGTCGCGCTCGACGCCGAGAGCATCACGGTGCCCACCCGAGGCAGCGTCGAGGTCGACGTGCTCGTGACGCCGAGCAACGAGGCCGTCGGCGAGTACACCGGCCGCGTGATCGCCGAGTCGGGCGAGACGCGACTGGTCACGCCGCTGTCGGTTCATGTCGAACCGGAGTCTTACGACGTTCCGATCGAGTTCACCGACAGCGCGGGCGATCCCGTGAACGGCCTGTTCATCCTTCAGGACCACACGACGGGCGCCACGACCACGGTGTGGTCCGACGAGGGCCCCCAGGCGAGGCTGTCCGCAGGCGAGTACCGCGTGATCGGCTTCGGCATCCGCTTCGCGGCAGGTGAGCCGGCGGCGGAGAACACCGCGTTCGCGCTCGACAGGTTCACCGTGGAGCCGGGCGCGGCACTGCGCCTCTCCGGCCAGGACGGCGAACTGGTCGAGATCGGCGTCGAGAGCACCGAGGACGTCACCCAGGACCTGGCCTCGGTGATCCTGGAGTCCACGACGCACCCGGACTCGCCCATCGGCATCCAGGCGGACGCCGTGCGGGAGAACCTCGTCGTCCCGTCAGGCTCGGTGCCGGGCCTCGAGTACCACTATTCGGGGTTCTGGGGCGTGCCGTGGGCCTCGGCGACCGTGCTGGGCGACGACGGGTTCACCGTCGGCTGGGCGTTGGAACAGTCCATCGAGGGCCACGACCTCGAGACGGCGGGCACGGTGATCGACATCACCGGCATGGACCCCGAGAAGGTGCCCGACCTGACCGGGCTGATCCCGCTCATCGCCGACACCGAGTACGCCCTGGACGCCGCGCGCCTCGCCGCGCTGGTGGCGGCCTCGCGAGACAACGGCGCCGAGCTGGTGTTGTCGTCGAACCACATCGAGGACCTCTCCGTGCTGCCCGTCGTGCAGCTCTACCGACAGAACGACGTCGAACGGCTGCTGAGCCGCATGGCGTCGGGGCCGACGGACATCGCGGTGACGCTGACCGCCCAGAGCCCGGTGAGCTACCACCTGGCCGACTCGGTCTTCGACGGGCTGAGCGCCGAGGCGACCGACTGGCGATTCGACACGGCGGAGCTCGCCGAGGTCGAGTCCGCCCAGCATCACCCGCTGGGCACCGGTCGGGAGTGGGCCATCATGTCCTACGCCGTCGACGGTGGAGTCTCCTACATGGTGGAATCGCCCCGCCGGACACCGCATCGGCGAACCGACTACTACTCCCCCGACGTCGAGTGGGCCGCCTACAGCTCACTCGGCTACCGGATCGAGGGAGACGACATCGTCGACTTCCCGGCGTTGCAGACCGTCCCCGAAGCGCGCCCGGCCGGCCCGAACCCCGCGCACGACCTCTGGGTCGGACCGCTGGGCCCGTCGCTGCCCACCGTGCGGTACTCGGCCGACGGGCTGGTGCCGCCGGTGTTCCGTCGGGATGACGTGCTGACCGTCGAGGTGCCGATGTTCGGCGACAACGAGCCGCGCAACGTCGCCTTCCCGAACGCGATCGACACCGGCAGCACGGTGCTCGAACACGACGGCGTCGAGATCGGCCGCAGCGAGTCGGCGGGGCACGGTTCCTTCGACCTGCCCGCGTCCTCGGACGGCTGGTTCGAATTGACGGCGACCGGCGTCCGGGACGCCGACTGGTGGCCGGTCTCCACCGAGGTCGACGCACGGTGGCGATTCCGGTCCGCGCCCGCGGAGCCGGGGACGATCGTCGCGCCTCGGCTCCTCGACGTGCGATTCGACCTGGATCTGGACGGGACGAACTCGGCTGCCGCCGAGACGCCGGTGACCGGCTCGGTGACGGCGTCGGCGGCCGAGGGCGAGTCCCCGGTGACCGACCTGCGAGTGTCCTATTCGCTCGACGACGGGGCCTCCTGGCACGCGGCGTCGACCCGGCAGGAAGGCGAGTCATGGACGGTGGAGATCCCGGCGGCCGCCGAGGGCGAGCATGTCTCGCTGCGCGTGGCGGCCGAGGACGACAGCGGTCACTCCGTGATCGAGACGATCACCAAGGCCTACGCGGTGAAGTGAGGTGTCTGGTGGGACGCAGGCGCCCGAGGTGACCGACGTCCGCCGGTCGACTCGCCGTCGACCCGGCCCGCACGATCGGTCGATGTCGACCGGCGGACGCGGACCGACCCGGGTCTGATCACCTGCTCCCGACCGCCGGGGCACCGGGTGACGGCACCATCGGGCCGCGGCCACAACTGCCGTCGCACCGGACTCGGCCGTCGCGACAGGACTGTCTCCAGGCACCACGATCGGCGCGGTATCCGGACACGGGTACCGCGCCGATCTGCTGTCGGGGCGCGGCGTGACCCGAACGGCCGCTGGTCGCACGGCGGCCGTTCGGGTCCCACGACGCGCGGCGACCCCGCCCGACGCACGGCGAACGCTCGGCACAGGGGTTCGACGCCGTATGGCGGACGACCCCCCGCGCGGTCGCTCCCCGGCCATGCCGCCGCGATGACGACCGCAGGCCCGCCCGTGCCTCCATCCCGTGCTCGTTCTCCGCCGATCCCGTGGCAACCCCGCTGGACCGTCACGGCGTGTGAAAAGGGTGTCAGCCCGATCCGGGCCCCGCAGTGCACCCTGGAGGACGACATGCGATCACCCGCGCTGTGGCGACTCGCCGCAGTGATCGGCGCGCTGAGCCTGGCCGCACCGGCCGCGGCGGCAGGCGCTGCTCCCCCCGGCCTTCCCCCGCTCGGTACGAGCGACCACGCGGAATCGGCACCGGTGCGTTCGGTGACGTTGATCACCGGCGACCGCGTCGTGTTCAGCGAGTCCGAGGACGAACTGACGGTCCTCGCCGTCGAACAGCCCGAGGGACGCCGAGGAATCGGCTGGCTGCACACGTTCCACGGCGACACCGTCTCCGTCCTGCCCTACGACGCCATGGAGCTGGTCTCGACGGGCAGGCTGGACCCTCGGCTGTTCGACATCACCGGCCTGGTCGCCCAGGGCCTCGCCGACGACGAGACGGACACGCTCGGCCTGATCATGGCCGATCACGGCGAGGCGCGGACCCTCTCCGCCGTCCCGTCGACCGCGGAGGTCACCGCCGCCATGCCCGACCTCGGCATGCAGGCCGTCTCGGTGGACCGCTCGGACACCCAGGAGTTCTGGACCGACCTGGTCGCGGCGCCTGCCGTGTTCGCCGCCGACTCCGTCGACACCGTCTGGCTGGACGGCCGGGTTCGAGCGAGTCTGGACGTCAGCGCCGAGCTCGTCGGCGCGCCCGAGGCCTGGGAGACAGGCTTCACCGGCGAGGGCGTGCGGGTGGCCGTCCTGGACACCGGTTACGACACCGAGCACCCCGATCTGACCGACGCCGTCGTGGAGGCACGCAGCTTCGTCGACGGCGTATCGTCCGCCCACGACGGACGCGGCCACGGCACCCATGTCGCGGGCACCATCGCGGGCAGCGGCGCCGCCTCCGAGGGCCGCTACCGGGGCGTCGCCCCCGACGCCGACCTGCTGATCGGCAAGGTGCTCGGCGATGACGGCTGGGGCGACGAGAGCTGGATCATCGCGGGAATGGAATGGGCTGCTCGGCAGGGCGCGGACGTGGTCAACCTGAGCCTCGGTCAAGCCGCCGTGCCCACCGGCGATCCGATGATCGACGCGGCGGAGCGGTTGTCCGAGGAGCACGGCACGCTCATCGTGGCGGCGGCGGGCAATGACGGTCAACGCGGCACCGTCAGCTCTCCCGCCGTGGCGGACAGCGTGCTCGCGGTGGCGAGCACCACCAAGGACGACGAGCTCAGCGACTTCTCCAGCCAGGGCCCGCGTCCGTGGGACTTCGGCCTCAAGCCGGAGATCGCCGCCCCGGGTTCCGACATCACGGCGGCCGGTGCCGGGGTCACCGGCGCCCGATATCAGACCTACTCCGGAACCTCGATGGCCGCGCCGCACGTGGCCGGTGCCGCGGCCCTTCTGGCCCAGGCACGCCCGACCGCGACCGGGGCCGAGTTGAAGTCCGTCCTCGTCGGCGCCGCCGCGCCGTTGCCGGGCGTCGACGTGCACGGTCAGGGCGCGGGCAGGCTGGACGTCCTGCGCGCCGTCGAGGCGGAGGTGTTCGCGGAGACCGCGGTCCTCGCCTTCGGCCTCCAGTCCTGGCCGCACGAGGACGCCGAGGACGCCGTCGGTTCGATCGAGTACCGCAATCCGACCGATGAGGACGTGCGTTTGACCCTGAGCGTGGACGGTGACGCTCCCGACGGCCTCGTCGCCTTGGAGGCGACCACCGTCCTGGTGCCCGCCGGAGGCAGCGCGGCGGTCGCCGTGCGAGCGGCGCGCGGCGCCGAGGTCGTCGGCGAGTACACCGGACACATCACCGCCCGATCCGGCGATCAGCGGATCACGACCCCGTGGTCGATCCACGTCGAGAAGGAGGCCTTCGACGTCCCGCTCGAGTTCACCGACAGCGAGGGCGAGGCCGTCGTGGGCGCGGTCCTCCTGGCGGATCTCGACACGGGCGAGGTCACGATGAACGATTACCTCGCCGACCACATCCGGCTCTACGCGGGCGATTACCGGCTCGTCGGCTTCGTCCTCGGCGAGTACGGCGAGCCCGATCAACAGCAGACCGCCTTCGCCGCCGACCGCTTCACCGTCGAGGAGGGCGCGGCGCTGCGCTTCTCCGGTCGCGACGGCGAGCCGGTCGAGATCGGCATCGAGGACGCCGCCCACGACATCGCCCAGGCCCGAGGCGGCCTCATCCTCAGCGCCGATCGCCCCGGAGGTCGGATGGGGTTGCACATGTGGTCGACCCCCGACACCCGTGTCATCCCCAGCGGCCCGCTGCAGGCGGTCGACTTCCATTACTACGGCTACTGGGAGCGACCTTCGGCTCGGGGCCGGGTCCTCGGCGCGGACGGCTTCGCCCTCGGACCTCTGTCCGAGACGTCGGCGTCGGGCTTCGATCGGACGGTACGGGGCACCCTGTCGGACATCACCACGATGCCCCCGGCGGAACTGCCTGATCTGACCGGTCGGATCGCGTTCATCGCCGACCTCGAGTGGCAGTCGGACCCCGATCACCATGACGCCCTGGCACAGGCGGCGGTCGAACGCGGCGCCGAGGCGGTGCTGTCCTACAACTTCCTCTACCAGGAGGCTGCGGTTCCGCTCGTCGAACTCGGTCTCCCCTCCGACGCCCGGCTTCTCCTGGAGAGGACGGCCTCGGGGCCGACCGACGTCGAGCTGACCCTGGCCGCCACGACGCCGGAGGCGTACTTCCTGGCCGACACGGTGGCCGGCGGGCTCGAACCCGATCTGATCGACTGGCGGTTCGAGCGTGCGGAGCTCGCCCAGGTGGAAGCCGGATACCACAATCCGATCGGCGTTCCCGGTCAGTCGCAGGCGATGGTCTTCTACGACACCGGGGACCGCACCACGGGCTTGCTGGCCTATGGATACCGGCTCCCCACCGAGCGCACCGAGTACTACTCGCCGGGCGTCTCCTGGGAGCGCTCGCTGGATCTCGGCTACGACACCGAGAGCTTCGTGCGGTATCCGACGCTGCAGACGCTTCCGGAGACGCTCGCCGGTGGCCCGCAGCCTCGGCATGATCTGTGGGCGGGCCCGATCGGCCCGACCGTGACCGACGGCGTCGTCACGGCGGAGGGCGTCCTGCCCTCGGTGTTCCGCCGGGACGACGAACTGGTGGTCGCGGTGTCGATGTTCGGCGACGACGATCCCCGCAACCTCGCCGTCGATCACGAGATCGACTCCGGCACGACGGTCCTGCGTCGGGACGGCGCCGAGATCGGCCGCGGCGAATCGCCCGGCACGGGCGCCTTCGCTCTTCCCGCGTCCGACGGCTTCTACGAACTCTCCGCGACGGGCGTCCGGACCGCCGACTGGTGGCGGATGTCCACCGAGGTCCGCGCCGACTGGCGATTCCGCTCCACTGGGGGCGAACCGGGCGACGTCGTGGTCCCTCGGCTGCTCGACGTGCGGTATGACCTGGATCTCGACGAGCTCAACACCGCGGCGGCGGACGTACCCGTCACCGGGACGGCGACCGTGGCCGCACCGCCGGGGGCGACCACCGCGCCGGTGACCGAGTTCGCGCTGTCGTACTCGCTCGACGACGGGGCCACCTGGCATGACGCGGCGATCTCGCCGAACGGCGACTCCTGGACGGTGGAGATCCCCGCCGCCGGGCAGGACGAGCACGTCTCACTGCGCGCGAGCGCGTCCGACGAGGACGGTCACTCGGTGACCGAGACGATCACCAGGGCCTACCTGGTCCGGTGACTCGTCGTCGCGATCGTCGGGCGCGGGCGCACCCCGTTCCCGACGGTCGCGACCCGCCGCCGCAGCTCGGCTCCGGGCCGGGACCTGCGGCGATCAGCAGCAGGCGGGGGACGGCGCGGCGGCACCGCCACGGGCACGGCGACGATCGCGTCGACGCGGATTCCGATCGTCGACGGCGGCCGGCCGCGATCCACGCCCGCCGCAGGGGGGACGACTGGGCAGGCCGGCGGCCGGTCGTCACGTCCCGAGGTCCGGCTGACCGGGGCGCGGCGGGGACGGCCCGCCGGGATTCACCCGGACGGGGGCGTCTCGCGCTCGACCGGAATACCGTCCGGGAGCCTGCTGGTTGCCGTAGCCATGACGGACATCGGCTTCATCGGAGCGGGCCACATCGGCGGCGGCCTGGCGCGGCGCGCGGTGGCAGCGGGCTATGACGTGGTGATCAGCAACTCGCGAGGGCCGGAGACCCTGCGCGACCTGGTCGCGGAACTGGGCGAACACGCCAGAGCGGGCACGGCCGAGGAGGCCGCGGCGGCGCCGGTCGTCGTGGTGAGCATTCCGCTGAAGGCCTACGCCCAGGTGCCCGCCGCGGTGGCGGGCAAGATCGTGATCGAGACGAACAACTACTACCCGCAGCGCGACGGCCGGATCCCCGAGTTGGACGCGCGCACGGTGACCAGCTCGGAGCTCCAGGCACGGCATTGGCGGGGTGCTTCGGTCGTCAAGGCGTTCAACGCGATCCCGGCGGCCGAGATCGCGACCGACGCGAGCCCGACGGGCACGCCGAACCGGCGGGCGATTCCCATCGCGGGCGACGACGGGGCGGCCAAGGCCGAGGTCGCCGCGCTGATCGACCGCCTCGGCTTCGACGTCGTCGACGTCGGTCCCCTCGCCGAGAGCCGGCGGATCGAGCCGGGCACCCCCTCCTACGGCGTGCGGGAGAACACGGCGCAGGCCGAGGCGAGCATCGCCGGGGCGCGGCGCGACTGATCGACCGCACGGCCGACGGCTCGTCGACGTCGGACGGGTCGTAGAACCTCCGTCGCGACTCCGGGTCGAGCGACGAGAGCGGCGGGCCGGTGCACCCCCAGACCCCGCACCGGCCCGCCGTGCGCGGCGGGCTCAGGTCGTGGGCAGCAGCAGCCCGTTACGCCCCGCGCGGGCGTCGACGAAGCGGCGCTCCACCTCGGCCCAGTTCACGACGTTCCACAGCTTGGCGATGTAGTCGGCCTTGACGTTGCGGTACTGGAGGTAGTAGGCGTGCTCCCAGATGTCGAAGACCAGCAGCGGGGTGGTGGTGATCGCCAGGTTGGCGTGGTGATCCTTGAGCTGCTGGGTGATCAGCCGCTCGCCCACCGGGTCCCAGGCCAGCACGCCCCAGCCGTTGCCCTGGATGGAGGCGGAGACGGCGCTGAGCTGGGCGCGCAGTCCGTCGAAGGAGCCGAAGTCCTGGTCGATGGCCGCCGCCAGCTCACCGGTGGGCTTGTCGCCGCCGTCCGGGCCCAGCACCTTCCACCAGATCAGGTGCAGCGAGTGACCCGCGAGGTGGAAGGCCAGGGTGGTCTGCAGACCCACGATGGAGCCGAAGTCCCCCTTGTCCCTGGCCTCGGCGATCTTGTCGATCGTGTCGTTGGCGCCGGTGACGTAGGCGGCGTGGTGCCTGCTGTGATGCAGCTCGTTGATCTCGCCCGCGATGGCGGGCTCCAGGGCTGCGTAGTCGTAGTCGAGATCGGGCAGCACATAACGGGCCATGGAAGGGTTCTCCAGCTCTCGGGTCCTCGGTCCACTCCAGCCTCGAACCTCTACCTTCGTAGAGGTCAAGTCGGCACGTCTGTGAACTCGATCACCGTCGGCCGCGAGGCGGGCGACGGCGATCCGAATCAGGCAGGACGTCGAGCGACTGCTCGCGGAGCGTCTCTCTGCCTCGGCGGCACGGACGGGCGAGGCGACGCCCGGCGCCGACTCCGGGACACCCCCGCGACGGCGGACGCCGCGAACGCCACGCCGGGGACACCGAGGTCCGGTTCGACGGCCGCATCCGGATCGAGACGAGGTCCGCGGCAGGCCCCACGAACCCCACGGCCCCGCGAACGCCGGCCGCGCCCGGCGATCTCCTAGCGGAGTCGATCGATCACCGCAACATGATCTTCCCGTCATGATGGAATCGCGACAGGCGGACAACCTCCGCGCCGCGAACGGCGTGATACCTGGTGTGAAGAAGACAACGCATCGCGCCACCCTGTTCACCGCCGCCCTCGGCATGGCGTTCGCCGCCGCGCTGCCCGCGTCGGCGGCCGAGACGACCGAGGCAGCCGAGCCGGCAGGCGTGCCCGTCGGAATCGGCATCGGCCCGGTCACCGAGGAACGGCTGGGCGCGAGCTATCGGGAGGGCTGCCCGGTCGGCCCCGAGGACCTCCGACTGGTCTCGTTCCCCCACGTCGGCTTCGACGACCGCACGCACCGAGGCGAGCTGATCGTGCACGCCGACGTCGCCGAGGAGGTGGCGGACGTCTTCGTCGACCTGTATCGGGGCGGCTTCCCGATCGAAAGGGCCGAGACCGTCGAGAAGTACGGCGCCGACGACGACGCCTCCATGGCGGCGAACAACAGCTCCGCGTTCAACTGTCGACCGATCACGGGCGGCGGCGGCTGGTCGAACCACTCCTACGGCAAGGCGATCGACATCAACCCGATCCAGAACCCCTACGTCAACTCCAGCGGGCTCGTGCTGCCGCCCTCGGGAGCGCCGTACGTGGACCGGGACCAGGACGCACCGGGCATGATCCACGCGGGCGACCTCGTCGAGCGGAGCTTCACCGAGAAGGGCTGGACGTGGGGCGGCTTCTGGACGACCCCGTTGGACTACCAGCACTTCGAGAAGCCCTGATCCACCACGACGGCCGGCTCGCGTCGCTCCCGTGATCGACACGGCAGGCACGTTCCCCGCTCCGACCCGCCCGGCTCAGGCACTCGGCGGAGGCGGAGGCGGAGGCGGAGGCGCACGAGGATCGGGCACCGTCGTCCGAGGCCGGCGCCGTCGGCCCACGGCGACAGGGATGACGTGCCGTCGGCGGTTCGTCGCGGTGCCGCGGGGATCGACCCGTTCGGGGGTCCGCGGCACCGCGACGGCCGGGCCGGTGCCGGGCGGCCGGGCCGGTGCCGGGCGGCCGGGCCGGTGCCGGGCGGCCGGGCCGGTGCCGGGCGGCCGGGCCGGTGCCGGGCGGCCGGGCCGGTGCCGGGCGGCCGGGCCGGTGCGGAACCGGGCCGGTGCCGGGCGACCCGTACAGGCCTGGTCCGCCCGGTGGGCCTGGTCCGCCCGGTGGGCCTGGTCCGCCCGGTGGGCCTGGTCCGCCCGGTGGGCCTGGTCCGCCCGCCCGTCCGACCGACCCCGCCGGCCGGGCCGGGCCGTCGAGCCGGGAGATCAGGCCGCGCAGGGCACGGCGAGTCGAGCGAGCCGGAGCGGGCAGGCCGAACAGACCCGGTCTCCACCTCGTGTCAGAGGTCGATCAAGGCGGACTCCCCACGGGCGGCGCGCGGCGAGCCGCCGCGCGCCGCGTCGGTCAACGGGAGACCACGGCGGACAACAGCGTCGAGGAGCGCCAGTCGCTGGTGACGATGCTCGCGTTCGCCGCCGCGAGCAGCGCCACCCGATCCAGGGCGGCCTGCTCGTCCGGCGCCACGGCGTCGATGGCCGGCGCCACCTCGTGTGCGGCGGTCATGATCAGCAGGTAGTTCCGCTCCCGGTACCACTCCGTGTCGATGCCGCCGGTGACATAGGCGGCGGCACTGCCGTCGTAGACCACGAACCACGGCCGCAGGCTCTCGTCCTCGTAACGCTCGCGGGGGTCGCCCGCCTGGGCGCCGAGCACCGAGGGGAAGGCCTGCGCCCGCGAGATCTCCCCGGCCGCGGCCAGGTCGCGGAGGTGCCGCGAGTACTCCTCGTCCGTCCACAGGGTGTCGAACGGATTCCCCTGTTCGAAGGTGCCGGGGATGAGCTCGATCAGCACCCGACCGGCCAGCGCGTCCCGGCTCGGCCACCCCGCCGCGGTGACGGCCTCGTCCAGTGTGGCGGCCCCGCCCGCGTGGGCGAGGAGGTCCGCGGGCGTGAACACGGCGTCGCCCAGGCGATCCGCCACGAGCGCGTCGAACGCGGCGGGCCCCATGCCGCCCCGGTCGTAGAAGCCGTCCTTCATCTCGACCTTGAGGACGATCGGCCGGTGGTCCGGGTTGACCTCCCGCCAGGTCCGCAGATCCGTCAGGCAGCCTAAGAGATCCTGGTCGCGGCTCCCGGTGCGCAGCTCCGCCGGGTCGGTCGCCCCCACGCAGTTGTTGCTCATCCCGAACAGACCGTGGTTGACCCGCCATCTGCCGCTGAGCTCGTCGGTCCACACGTCGAGCTCGACCAGGGCCGCGCCGGAGTCCAGGACGTCGGCGAGGTAGGGGAAGCCGCTCTTCTCGTAGGCGTTGTGCAGGCCCACGCTCGTGGAACTCGTGAACGCGAGTGGTGCGTCGGGAGCGGTCTCGGCGGCCGCCGAGGCCGCCGTGGACACCGTCGTCGTCGCGGCCGCCGTCAGCGCCGCCAGGGTGAGGGCGGCCGCACGCCGCCGAGTCGTTCGCCGAGCCGTCGTCGAATCGGCGGCCGAGGACCGGCCTACCGTCGTTACCGGATGAGAAGACACGTCGCCTCCGTGATCTCCGTGGCCCGGCGACCTCCGTCGTCCGGCCGTCGCCGAACCGGCGAAACCTCAACGGCCGGAAGTGTAGAAGCGGACGGTGAATTTCCGAGATCGACCGAGGGAACCGCGGGCGGGCGGCCGATGGACGTTGCGGCACCGGCGCGAGCGGGCATCGACCCGCCCGCTCGGGGCGGGCGATGACCACGGACTCCGGGCCGGCCGTCGGCCGTCTCGATCAGTCCGGGCGGGTGGGTGCCGGGCAGCGTCCACGTCACCGTCGCGATTCGCGCCGACGCCGGGGATCGCGCGACACGGCGGCCTGCGCTCACCGCGCTGGTGGACGGTGGCCGTCGCGCCGCGCCTGCGTCGGCATCGGCCGGTGGGGCCGGCGGCGCTCGGCCCAGCCGACCGGCGATGATCGGGTCATCGCACGCACGAGGCGGTCCGCACCGGGGCTCACGGCGACGGGCGGCGTCACGGCGGGACTCATCCCGCCGTCTGGCACGTCGTCGTTCACTCGCACGCCGCGGCGGGCGGGCGGTCGAGACCGACGCGGTGCGGCTGCCCCCCGCCGTACCGGCCCCCGCCACCCAATTCGGCCGGCCGAGCCGAGCCGGCCGTGGTCGGACGCGGCCCCACGGCGCGGGCGAGCGCCGGGGCGACCTCCCGACGGTTCACCCGAGAGACAGGCGGGGGTCCCTTCCGAGGCACGTCGGGGTCCCCCCGGTCGCGCGGTCCCCGCCGCCGGACCCGGCAGGCGGCCGATCCGGCTCGTCACCGCCCCCGTCCGGCAGGATGGCCCGGTGAAGTGGACCCGTGCCGTCTGGCATCTTGAGAACCTCGCCGAGAGCTGTGCCGACATGGCCGCCCGGCCGAAGTCGATCTTCCCGCTGCGCGTCGAGCAGCTGTGGGTCTTCGGGGACGTCCTCGGCGCCGAACGGGACCTGGACGAGGTCTCCGTCGCGCTCGCGGTCGACCTGCCCGCCGACGCGATCCCGTGGCTCGACGAGCCGTCCGGCGCACAGCACTGGGGCAGCGCGGTCCGCCTGCCGCAGAGCCCGATCGTCGCGCGCTGGCGTTCGGTGCACGCCCCCGTGTGGAATCACCGCATCGACCGGCCCGCGCTGCTCTGGGACTCCGCCGACGGAATCGCCGAGGAGACGCTGGCCGCCCTGCGGGACGGCCGGGGCGAATCGGTGCGCACCGCGGCGGTGCCCGCCGAGGCGATGCGCGCGCGGCTCGACGCCGAACTGGCGCTGAGTCTGCACGCGCTGCGTGACCGCGGCGACGCCTACGCGGACCGGCGCTGGAAGCCGGGGAAGCTCGAACCGGTCGCCGACGCGCTGTGGCGGGTCGGGGCGGGCTATCTCGACGTGCTGGAGGCGGTACAGGCCGCCGCGAGCCGCTGATCCGCCCGAGGACGCCCCCGGTCCGCGGATCCGAGCGCGCCACCGGCGCGGCCGCACCGAACGGCCTCGCCCCGGGGTCGGGGCGGGCCGGCAACGAATCGGCCGATCGATCCGGGGCCCGGACCGAGCCGCCGCGGCCGTGGGCGCGTCGATCGGATTGATTTAGAGTGCGAACCGTCGATCGCTCGAACCGGTGAGGCGGT
The DNA here is from genome assembly GCF_002234535.1 of Actinoalloteichus hoggarensis. Lineage (NCBI taxonomy): Bacteria > Bacillati > Actinomycetota > Actinomycetes > Pseudonocardiales > Pseudonocardiaceae > Actinoalloteichus > Actinoalloteichus hoggarensis. The sequence goes on from NZ_CP022521.1 coordinate 4,344,129, forward strand.
GATTCTCGTGACCCGCGACGAGATCCGCCTCGGCATCGACCCGCCGTCGCTCGCGCGACGACCCCGACGAGCAGACCGCATCGCGACCGCGCCGGACCGGCACGGCATCCGGACCGCGGAGACGAGACGACGGCCGTCGAGTCGGCATCCTGACCGTCGAGGCCGCGGTGCGCCTCGGGCCGGCCTCCGCGATCGCGCGGAGCGGGCGGGCGTTCGGCCGGCGCGCGGGACGGTCGTCGTCCTTCCCGGCGACGGGCCGCCCGAGGGCACGGAATCAGTCCCGGGCTCCGGGCCTCGGCGCAGGCGGCAGCCCGCCCGCCGACGCGGGCGACGTCCCGCATGCCGGCCCAGGCGGTGCGCCGTGTCCCGGTGTGAGCGGCGCGCCGCACCACGCGGACGCCGCTCCGCGCTGCGACCCGAACGTCTGCCCCTGTTCCGACGACGCGGCCGCTCCTCCGCCCGGCCGCCGGGACGGTGCTCCGCACCGCGGCGCGGACGACGTCCCGCCCGACACCGCATCACGGCGGCGCCGCCCGCCGACGGCCTCCGGCGGAGCCGTGCGACGCGCTGATCCCGATCCCCGACACGGCCCCGCCGCGGCGGACGCGGCGCGCTGGCAGACGTATCGACCGTGCCGCACCGTTCTCGCGGTCGCCCGCACGCTGACCTCGGCCATCCGCCTGCTGGAGGCCACGGTCGTGTTCCTGGGCGATCCGCGCGTCCAGGTGGTCTTCACCGTGCACGCGGGCTCTCGATTCTCCGAGGGCGTCGCCGAGATGCTCGGTGGTCTCCCGGTTCGGCTGGTGCCGTGGGAGGCCGTCCCCGACCTGCGCTGCGATCTGGTGATCACCGCCAGCGAGAAGGTCGACCTCGAACAGGTGGGCGACGCCCCGATCCTGGTGCTGCCGCACGGCATCGGATTCCACAAGTACGTTCCCGAGGTCGACTCCCCGACCACGAGGCTCTCCGGTCTGGTCGCCGCCGACCTGCTGGCCCGCGGACGAGTGACCCTGGCGATCACGCACCCGGACCAGGCGCGACAGCTTGCCGCCGTCTCGCCCGCCACGGTGGGGCGCACCGCGTTGATCGGCGACACCAGTCACGACGCGGTCCTCGGCAGCATCACCCGCCGAGACCGCTACCGGGCGCTGCTCGGCGCCTCGGCGGAGCGACGGCTCGTCGTGGTGTCCTCGACGTGGGGGGAGCAGTCGTTGCTGGGCAGCCGTCCCGAGGTGCTCGATCGGCTGCTGGCCGAGCTGCCCGTGGACGAGTACCGGGTCGCCGCCGTCGTGCATCCCAACGCCTGGACCTGGCACGGAGGCTGGCAGCTCGATCAATGGCTGGACTCCGCGATGCGTGCGGGCCTGCTGCTGGTGCCGCCCGCGCGAGGCTGGCATGCCGCGGTGGTGGCCGCCGACGTGCTCATCGGCGATCACGGCTCGGTCAGTCTCTACGCCGCCGCCCTCGGTACGCCGACGCTGCTCGGGGCGTTCGGCGGTGAGGTCGTGCCGGGGACCCCGCTCGCGGAGTTCGGGCGGATCGCCGACCGGCTCGATCCGACCTCGGGTCTGCGGGAGCAGGTGGACAAGACGATGGCCGTGCACGACCCTCGGCGTTTCCGCCCGCTCGCCGAGGCCGCCTTCGCCGCGCCGGGGCGCGCCGTCGACCTGCTGCGGACCCTGTGTCACCGGCTGCTGGCCCTCCCGGAGCCCGCGACCGAACCCGTCCAGGACGGGGCGCCGGACCGGCGCCGGTCCGGCGCCCCGTCCACTCCCTCGAGGTGGCCGCCACCCTCGTCGCACCGTCCACCGTGGTCCTGCATCGGGTGCCCGCCGCCGTGCGCGCTCGCCGGATCGTCCTCCCGCACAGCGGCTCGCGGCATCTGCTGGTGGACGCCGAGGAGCCCAATCTGCGGCTCTTCGGCGACGCCGCCGTCCTGACCCGATCCCGGTCGCCGGAGGCCGCCGGGCGCCGCGGCGACGACAGCGCGGCGGAGGCGGCGGAGGCGGAGGCCTGGCTCGCCGAGGCGCTGCGGCGTAATCCCGGGGCGCGCCTCGCCGCGACGGCCGTCGCGGACGGCACCCGACTACGACTGCGCGACGGGCGACGACTGTGGATCACCGACGACGAGGACGAGCCGGACCCGAGGCTCGCGGCCTCCGCCGCGTACGCCGCCCTCGTCGAGAGGATCCTCGGCGACGGCGGGCTGATCGTGCGTGTCGGCGCCGTGGAGCGGCTGCTGACGGTGCGGATCGTGGAGGCCGGCTGACCCGCCGGCGTGCGGGCCGCCCGTCGCGGCAAGCGACGGGTGCGGCCAGGGCACCGTGGCAGCGGGTCGCGCCGAGACCCGATCGGCGACGGCACTCAGTCCGCGAGCGCCGCCAGTCGATCGCGCAGCGCGGCCGCGTCGGGGCCGCCGGTCTCGATCTCGATGGCCAGCACTCGACCGAGCTGGTCTCGTGCGCCCGCTCGATCGCCCCGTTCCTCGGCGAGGTCGGCGAGCACCCGACGTGCCTGCGCCTCGTAATGGATCGCGCCCCGTTCCTCGAACAGCTCGACCGCCTCGCGCAGCTCCGCACTCGCCTTGTCCGGCTCGCCGAGTCGAAGGTGCAGGGATCCGAGCGCGATCAGCACCCGCCCGACCATCCGTCGGTCGCCCAGTGCCGCCAGCTGTTCGGCGGCCCGACGCAGTTCGACGAGTGCGTCGTCCTGCCGACCGGCCTCTCCCAGCGCGCGACCGAGGAAGTAGGCGCCCAGCGCGGCGCCTCGACGCTCCCCCGCGTGCTCGTTCAGCTCGATGGAACGCCGGTAGGCCGCCAGCGCGCCGGGCGGGTCCACGACATCGCGATGACGACCGACGAACTCCCAGACGGAGGCGAGCAGCACCGGATTCCCCGCGGTCTCGGCCAGTGCGAGTGCCCGCTCCAGCTCCGCACCTGCCCGGTCGGAGTCGCCGAGGTCGGTGTACGCCCGAGACACCAGGCTGCGCAGCCGGGCCTCCGCCGCCGGCCTGCCTGCCCGCCGCGCCGAGGCGGCTCCGAGATCACTCGACTCGATCCAGTCCATGAGGTAGCGCCGGTGCAGGTAGAGCGGCACCATCGCCTCGGCGAGCTGCCAGGCCTGCTCGTGCAGGCCCTGGTCCGCGACGGCTCGCAGCAGGGCCAGCAGACCGGCCCGTTCCGCCGTCAGCCAGTCCAGGGCCAGGGCGGCGCCACGCGGACCGTCGAAGGGGTCGTCGACGTCGGCGAGCAGCGCCTCGTGGTCGGCGATGCGCGTCCTGGCGCCCATCACGGCACGGTCGGCCGCCGCGACGAGTCCGAGGCGCTGACCGATCAGCCGCGCGAGGACCTCGGCGGGCACCGACGCCGCGTCCTCCGCCTCGGCGCGTTCCCCGGCATGAAGCCGGACGAGGTCGTGCAGTCGGTAGCGTTCGCCGGGCTCCTCGGTCGACAGGTTCGCGTCGACGAGCACCGCCAACGCCGTTCGCGCGCTCGCCTCGTCGACGTCGGCGGCCAGCGCGACGGCGTCGACCGCGGCGTCGGGACCCGGTATCAGCGCGAGGCGCCGGTAGACCAGGGCGGCCTCGGCGGGCAGGCTCCGATAGGCGTGTTCGAACATGCTGGACACCGTGCGCTCTCCTCTCGACGACAGGGCGCGCAGTCGGCGGCGGTCGTCGGCCAGCTCCGCGACCAGCGAGGCGACGGCGAGGTGCGGCCGAGCGGTCAGGCGGGCGGCGGCGACCCGCAGCGCGATCGGCAGGCCGCCGCAGAGCCGCACGAGATCGGCCGCCGCCGCAGGCTCCCGGTCGATGCGCCGGGAGCCGCAGAAACGCCGCAGCAGTTCCGTGCCGCCCGTCTCATCGAGCGGGTCGAGGACCACGATGCGAGCGTCGGCCTCGAAATCGGCCTCATTGAGGAGCCCGTTGCTGGTGACGACCACGGCACTGCCCGGACCGTTGGGCACGAGGGCGTCGACCTGGGCGGGCTCGGTGACGTCGTCGAGCAGCACCAGCACCGGCTGCGCGGCCGTCCGCGTCCGAAACAGCGCGGAACGCTCGGCGAGTTCCGCCGGGATGTGCTCGTGGTGGACGCCGAGACCCCGCAGGCATTCGGCCAGTGCGTCGCCGACGGCGGTGCCCGCCTCGGTCCGTCGCGTCGAGTAGTCGATGTAGAGCTGGCCGCCGGGATACCGGTCCGCCGCGTCACGCGCCCACCGACGGGCCAGCGCACTCTTGCCGACGCCCGCCAGTCCGGTCAGGACGATGATCCACGTCGAGTCGCGGCCCGCGCCGCGCAGGAGCTCGTCCACGGCGGACAGTTCGGCGACGCGGTTGACGAAGCGATTCGGCGCGGCGGGGATCTGGTGCGGTATCGGACTGGACTCGGCGGGCAACGTCAGCGTCACGCCGCCGTGCACGGTGCCCACCTGCACCACCGAGCCCGCCACGTCAGCCGCGTGATTGCCGACCGGCTGGTCTCGTCCCGACCGGTCCGACCCGGCTCCGCCCATCGCCGACTCCGCCTCCGCTCGCCCCCGCAGACTGTGATCGAAACTACTCTACGGCGCGGGTCCGACGCCGTGGGCCACCTCGGCGGCACCGGTAGTCCCGTGCGGGACGGCACGGCCGATCGGCGGGGGCGGGCCGCTTGGGTGATCGCGCTGGGCGAGCGCGCCGCCGCGTCTCGGCCCCGGTGTCTGAGTCCCGAATCCGGCCGTCCCGCCCCCGCGTGCCCTGCACCCGGCTGTCCCACACCACAGCCCTCGGTCCCATCCCCCTGCGAGGTTCAGCGGAAGTCGGCGGCGTGGTCCTCGGCCCACTCGCGGTAGGTACGAGCCGGGCGGCCGAGGATGTCGGCGACGGTGGACGTGGTCTGCTCGACCGTGCCGATCGTGTCGGCATGGGCGTCGAGGATCCCGTCGACGACGTCGGCGGGCCAGCCCGCCGCGATCATCTCCTGCCGCGCCTGGGCGGCGGGCTGCTCGTCGAACCGGACGGGCCTGCCGATCGCGGCGCCGATCAGGGCGACCCGCTCGGCGTTGGTGAGGACCTCCGGCCCGGTCAGGCTCGGCTTCGTGCCCGCGTATCCGTCGTCCAGGAGTGCTCGAACGCCCACCGCCGCGATGTCGGCCTCATGAATCATGGCCCCGGCCGCCTCGGCGAAGGGGGCTCGGACGACGTCGCCCTCCCGGATCTCCTCGGCCCAGGCGAGGTCGTTCGCCGCGAAGCCGCCCGCCCGGACGAAGGTCCACGCCAGGTCGGTGCGCTGAATCTCCCGCTCGACGTCGGCGTGGAACTGATTGATGGGATCGGACTGCTTCTCGACGTCGTCCCGGACGCCGTTGGAGGAGAGATAGACCAGTCGCTCGGCCTCCTCCGCGATCGCCGACACCACGGCGGGCGCCAGCTCGGCGGTGAACAGCGGCCAGACCAGGAACACCGATCTCACCCCGGCCAGCGCGGCGCGGAGGCTCGGCTCGTCGGCGAGGTCGCCCCGCACGACCTCCACGCCGTCGGGCAACGACGCAGTGGCGGGGTCGCGGGTCATGGCCCGGACCGCGACGCCCTCGCCGCGAAGCTGGGCGACGACGTTCCTGCCGACGTTGCCGGTCGCGCCGATCACCAGGATCGCAGGCTGCGCTGTCATCGTGAACTCCCTCGTCGTACCGCGGTCATCGTTGTGGCGGCGAGATCGCCGATGATCACGACGGTAGAAGCTCAACGAGAGTTGAGGTCAAGGGCGTCGATGCGGTGTGGTCGCGGCCACCGACCCGAGCGCCGTCCGGGGTGCGGTGCATCGACGCACCACACGGGAGCCCAGGCGAGGCGAGGCGAGAATCAGCCGCGGTCGACCGCGTCCGATTCCGCCACTCGGCGAGGCCTGCCCGCCACGGTGACCTTCACCGGCGCGGTGATCGCCGGCGTGCTCGACGACTCGGCCGGCCCGGCCGCTCGCCGCCGCCCCTCCCCCGAGGGCGCGGGCAGCTCCACTAGGACGACCATGCGCCATCACAGTTCATCTTCCATCGGATGACCCCAGCATCCCATATGAGGCACTCGCCACCCGAGGACGAGATGTTATCGCACTCGGGAAGACAGCTCCTTCCTTCACGGGTTTTGGCGCCAGATTGCTTCTCAGCAATACTGCTCATTGGCCTACTTATTGCACGCAACTTGATCACGAAATAGGTAGAGCGATGCTCAATGTTCAACGGGCCCGTGACGTATCACGGGCCCGTTGTAATGTGTGCGGTTCAGCTCCGCAACTTCCGGTACTTGCTCAGCACGTTCTTCACTGCGTCCGTCACGGGCGGTTCCTCGACAAGCGCCGTCCAGGTGTAGGCGTCGTGTTCTTGGAGTTCGATGGGCCCGGATGCGGCGACATCCACGGCGAAGTTGAACTGACGGCTCTTCTTGCCGCTGCCGGAGGTGTAGTCGAAACTTCCCAGATAGTCGCGGATCGCAGCCACGTCCAGGCCGCTTTCCTCTTTGACCTCACGGATCAACGCGGCGTCCAGCGCCTCGCCCGCTTCGACCTTGCCGCTCGGCAGCTCGAAAATGCCACCCATGAAGTCCTCCTCGGGACGCTGGAGCAACAGCACCTTGTCGTCATGCTGAACAACCGCGCCTACGACGAGCTGTTGGACGCTATCGCGGGCAGCCTCGGCGTTCAGAACTTCGAGGATAGAAACGAGTTCCATATCCCTTATCCTATCAGTGCGTGATAATTGGCAGTCACCTTGCGAAATGCGTGGATATAGCTATCAACCAGTGACCTATCCTCCTGGCGGTGCCAGACTGGGAGCTTGAGGGTGTTGCGGTGAATAGCTTCCGCATTTGGGAAGTCGCGAGGCGAATAGCTCAGCTTGCTCGCGTACCCGGGGAATAGTGTTTCTGGTCGCTGGAACAGGGGCAGCAGGTTGAGCGGGCAGGTCGAGCCCGGCCGGTCCACCTCGCGGCACCCCTCGGCCTGCAATGCCTCGTAGAAGCGCTCGACCGGCAGGCCGTCCAGCTCGTTCGTGGCGTACTGGAGTGGCAGGCCGTACCACGAGGCGCGCACGCCAACCGGCAGCTCGGGCGCGACGATGCCCGGTAGCTCAGACAGCCGCTCACGGAGGTAATCCGCAGTTTCGGCCCGCCCGATCAGGTAGTGGTCGAGGCGGCCGAGCTGATCCAGCGCGATGGCGGCGGCCAGTGGGTGTATGCGGAACTTGAGGCCCATGCCGGTCACGGCGTAGTCGTACAGCGGATGATCGCTCGGCAGCTCGTTCCGGCAGCGCTTGTTGTACTGGCTGTGCACTAGCACGCGGTAGTAGACCTCATCATCGTCGGTCAGGACGAAGCCGCCCTCCCCGGCGGACAGCGGCTTGGGGCCGTTCATGCTGAAAGCCGCTGCTCGCCCGAACGTGCCAGCTCGTTGACCGTCGATGCTCGCGCCGTGAGCGTGCGAAGCGTCTTCCAGCAGCATCAGGCTGTGCTCGTCAATAACGGCTTTGAGAGCCTGCATCGCGGCCGGCACACCCCATATGTGGGTCACGACGACGGCCTTGGTCCGCTCGGTGATGCGTCGAGCGACGTCCCTAGAGTCGAGGTTGCCGGACTCGTCGCAGTCCGCCAGCACTGGTGTAGCTCCAAGGTGCAGCAGCGGCGTCACGGTGGCGAAGAACGTGTAGGCAGGCACGATGACCTCGTCGCCCGGACCGAGGCCGGACGCGGAGTACATCGAGTGCAGCGCCGCCGTGCCCGAGCTGGTGAGCACGGCGTGCGTGACGCCGTGGTAGTCGCACAGCGCCTCCTCCAAGCGCTCAACCACCCCCGCCCGGTCGTAGATCGAGATGCTGTGGCGAAGCTGTCCGATGATGGCCGCCTCGCTCTGCTCGTCCAGCGGCGGCCAACTGAAGTGCGGTCCGGCTTGTGTAATGACCGGGTTGCCGCCGAGCAGCGCCAGGGGTGAAGTCACACCATCTCCTTGGGGTTGATGTAAGCGTGCGTTTTCGCGGACTCGTAGCAGGCGGCGATGAAGCTCATGTGCGCCAAGTTCTCTTTCGGGCCACTGGCGTTGGGCCGCAAGCCTTCGATCACTCGGCAGAAATAGTCGATTTGCGCCGTAGCAGCGGACGGCCACGACTGCTCGCGTGAGAGCGATTCAATCGACTCGCCGCCATTGGTCAGGCGTCGGATACGGCCGCGCTCCAGCTGGACAATGCCACGGCTGCCGACCAGCCGAATTTGCTCAGCCTTCGGGCCGATGAAGCGTGACAACAGCAACGAGCCGTACAAGCCGCTGTCGTAGCCGAAGTGGATGAGCGCGGTGTCTTCGGCGTCGTAGGTGCGATCCGGGCGAGCCGCAACCGAGATGTCAGCCAGAACGCGATCCGGTAGGCCGAAGTACCAGAGGATCATGTCAATCAGGTGGTAGCCCATGTCGATGATGCAGCCGCCGCCCGCCTTGGCAGCCATGCCCCGCCAGCCTCCGGAGGGGTCATCGATGAACAGAGTGTATTGGGCGTCCACGACGAAGGGTGTGCCGATCTGATCGGCAAGCTGCGTGAAGCTGGTATAGATCGGGTTGAAGCGTCGTTGCAGCGTCACCATGAGTTGAATACCCGAATCACCGCACAGCTTGGCGAGTTCCTGTGCTTCGCTCAGCGTGGTTGCGAATGGCTTTTCCTTGAGCACATGCACGCGGTGCTCTGCTGCCGCCTCGATGACCGCCCGACCGATGTGGTGGGGCACAGTGACGATCACCAAGTCGAGCTGTTCGCTCTTGAACATCTCGCGAAAGTCCGTGTAGCCGCCTACTCGCAACTGGTACTGATGTTCGCGCACGATCTCGGGGTTCTCATCGCAGATGGCGACCAGCTCAGCGCCGTCGGACGACTGTAGTCCTGGAATGTGGTCATCGAGCGCCTGCTTGCCAAGCCCGACGACGCCAGCCCGCAGTTTCACTTGCCAACGCCCTTTCGTAAGGCTGTTCAGTGCGACGATGGCCGCTGGCTCAAGCGCGGCGAGTGTCGTCATGTCACAGGTGGCCCTTCGCCAGCTGGGCCAACCGACTACGGATCGCTTCAAGGATTGTCGCCCCTCTAGAAGTGACTGATTGGAGTTGTCGAGCAGGAGAATTCGGCCCGACTCCTCAGCGATGAGCTGCCAGGCAATACGTTCACGCGCTGCGAATACCGCCATGTCTTCACGGCTGGCTTCGACCGCCCGGCGCTCGCGCAAATGCCACTGACGGGATCGATCCATTCCAGCCGCACCGGAAGCGCTGCGTCTACATAGATCGTCAAGGCCGGTCGGTGCCGCAGTCGCTACACAAGACGCTGAGCCAGCTCAGGGCTCGGCTCCCGTCTCTGACCGCGCCAGACGCGACGAGGGTGGATGCCAGGGTGTAGAGGATGGTGTCAGGTCGCGGTCTTCGAGCATGATGTTGCCGTGCTCCAGGGCTGGCGCCATCTCGCACTCGTCCTGGTGGTAGAGGTCGGCCACGACCTCCAGGGCTCGGGCACGGAACGTCGCGAGTTCACCCAACGTGGGCCGCAGGAGCTTGTCACGCGCAACCGCATCGACAAGCCTCTGTCCATAGGGGCTGGCCGAGAACTCTTCGACAACGACGAAAGCCACGCCGTTAGCCGCGAGTTCATCGCGCACGGTCATGAGAGGCGCGGTCTTACCGGCTCCGTCCTGACCCTCCAGGGAAACAAGCATCAATCCTCCCGCCTTTCGTCGGCGTCAAGTACGTGCAAGACTTCGAGTATTCGGCGCAGCACAACAGGGCCCCTCATTACCCGTACTGGCCGGGTAAGCCTTGTGTGGCGTTTACGGCGCGGCAAGACAAGCGGAAGCTCTATCGTGTCATCGATCGCGGGCAACTTCGGGGGCTGATCTCACACCACACCACCTTGCCGCCAGACCGGGGAAGACAGTAGTTCCAGTTCTGCATTACGGACGGCGTGGGGTCGCCGTCCCACACCTCGGTGACGACGCTTGTTTCTGCCGGCAGGAGTCGCACAGTCGCCTCCTGGCAATGGGCGGGCCAGACCGGTAACGGCGTCGGGGGCAGCGTTACCGGCCTGGCCCAGTTCGTGAGCGGCTGACCGTGCCGCAGGGGTGCGCCCATTGCGGAGCTGGCGAGCGAATCAGATTTGGTGAAAGCGGTTGGCCTGTTCGGTTCCATGCCGCTTCCTCCGTTGCTGTTCCGTGTCCGGGCGTCGTACCCTCCATGTAACCGGGAGTAGCGGCATCCGCACCAGAGCAGAGCACGCGCACCGTTGTCTCAGGGTTGTGGCACGCCACACTCTGACCAGCGGAAACGCAACGCTGCGCGCACGGGAAGGCGGGACATGGCGTTACGGCGGCAGCGCTTCGCTCAGCGCCGCAAGGCTGTCGGCTTCAGCCAGGAAGGACTTGCCGAACGGCTCGGCATCGACCGCTCCACTGTGGCGCGGTGGGAGTCCGGCGAGACTGAGCCTCTGCCGTGGCTGCGCCCCAAGCTGACGCGTGCCCTCCAGGTGTCCATCGAGCGGCTTGACGAGCTGCTGGCCGAGGCCGGTGAGTCCGAAGCCCTGACGGATGAGCGCCTGAGCTATGCCTTGGAGCACCCGCGCAGCGTGGACCTGGTGAACGTCGCGCGACTGCGGGACCGTGTGCATGACCTGGACGAGCGATACGATCGAGCGCCGTCGACGTCCCTGCTGGCCGACGCCGGGCAGTGCCTCGGCCGGGTGTCCTTCTTGCGGACACACGCCGCTACCAGCCGCGTCCGCCGTGAGTTGTTCGCCGTTGAAGCCGAGGCGGCAACGCTGATGGGGCAGCTCGTCTGGGACGCTTCGCAGCGCCGCGACCACACCACGGCCCGTGCCTACCTCGATCAGGCGGTGACTGCCGCGCGCCAGCTTCGTGATCCCACAGCTGAGGGGCTTGCCCTGCTGCGAACCAGCTTCGTCGCGCTCTACGGCGAGAAGAACCCCGACAACGGGCTGACGCTCGCCATGCAGACGGCGGAGACCACCAAGACCAGTAGCGATGCGCTGACGGGCCTTGCTGTACTTCATGCCGCCGAAGCGTGGGCAATGCTGGGGCAGCGGCAGGACTGCGAACGAGCGCTCGGCGAGGCTGAAGGCTGCTTCGAGCGCATCGGAGCCGCAGACGGGGCGGCTGATCTGTTCTCGCCCACCCAGCACGGCCGGCTGGCGGGGTCTTGTTATCTGTTCCTCAACGATGCCAAGCGCGCCGAGCCGATCCTTGAGATCACGGCGCAAGCCTTGCGGGATCGCTCGAAGTCGCAGGCGATCGTGCTCGGCAACCTGGCCCTCGCCCGCATCCGTCAGCAGAAGCTCGACGAAGCAGTGGCCGCGCTCCACAGTGCCATCGACGTGGTAGAGATGACCTGGGGCGGCGGGGGACTCAACATCGTCTTCGGGGCTGGTCGAGAGCTTCGCCCCTGGCGACAGGTGCCCATCGTCCAAGACGTGTACGACCGTCTGCTGACCCTGATGACAACGGCGTAGGGAGTGGAAGGCCAGCATGAACACCGACCAGGCGAAGCAAGCGATCCGCCAGCGGGTGTGGGATGTGCTGGAACGGGAGCAAGCCGCACCGCCGGGAGTCCACGGCCGCATCCCGGCCTTCGTCGGCGCTGAGGCCGCAGCCGATCGCCTGGCCGGACTGCCCGCGTGGCACGCGGCGCGAACGCTCAAGGCCGTCCCGGACAAGGCGCAGCTGCCGGTACGTGCCCAAGCGCTCGCCGAAGGCAAGCTCGTCTACATGGCCGTACCCAAACTGGCCGAAGCCCTGCCGTTCTACCTGCTCGACCCGGAGACGCTGAGCGTGCCGCCGAGCGAGGCCGCCTCCAGCAGAGTGGCCGCGACGATCGCCCGCAAGATCGGCGTGGACGAGATGCGGCCTGTTGACCTCATCATCTGCGGAAGTGTCGCCGTCAACCGGCAAGGCGTGCGGCTCGGTAAGGGTGCGGGCTACTCGGACATCGAGGTAGCACTATTGCAAGAGGCCGGGCTGATCGGGCCGAACACAACCATTATGACGACCGTTCATTCGCTGCAAGTGGTCGATGAAGAGTTGCCCGAGGCTAAGCACGATTTCAGTGTCGATCTGATCGTGACGCCTGATGAAGTCATCGAATGCGGCCCGCCGCGTCGCCCCGCTGGGCTGTACTGGGACAGCTTGAGCCGAGAAAAGATCGAGGCGATTCCGCTGCTGGCCGCACGATCATGAGCAATCGGGCTCATGCAACACCACGGCGGGCGCCAGCTCGGCGGTGAACAGCGGCCAGACCAGGAACACCGATCTCATCCCGGCCAGCGCGGCGCGGAGGCTCGGCTCGTCGGCGAGGCCTGCCCGCCACGGTGACCTTCACCGGCGCGGTGATCGCCGGCGTGCTCGACGACTCGGCCGGCCCGGCCGCTCGCCACCGCCCCTCCCCCGAGGGCGCGGGCAGCTCCACGTCCACCGCGACGGGGCTGCCGAAGTCGGGCGTGCCGTCCCGGTTCCATTCGAAGGGCTGAGCCCGGATCGTGCGGCCCTGCCCGCAGCCGCCCGCCGCCGAATCCTGGGCGTGATAGACGATCCAGTCCTCCCGGCCGTCGGGCGAAGTGAAGAAGCCGTTGTGGCCGGGCCCGAACACGCCCGCCGAGTCGGCACGCTCGAACACCGGCTCACGATGCTTGAGCCAGGCTCCCGGCCGCATCGGATCGCCGCCGACCAAGGTCAGCAGGCCCAGCTTGTAATCGGGCGTGCCGCAGTAGCTCGCCGAGTAGACGACGTGCGTCCGGCCGTTGCGCTGGAGGGCCACCGGCGCCTCGTTCACCCGCAGCCCGCTCATCTCCCAGGAGTGCTCCGGCGTGGACAGCAGCCGCTTGGCGCCGCTGATCGTCCACGGGTCTCGCATCGGGGCGATCCAGTTCTCCTGCGCGACGTCGCTCCACTCCGACCAGAGGAAGTACAGGCCTCGTCCGGGCAGCTCCAGGTAGCTTCCGTCGATCGACCAGTCGTCCTCGCCGGGCGGGTTGAGCTGCCCCTTGTAGGAGTAGGGCCCCATCGGGTCGGTGCCCGCGCTCTCCAGGACGTGCATCCGCTGGTGATCGGCCGAGCCGCTGACCCCGGCGCTGTAGTGCAGGTACCAGCGGGGGCCGTTCGGCCCGTCGAGCAGCCGGAACTCCGGCGCCCAGAAGTTGCAGCATCGAGAGGGGTCGTCACCCCGCCACACGACCACGGGCTCGGCCTCCCGCAGGCCCGCCAGCGTCGGGGAACGGCGCATGACGATCTCGGAGGAGTGGTAGGTGCCGGTCAGGTAGTAGGCGCCGTCATGGAAGGTCAGCCACGGATCGGCACCGTCCTGCGCGTACAGCGGATTGCGGAAGGTCCCGTCCGCTCCGTAGGCGGGCAGACCCCCGAGCAGCAACGCGGCCACGGCACACACCGCGAGGCCCGCTCGACGAATCCAGCGTGATCGGCCACCACTCATCCCCGACTCCCTCGGTCCCCACCACCGCGGCCGCGATCGACACGACGGTGCTGCACTCCGCCGCCGACCAGCGGCTTTCCAGCACCGTAAGCGAGGGTGGAGTGACTCGCCGAGACTCAGTCACCCGATCAGACGGCCCCTGATCGCGGTTGACCGATCACGAGATCATCGGTGCGGCGCCGATCCCCGACCGGTGTCGCGGGCGAGGGTCAGGCGGTGGTCGCCATCGCCGGCGCCGCGCCGGATCACGGAGCCTCCGGGCCTCCGGACGGTCGCGATCACCTCGGCACCACGCGCCCGTGCCGACAGACGGCGCCTCCGAGCGGTCCCGCGCACTAGGCGAATCGTCGCCCGTTCCACGGCCTCGACGGCCGCCGCTCGATGATCGTCTACAACGGATCGGCCTCGATTGACGTCCGCCATTTCGAACAGGATTCACCATTACGCTCAGCTGCTGGCGAACGACTGTCAACATCTGCTCGACTACCAGCATCAAGGACGGCGGCCGACCGGCCGACACCCAACTATTTCGTCCGGTATATCGGACAAAGGGAGGCCGGAATCGGTCAGCTCGACACCGAGGACCCTTGACTGTGATCCGGGTCTCTCAATAATGAGCCAACGCTGTCGGCGCCCGCCCGGTCTTTCCATGGGAAACGGGGCCGGCGCGCGAACGAGCAGCATCCACGATGGGGAGGAGCGACAGTGACGTCGACTTCGCAGGGGCCGAGACGCCGCAGATCCACGGTTCTGGCCGGTGGTCTGATGAGCATGGCGCTGGTGGCGGCGGGTTGCGGAGGCGCGGCGAGCGAGGACGGCCCCGTGAGTCTCACCTACACGTTCTGGGGTAACACCGATCGAGGGGACCTGACCACGGAGGCGATCGCGGTCTTCGAGGAGAAGAACCCCGACATCACCGTGAACATCACGTTCGCCGACTTCGAGAGCTACTGGCAGAAGCTCGCGACCGAGGCGGCGGGCGGCAACCCGCCGGACGTCGTCCAGATGGACTACACCTACCTGCGCGAGTACGCCGACCGCGGCGTCCTGCTCGACCTGGAGCCCTTAGTGGGCGAACACATCGACGTCGACGACCTCGTCGGTGGTCTGTCCGAGGCGGGACGGGTGGGCGACGGCTACTACGCGATCCCCATCGGCAGCAACATGATGTCGTTCCAGTACGACGCGGCGGTCTGGGACGCCGCAGGCGTGGCCCCGCCCGAGATCGGCTGGACCTGGGATGACTACGCCGCGGCGGTGGCGACCGTCACCGACGCCAACGCGGGCTCCCCCTGGGGCGGCATGGACATCGGCGAACACCTGCACATGTTCGACGTGTGGCTGCGGCAGAACGGCGGGCAGGTGTACACCGACTCGGGCGAACTCGGCTTCACCGAGGACGACCTGATCGCGTTCTGGAACCTCAACGAGCAGTGGCGGGACGCGGAGAGCGTCATCCCGCTCTCGGCAGTGGATCAGGCGATCGCCGACACGTCGCTGGCCGTCGGCTCCACGGCGTCGGAGTTCGCCTGGGACAACTTCATGCCCAGCACCGAGAACAACTACGGCAGCGAGCTGACCCTGGCGCCCTTCCCCTCCGACACCGACGAGCTCGGGCTCTACGCCAAGCCCTCCATGCTGATGAGCGTGACCACCCGCAGCGACCATCCGGAAGAGGCGGCTCGCCTGATCGACTTCATGATCAACGATCCGGACGCCGGACGGATCTTCGGGGCCAATCGCGGCATGCCCGCCACCACCACCCAGCGGGAGAACGCCGAGTTCGAGGGCGTGAACGCTCGGATCGAGGAGTACGAGACCAGTCTGGAGGGGGAGCTGGGCCCGACACCCGCCCCGCCGCCGCCCGGAGGCGCGGGCGTCGAGCGGCTGATGCAGCGGCTCAACGAGGAGATCGCCTACGACCGCGCCACCGTGGCCGACACGGCCGCGCGCTTCATGACCGAGGCGGAACAGATCCTCGCCGACGCCTCCTGAGGCCTGCGGACTCGGACCCGCACCGGGCGCGGGGTGGTCGGCCGATCGACGAGGATCGCCCGACCACCCCGCCGCCGCATGCAGGCCCGGCGCCGCCGACCGGGTACGGAAGCGGCCCGGCAGGCCCCAAGGTGAGGAGTCCCCGCAGCACTCCCGTACCGCCGGACGCCGCCGCACATCCCGCCGCGACGCACCGTGCCCGAGACGCGGACCCCGCCGGGCCGCCGACGACGCGGGCGAGCGTCCGTCCTCGCGCGGCGACCCCATCGCACCGGCCGTACTGCTCTTTCCTCCCCTGAACCGACCATGCCACTCGCCCGGCGGTTGCCCGCCCCCGGCCCGATCCGATCAACTCGAAGAGGACCCGACGATCTTCGTCTCGACGACTGCGGGCAGGAGCATGGCATGGTCGACCCGGTGGCAGCGGACACGACGACCGACCAGCGGGCGCCCGACGTCCTCGCCGCCACGCCGCCGATGGGGTGGAACAGCTGGGACTGCTACGGCGGCTCGGTCCGGGAGCACGAGGTCATCGCCAACGCCGAGTACCTGCGCGATCACCTGCTGCCGTACGGCTGGGACCACGTCGTGGTCGACATCCAGTGGTACGAGCCGACCGCCGACGCGGGCGGATACCACGCGGGCGCGGTGTTGGACCTCGATGAGCACGGCAGGCCGCGGCCGTCGCCCAACCGCTTTCCCTCCGCCGCGGGAGGCGCGGGATTCGCCCCGCTGGGGGCGCGGATTCACGCGATGGGGCTGCGCTTCGGCCTGCACGTCCTGCGCGGTATTCCCCGACAGGCGGTCGCGCTGCGGCTGCCGATCCTGGGCACCCAGTGGACGGCCGCCGACGTCGCCGATCACGAGCGGGTCTGTCCGTGGAATCCCGACAACCTCGGGCTGAACCACGATCACCCCGGCGCGCAGGCCTACTACGACTCCCTGTTGGCCCGTTTCGCCGAATGGGGCGTCGACTACGTCAAGGCGGACGACATGCTCGTCCCGTATCACGCGGCCGAGATCGAGGCCTTCGCCAGGGCGATCGAGTCCTGCGGCAGGCCGATGACGCTCAGCCTCTCCCCCGGCACCGACCTGTCCGTGGAACACGTCGACCACCTCGCCGCGCACAGTCGGCTCTGGCGGATCTCCGATGACCTGTGGGACCGGTGGCCCGACGTCCGTGCCCAGTTCGATCGCGCGGCCCGCTGGGCGCCGCACGCGGGTCCCGGCCGCTGGCCCGACGCCGACATGCTGCCGCTGGGCCGGATCGGCATCCGGGCTCACGGCGGCGACGACCGTGCCTCTCGGCTCACCCGTGACGAGCAGCGCACGCTGCTGACGCTGTGGGCGATGGCCCGGTCTCCGTTGATGTTCGGCGGCGATCTGCCCTCCGCCGACGAATGGACGCTCGGCCTGCTCACCAACGACGCGGTGCTGCGGATCACGCGGGACAGCGTCGGGAATCGTCGACTTCGGCGCGACGGCGATCTCGACGTCTGGACGGCGTCGAGCGCTGACGGCCGCCGCCGCTACGTCGCACAGTTCAACCTCGGCGACGAGGCCGTCGCGTCGGAGGTGACGGCGGCGGAGTTCGGCGTCGATGCCGACGACCCGGCGACCGATCTGTGGTCGGGGGCCGAGCCCACCCGATTCGGCGCGAGCCGGACGACTCCGCTGCCCGCGCACGGCTGCGTGCTTCTCGCGATCGAGACCGCCCGATGAGCAGGCGAGGACACCGCGCGCGCAGCGGCGACCACTCGCGCCGCCGTTCGGGGCGGCGGCCCGCCGGAGGGGCCTGCCTCACGGCCCGGCCGCGGCACGCGGGTCGGCCGTTCGATCCCGTACGACGGGCGTTCCCACACTCCTCGCCGACCGCCGTCGGGATCCGCGCCGGCCGGCTGCGCACGAGGCACGACGGCTCCTTCGATCGGGTTGGTGGCCGCGGCCGACGGAGTGAAATCCCTGGCATCGACTCGGGAATGACGAGAAACCGGGGGTGGCGACGAGAAAGTCGGGGGGATGACCGATAATGGCGAAGCGTCCACGGACGCAGTGTTGCGTTGGCTGCTCCGTTGAGTGGCCGGGGGTCGCCTTCTGTTCCGGCGGCCCCTTTTCCGTTAGAGGGGGCTGCTGATGGATCGATGTGCGATCTTCGTCGACGCAGGCTATCTCTACGCCGAGGGCGGCAGGCTCTGCAGACAGACCACGTCCCGTTCCGCACTGCTGCTCAAACCGGAGCCGTTCCTCAGTCTGATGACCTCGGTCGCCGAGGAGCTGACCGGAATGCCCGTGCTGCGCACCTACTGGTACGACGCGGCACGGGGCGGACACCGGACGAGCGAACAGCGGGCCATCGCCGTGCTGCCGGACGTGAAGCTGCGGTTGGGCAGGCTCAACGGCAGCGGGCAGCAGAAGGGCGTCGACGCCCTCATCTACCGCGACATGATCATGCTGGCCCAGCTGGGCGCCGTGAGTGACGTGCTGCTGGTCAGCGGGGACGAGGACCTGCGCGAGGGCGTGCGCACGGCACAGGATCACGGCGTGCGCGTCGTCCTGGTGGGCATCGAGGCCGAGAGCGGCAAGTACAACCAGTCCGAGGAGCTGGTGTTCGAGTCGGACCGGCTGCACAGTCTGACCAAGGACGAGCTGACCCCCGTCTTCGATCTTCGGCCGCCGCTGCCGCCGCCCACGGTGCTGCCGGTTCCGGTCCAGATCGAGTCGGAGGACGGCGAGCAGGCGACGACGCCGAGCCCGATCCAGGCGATGCTGACGCCGAGGGCCGCCTCCGCCGAGTTCACCGCACGCTGGCTCGCCAACAGCTCCAACACCGAGCTGGCCGACCTGCTCGCCCGCAGACCCAGCATTCCGCACGCGCTGGACCAGGGACTACGCGCCCACGTCGAGCAGGCGCTGGGCATCGACCTTCAGGAACAGGAACAGATCCGTCGCGATGTGCGCTCCGCGTTCTGGGGCGTCGTGACCGCGAACGTCGACTCGCGAGGACTCTGAACCCGGCCCCGCTCCACGTCGGCCGCGTCGAGCGACGCGGCCCCCCGCCGCACCGGAGGGCGCCCGCCGCCTGCCCGGGTCACGGCACGGGCGGCGGGCCTGCACGGCCGCGGACGGCCCGCTGGAGCTCAGCCCGCGGCGGCGGTCAGGTCGATGATCACCTTCACGTCGTCCTGATGGTGCTCGAAGGCCTCGTGGAACCTGGTCAGCGGTACGCGCCTGCTGACCAGCCGGTCGAGCCAGCCCAGATCCGCGGCGGCCAGCGCGTCGGCGGCTGCCGTGTAGTGCGTCAGGTTGGCGTTGACCGAGCCGAAGACGGCGTCGTTCTCCAGGACGATGCTGCGGTTGAGGCTGCCGAGATCGGTGGGCAGCACCCGTCCCGGTGAGGAGACGCCGGTGAGGCAGACGATCCCGTAGGCGGCGGTCACGGCCATCGACTCGCACACGAGCTGATCGACGCCGGTCGCCTCGATGACGATGTCCGGCCGCAGTCGCCTGCCGAAGTCCGTCACGCTGTCGTGGTGGTAGGTGGCGCCCAGGTCACGGACCAGGTCGACCTTGGGGCCGCCGACGACGCGATCGAGCACGTGCACGTCCAGGCCGCGCTGGACACCGATGAGCGCCGCGAGCAGGCCGATCGGCCCGGCCCCGGTGACCAGGACCGTCTCGGGCTCGAACCACGAGCGTGCGCCGATCCGCTCGATCTGATCCCAGGCCTTGGCGACCACGCTGGTCGGTTCCAGGAGCATGCCGACTCCGGAGAGACGCGGGTCCAGCCGAACCGCGTAGTCGGCCTCCAGCGTCCACGACTCGCTCGCGTAGCCGTCCAGTCCCTTGATGCCCCGTTCGGTGTAGCGACCGTTGCGGCACATGTCGAAATAACCTCGGGCGCACGCGCCGCACGGCTCCGGGTCCGGTCTTCTGACGACCCCCACGACGAGGTCGCCCTCGGCGAAGTCGGTGCCCTCGGGTGCCCGCCGGACCCGGCCGAGGGACTCGTGGCCGATGATCAGTCTGCTGCGCCCCGGCACCGGCTCGCCGAACTGGGCGTCCACGATCTCGCGGTCCGTCCCGCACACTCCCACCGCGAGACCGTCCACGAGCAGCTCGCCCGGTCCGGGTGTGGGGTCGTCCACCTCGTCGACTCGCAGCGAGTCCCGCTCGCCCGGCATCACCGTCAACGCACGCATGTCCGGTCCTCTCCCGCCGCCAAGGCCCGTTCGAACCCCGATCAGACAAGACCATGACATGAACGGCCCACGCCTCGCTGCGATGCCACCCACACTCGTCTCCTGCGCCCCACGGGTCTCGACGGCGCTCGCGTGCCCCGCGAGACCCGGCGACACCGGCCAGGCGGCCTCGCGGCGGCGACCGAGGTGGGCCGACGTGCGGCGACGGCCGCCGTCGAGATCCGGGGCACGGACAGGCGCGGGCCCGGCGAACCCGTGCCGGCGGACCACCAACGGGGTTCGGCGGGTCTCGGCGACGGCGCGGCGGGTCTGCCGGCCGGTTTCAGCCGTCGATTTCCGAGCCCGGTTGCCCGCACCCGCGCCCCTGGTCTGACAAGCTCGGTGCACCGAGGCGGCGACGCAGGGAACGAGGAGGCTGGTAGGCGTGCGGGTGGCGTTGTTCGCGACGTGCGTGACCGACACGTTGTACCCGCGCACCGGGCAGGCCGTGGTGAAGCTGTTGGAACGGCTCGGCTGCGAGGTCGACTTCCCGGCAGCCCAGACCTGCTGCGGGCAGATGCACTACAACACCGGGTATCCGAGACACGCGGCCTCGCTGGCCGCCGACTACGAGCGGATCTTCACCGAGTACGACGCGGTGGTGGCCCCGTCGGGCTCCTGCGTCGGCATGGTCCGCGAGATCTACCCGAAGCTGCTCGACTCGACGCGGGCCGCGCAGCGCAGTCACGAGCTGTCGGAGTTCCTCGTGGACGTCCTCGGCGTCACCGACGTCGGCGCCTACTTCCCGCACCGCGTCACCTATCACCCCACCTGTCATTCGCTGCGGATGCTCGAGGTCGGCGATCGACCGCTGCGGCTGTTGCGCGCGGTGCGCGGACTGGAGCTGGTCGAGCTGCCCGAGGCCGACTCCTGCTGCGGCTTCGGCGGCACCTTCGCCATCAAGAACGCCGACACCTCCGGCGCGATGCTGGCGGACAAGATCAAGGGCGTCACGGAGACAGTCGCCGAGGTCCTCACCGCCGGGGACAACTCCTGTCTGATGCACATCGGCGGCGGGCTGTCCCGACTCCGGGCAGGCGTCAACCCGGTACACCTCGCCGAGATCCTGAGCAGCACGGAGGAGGAGCCATGGCAGGCCGTGGCGTGACCTGGCTGGGCACACCGACCTTCCCCAAGGCGGCGCGCACGGCCTTGGCGGACCCGCAGCTGCGCGCCAATCTGCGCAACGCCACCACCACGATCCGAGGCAAGCGGGCGGACGCGGTCGCGGAGCTGCCCGACTGGGAGCCGCTGCGCCGAGCCGGCGAGGCGATCAAGGACCAGGTGCTGGGCGACCTCGACACCTACCTGGAGCGGCTGGAGGCGGCGGTCACCGCGCGCGGCGGGATCGTGCACTGGGCACGAGACGCCGACGAGGCCAACGAGATCGTCCTGCGGCTGACCCGTGAGGCGGGCGCCGAGGAGGTCGTCAAGGTCAAGTCGATGGCCACCGCCGAGATCGGGCTGAACGAGGCGCTGGCCGAAGGCGGGGTGCGCGCCGTGGAGACCGATCTCGCGGAGCTGATCGTGCAGCTCGGCGAGGACCGCCCCTCCCACATCCTGGTGCCCGCCATCCATCGCAATCGTGCGGAGATCCGGGAGATCTTCCGGCGCGAGATGCCCGACGTGCCCGAGGACATCACCGACGAGCCGAAGGAGCTGGCCGAGGCGGCCCGCAGGCATCTTCGGCAGAAGTTCCTCACCGCGAAGGTGGCCGTGTCCGGGGCGAACTTCGCGGTGGCCGACAGCGGGTCGATCGTGGTGGTCGAGTCCGAGGGCAACGGTCGGATGTGCCTGACCCTGCCGGAGACGCTGATCACCGTGATGGGCATCGAGAAGGTGGTGCCCACCTGGTCCGACCTGGAGGTCTTCCTTCAGCTGCTGCCGAGGTCGTCCACCGCGGAGCGGATGAACCCCTACACCTCGATCTGGACCGGGGTCACCCCCGGCGACGGGCCGAAGAACTTCCATCTCGTGCTGCTCGACAACGGACGCACCGACACGCTGGCCGACGAGGTGGGCAGGCAGGCGCTGCGCTGCATCCGCTGCTCGGCCTGCCTGAACGTGTGCCCGGTCTACGAGCGCACCGGGGGTGCGGCCTACGGCTCGGTGTATCCCGGTCCGATCGGCGCCATCCTGACCCCGCAGCTGCTCGGCGAGGACGTCGACAAGCAGGCGCGGTCACTGCCGTACGCCTCCTCGCTGTGCGGCGCGTGCTTCGAGGTGTGTCCCGTCCGCATCGACATCCCGGAGGTGCTGGTGCATCTGCGGGCCCAGGCGGTCGAGGCCAAGAACAAGACGTCCCCGGAGGCGGTGGCGATGTCCGCGCTGGCCTGGGCGATGGGCGACGCGCGACGGTGGGCCGCGACCCAGCGGATCGCCGGGATCGGCAGGTTGTTGAGCCGGGGCGGGCGGATCAGCAGCCTGCCCTGGCCTGGCTCGAAGTGGACCTCCTCGCGGGATCTGCCCGCCCCGCCCAAGGAGACGTTCCGCGCCTGGTGGAGGAGGACCCGTGGCTGAGACCGAGCGAGCGGGCACGGACCCGGCGGCCGACAGGGCAGTGGACCAGGCGGCAGACCAGGCCGGGGCCGTTCCTGCGGCGGGCGAGCGGTCCGGCTCGGCGCGGGAGGCGGTGCTGCGCCGCGTCCGCGCCGCGCTGGCCGACCGTCCCGGCCCCGTCGCGGTACCCAGGGACTACGACCGCACCCGCGAGGCGGCCGATCCGCTCGCGCTGCTGGCCGAGCGGATCGAGGACTACCGCGCGATGGTGCACCGCGTCCAGGCGGCCGAGCTGCCCGCGCGGATCACCGCGTCGTTGGCGGCCCGCGGCGCGCGACGAATGGCCGCGCCCGTCGACCTGCCCGCCGACTGGCTCGTCCCGGAGGTCGCCTGGCGGCTCGACACGGACCACTCGTCGACGATCGAGGAGCTGGACGGCATCGACGGCGTGCTCACCGGCTGCGCCGTGGCCGTGGCCGAGACCGGCACACTGGTGCTGGACGCGGGAGAGGCGCAGGGCCGACGAATGCTCACGCTGCTGCCCGACTACCACCTCTGTGTCGTCCGCGCCGACCAGGTGGCGGTCTCACTGCCCGAGGCGCTGGCCCGGCTCGACGGCACCAGGCCCCTGACGTTCGTGAGCGGTCCGTCGGCGACCAGCGACATCGAACTGAACCGCGTCGAAGGCGTGCACGGCCCCCGCACTCTGGAAGTGGTCATCGTCGACGCCTAGTACGCCGTCGACGTTCCGGCGCACTGTACGTTCACCCAGTATTGACAAGAAGCACCGGCTGTACTTAACTGATTACGTTATCCGCCATCTTCCCGGGCAGGCGGCGCCTGGGTGTTAGCGGTCGTTTGATTAATGACCGACGACGCACCACGTCGCAGTAGCGCGATGAGGACCGACGACGTCGAATCCATCGATTCGACTCGGTTCGATCATCGGGAGAGGTTGGCCGATTTTGTCAGTTCATCGATCCGGCGGCCAGAGGCGACACTCCGGCAGGCCCGCCGCGGGCTGATCCGGTCGCGGCCCGTCGTCCCCCGACTCCTCCGGACGGGACGTCCCGCGAGCCCTGAAGCCTCGTCCATCACCGTCACCTACCGGCGGGCGCGCTCACGCCGCCCCCGGCAGGCCGCTGTGGCCTGCCCGGACACCGGTCGGTGATCGACCACGGATGACCACGGAAGACCACTGACGACCGCCCACGAGCCCGGCGACGCATCGAGCATCGACCCTCCCGACGCCCGCCCACCGCGGTCGTCCGCCGACCTGACACCGGCCGAGTGACCACGCGGCCGGCCCTCGACCCTGCCGCAAAGACGTTCGCCCGCCCTCGCCGATCGCGTTCCGTCAGCGAACGCGGGAAGGAGTCTGCCCGTAGACCTCGTCGCCGCCGACCGACGAATCTCGCCACCCGCCGAACAAGGAGCAACAATTGCATCGCATCAGACGAGCGATGGGATTACTGATCGCATCCGCTCTCGCCATTCTGTTGACCGGGCCGGTCCCACAGGCCGCCGCGCAGGAGTCCGAGCAGCCCGAATTCCGTGCCCTGTTGTTCACGAAGGCCGTGGGTTACGTGCACAACTCGATCCCGAACGGGATCGCGATGTTCGAACGGCAGGCCGCCGAAGAGGGCTTCGAGCTGGTCGAGACCGATGACTCCGCCATCTTCAATGACGAGGACCTCGCCACGTTCGACGCGGTGATCATGCTCCAGAACTCGGGCATGGTCTGGGAGACCGACGAACAGCGGGAGGCGATCCAGACCTATCTGCGCAACGGCGGCGGCATCACGGCCGTGCACAACTCCCTGGACATGGGCATCGAGAACGACTTCCCCTGGTGGGACGACACCATCAACGGCGGGGCGCACATGCCCACCCACTCGCCGGGCACCCTGGACGGCACCGCGTGGACCCTGGACCGGGTGCACCCCTCCACCGAGCATCTGCCGCAGGTGTGGGACCGGGCCGAGGAGTGGTACAACTTCGACCCCAACCCGAGGGGCAACGTCCACGTCCTGGTCGCCGCCGACGAGCGGACCTACAACCCGGGCAATGACGCGATGGGGCCGGACCACCCGATCTCGTGGTGTCACCGTCCCGAGGGCGGCCGGGTGTGGGCCACCGCCATGGGACACGAGGCCGACTCCTATGACAACGAGCCGCTGTTCCAGCAGCACGTGCTCGGCGGCCTCAAGTGGGCGGCGGGCGCCGTGGAGGGCGACTGCGGCGGGACCGTGTGGAACAACTTCGAGAAGATCACGCTGGACGGCGACACCGACGACCCGATGCAGCTCGACGTCGCCGACGACGGCCGGGTCTTCGTGGCCGAGCGGGGCGGCGACCTGACCGTCTTCAAGCCGGACACCAACACCACCGTCACCGCGGGATCGCTGGACGTCTACACCGGCGGCGAGGACGGTCTGGTCGGCATGACGCTGGACCCCGACTTCACCGAGAACGGCTGGGTGTACCTGTACTACTCGCCCGCCGACGCCGAGGAGGACGTCAACAGGCTGTCCCGCTTCACCGTGGAGGGCGACACGCTCGACCTCGCCTCGGAGTCGGTGCTGCTGGACGTGCCCGCGTACCGCAGCCGGACCTACCCGGAGCCGGGACACACCGGCGGCGCGCTGGACTTCGGCATCGACGGCACCCTGTTCCTCGGGGTGGGCGACGACGTGGCGCCGAACCTCTCGCCGCACTGGCAGGGTTACGCGCCGATCGACTGGCGGCCGGGCCAGGAGATGCTGGACGCGGCACGCACCTCCGGCAACACCAACGACCTGCGCGGCAAGATCCTACGGATCACCCCGCTGGACGAGGGCGGCTACGCCATCCCCGAGGGCAACCTCTTCGAGGAGGGCACCGAGCTGACCCGCCCGGAGATCTACGCGATGGGCTTCCGCAACCCGTTCCGCTTCCGCGTCGACCCGGAGACCGGCCATCTGCACGTCTCCGACTACGGCCCGGACCGCGGCGGTCAGCCGGACGAGCGCGGCCCGCAGGGCTTCGTGGAGTACGACGTGCTGACCGAGCCGGTGAACTCGGGCTGGCCGTTCTGTCACGGGAACAACGAGCCGTACGCGCCGTACGACCCGGACACCGGCGAGGTGGGCGAGAAGTTCGACTGCGACAACCTCGTCAACGAGTCGCCCAACAACACCGGCCTGACCGAGCTGCCGCCCGCGGAGATGCCGCAGGTCTGGTACGACTACGACGTCTCCCCGGAGTTCCCGGAGCTGGGGTCCGGCGGCAGCGCGCCGATGAGCGGCCCCGTGTACCGCTTCGACGCCGACAGCGAGTCGGAGACGAAGTTCCCCGAATACTTCGACGGGGTGCACTTCTTCTACGAGTGGTCGCGGAACTACATCAAGGAGTTCCACCTCGACGAGAACAACCAGTTCCTCAAGAGCAACGACTTCCTCGGCACCGAGACGTTCAACAAGCCGATGGACATGGAGTTCGGCGCGGACGGCTCGCTCTACCTGCTGGAGTGGGGCAGCGAGTTCGGCGGGGGCAACAGCAACTCGGGCCTCTACCGGATCGACTACAACCAGGGCCAGAGCAGACCGGTCGCCGTGGCCTCCGCCAGCGCGACCAACGGGCCGACCCCGCTGGAGGTGGAGTTCTCCAGCGAGGGCAGCGCCGACCCGGCGGGCGGCGAGATCACGATCGGCTGGGACTTCGACGGCGACGGCACGGTCGACTCGACCGAGGCGAACCCCACGCACGTCTACACCGAGCCGGGCGTCTTCACCGCCCAACTCCAGGTGACCAACGTCGCGGACCAGACGGGGTACGCCAACATCGAGATCACCGTGGGCAACACCGCGCCCACCGTGACGTTCGACGCCCCGCCGAACGGCGGAATGATCGAGTTCGGGGAGGACGTCTCCTACGAGCTGACCGTGACCGACCCGGAGGACGGCGAGGTCGACTGCGCCGAGGTGCTGGTGCGTCCGGCGCTCGGCCACGACGACCATGAACACGACACGAGCGACATCGCAGGCTGCTCGGGGACGGTCAACACCGCCGACCTCGGCGGGCATCCGGAGGGCGCGAACCTCTACTACGTCCTCAACGCCCGCTACACCGACGGCGGCGGCGAAGGCGTCGGCTCCCTCACCGGCTACGATCGGCGGGTGCTTCAGCCGAAGAACAAGCAGGCGGAGTACTTCACCGACTCGTCCGGGGTGCGCGTGGTCAGCGACTCCGGCGCGGAGAGCGGCGCCCGGATCGGCGACGTCAGCGACGGCGACTGGATCTCCTTCGACCCGGTCAGCCTGGAGAACATCGACTCGGTGAGCTACCGGGTGTCCTCCATCGCCGAAGGCACGATCGAACTGCGGGCCGGGTCGCCGGAGGGCGAACTGGTCGCGACCACGACGGTGCAGAACACCGGCGACTGGTCGAACTACGAACGGACCGAGTCCGTCGACGTCGAGCTCGCGGGCAGCCACACCGTCTACGTGGTGTTCCGCACGAACTCGAACAACTCGATGGACCTGGACTCGGTGCGCTTCGAGGGCGCGGGCTTCAGCACGCCGCCCGGTGGTGAGGATTCGACGCCTCCGGTCACCACGGCGAGCACCGCGCCGAGCGAGCCCGACGGCCGGGAAGGCTGGTACACCACCAGCCCCGTCGAGATCACCCTCGAGGCCACCGACGACGCCTCCGGCGTCGACACCACCGAATACCGCCTCGACGACGGCGACTGGACCACCTACGACCAACCCCTCACCCTCACCGACGACGGCACCCACACCCTCGACTACCGCTCCACCGACACCGCGGGCAACATCGAGGACACCCAGACCCTCGACCTCGCCATCGACACCACCGCCCCCACCACCGAGGTCGTGCTGCCCGAGAACGGCGAGCACGGCTGGCATGACGGGGAGGTGGTCGTGGAGCTGACCGCGTCCGACGAGGGCTCCGGCGTCGCCCGAACGGAGTGGAGCCTGGACGGCGGCGACTGGACCGCCTACACCGAACCGGTAATCGTGACCGGCGAGGGCCCGCATTCGGTGCTCTACCGGAGCGTCGACGTGGCGGGCAACGTCGAGGACGAGAAGGCCGCCACCATCCTCATCGACCACACCGCACCCACGCTGCTGGTCGCGGGCGTGGCCGACGGACGGGTCTACGGCGACGCCACCGACCTCGTCCTGAGCTGGCACGCCGAGGACGGGACCTCCGGGATCGACTCCGTGGTGGGCACCCTGAACTCGACGGAGCTGGCCTCCGGGGAGTACGTGCCGCTGCACCGGCTGGCACTGGGCATCCAGCGGCTGTCGGTGACCGCCACCGACCGCGCGGGCAACACCACCGAACAGTCGATCTCCTTCGCCACCACCACCTCCACCCGCGACATCAGCCAACTCATCGACCGATTCCGCGCCACCAACCGCCTCTCCCTCACCGCCACCACCCAACTCCGCGACCAGCTCACCACCGCACGACTGGCCGAGGCACGAGGCGACGACTTCGCGACCATCGAAGAACTCCAGACGCTCCAGACCCTCGTCAACGACACCACCCTCGTCACCGCAGGCGACATCCGCACCACCCTCGACCGCGACATCCAAGCCGTCATCGACGCCATCGAGGGGGTGTGACGGCCCGGCGGCACGACGGCACACACCCGGCGCGCTGACCTGAGCATCGCCGCACACACCAGGCCTCGGGGTCTGTGGTCCATGCCGGACCGCAGGCCCCGAGGCCGTGTCCGGGCACCGTGTGTTGACGTGATCGGCGGCCTGCTCCGCTCGGTCGTCGGCGCGTGAGCGGCGCGGCCGGTGTGTCGGTCGGAGGTGGCGTGTCGAGACAGCGTGTCGAGACGAAGGCGCGATCCGCGTCGCGTCCTCCGTCGCCGTTCCGATCCGCCGTCGCCGCCCGGCGCCCGACTCCCCGCACTGGACTCCCGGCGGCGGCTCCGCCCACGAGACCGGTGATTTCGCCGATGCGCTCGGGACGGATTCGCCGTGAGGATGACTGCGGAACGTGATCGATGGCATCCCCGGAACACGAGCTGACCTCCCTCGACCTCGGCGTTCATCACGACGTCGACATCGGCCCCCGCGTGTTTCGGCGATTCCGCTTTCGATGGACAGGAGTACAACGACGTGCAGTCATCGAGCATCACCTCCCGCGGCGGCAGACGTACCCGGCACAGCACCCTGTCTCGGCTGGCCGGCCTGGCCACGGCCCTGACTCTGATCGCGACCGGGGTGGCGATCGCACCCGCCGCCTCCGCACAGCAGAATCCGCACGAGCGGGGTCCCGCTCCCACCGAGAGCAGCATCGAGGCGCTGCGCGGCCCGTTCTCGGTCGCCGACACCCGCGTCTCCTCGCTGGTGTCCGGCTTCGGCGGCGGCACCATCTACTACCCCACCGACACCAGCCAGGGCACCTTCGGCGCCATCGCGGTGTCACCCGGTTACACCGGCACCCAGTCCACGATCTCCTGGCTCGGCCCGAGGATCGCCTCGCAGGGCTTCGTCGTCTTCACCATCGACACGAACACGACGATCGACCAGCCCGACAGCCGGGGCAGGCAGCTGCTGGCCGCGCTCGACTACCTCGTCGAGGACAGCAGGGTGCGCGACCGGATCGACTCGAACCGGCTCGGAGTGATGGGCCACTCGATGGGCGGCGGCGGCAGTCTCGCGGCCGCTCAGGACCGACCCGCCCTCCAGGCCGCGATCCCGATGACCGGCTGGCATCTGTCCAAGAACTGGTCGCGAGTCCAGGTGCCGACGATGGTCATCGGCGCCGAGAACGACCTCATCGCCTCGGTGCGGACACACTCGATCCCGTTCTACGAGAGCCTGCCGTCCTCATTGGACAAGGCCTACCTGGAACTGGACGGCGCCTCGCACTTCGCCCCGAACATCTCCAACACCACGATCGCGAAGTACAGCATCTCGTGGCTCAAGCGGTTCATCGACGACGACACCCGCTATGAGCAGTTCCTCTGCCCCGCGCCCACCGACCGGGAGATCTCGGAGTACCGGGACACCTGCCCGCACTCCTAGGGTCGCCGCCGCGCGTGCGCCGAAGCACGCGCGAGCACATGAGACCGGCCGTCGACGGCGGTCGCCATCGGGGCGACCGCCGTCGACGCGACCGGGTAAGCAGGACCGACCGAGGGGCCGGCCGGCCGACGTGATCGACCGACGGGGCGCGCCGCGCCGGTCCTGCGCCGCACCGACCGCCCGCGCCCGCGACGGCCCCTTCCCCGGGCCCGGGCCGACTCCGACGAAGACCGCTCGGCGCGGCCTTCGTCGAGGGGCCGCCGACGCCTCAGGCCGACGACCGGCCGGTCGTCTGGCCGTCCTCGACGCTCAGGCCGCCAGCGCCGCCCGCAGGAAGGCGAGGCCGTCCACGGCGATGTCGTCCTGGGCCGCGGCCAGCGGACGCCACACCGACGCGGCCACCGCGATGGCGTCGTTGTGGGCGGTGAAGGACTCGATGCACAGGGCGCCCCGGTATCCGACCGTCCGCAGCGCGCCGAGGAAGCCCGGCCAGTCGAGGTGATCGGCCCCCGGCGTTCCCCGATCGTTGGCACACACCTGGACGTGCGCGACGCGGTCCCCGGCGGCCAGGATCGGCGCGACGAGGTCGCGCTCCTCGATGTTCAGATGGTAGGTGTCCAGCATCAGGCCGACCGACGCCGACGGCAGCTCGGCCACGGCGGTCAGGGCCTGCTCGACGGTGTTGAGGACGCTGGTCTCGTAACGGTTGAGCGGTTCGACGGCCAGCCGGACGCCCCGCTCCCCCGCGTAGTCCGCGATCGGGGCGAGGCTCTCCCGGAACCGGCGGTACACCGCGTCGCGTTCGGCGGCGTCCATCCGCCAGGTGCGGCCGACCTCGGAGTACAGCGGGCCGCCCACCACGGTGCTGCCCAGGCGGACCGCCACGTCGACGCAGTGCCGCAGGTAGTCCTGGGTGGCGACGATCTGCTCGTCGGGTGCGGCGACGAGGTTGCGACCCGTCGACGTCACGGCGCACACGGCCGCCGTGGTCAGTCCGTGCTCGTCGAGCAGTTCCGCGGCACGCCCGACGTCGATGTCGTCGCGCTGTTCGACCGGCAGCTCCACCGCGTCGAATCCCCAGCCCGCGATGCGGGGCACGAGCCTCGACAGCGCCGCGTCGCTCAGCGGCGACTCCCAGACCCAGGTGTTCACTCCGATCGGGAACATCGATCTCCTTCACTCACGACGTCGGTCGGCCGCGGGCGGCGGGCCGGGGACGGACGGGACTTGGTCGGGATGAGCGGGCCGGACCCGCGGGCGGTGGTCGCGGCCGGCCCCTCATCGGCGAACTCGTTCGGAGCGGGTGAGCGGGCCGGCGGGCGCACCCGGTCGAGCACACGCAGGACACGCCTGGGCGAGCCGGACCGCGCGACGGACCGGACGAGGAACGGTCGGCGGCGAAGGGAGCGGACGGTCGAACCGGACCACGAGCGTCGGGCGGCGGCCCCGCACCCGGGCTCGGGGCGGCGGCTCGACCCCGAACAGCGGTGTATCGCGGGCCGCGGAGCCTCGAGCGGCAGTCACCTCCGGCACGGCGGTCCGGGGTACGACGATCACCGACGCGACGCGGCGGCCGACCCGGTGCGGGCCGACCCGGACGGTACGTCGAGGGCGACGGTCGCAGGCGGCGCGACCAGGCGATCGGCGGTCCTGCGACGCGGTCGGGAGTCGGCGCGAGGCGGGAGTGCTCGCCACGGCGGCGGTGGGCGAGCACTCCCGCTTCGACGCCCCTACCGTCAGCCTCCCCACTCCTCGGGGAAGCCGGGCAGGTCCTCGCACCCGCAGAGGGCGTAATGCTGTGGCGGCATGCCCTCCTGCAGGTAGGAGTCCAGGTTGTCCTCGGTCACGACGGGCTGCGGCAGCCGCCACTCGCGAGGAACCTCCTCGCCGTTGAGGATGCGCAGGGCGGCGATCACGGGCGTCCGCCACTGGAAGGTGGGATAACCGGGCGCGATCGCGGTCAGGTCCTTGTCCCGCCAGGCCTGCAGGAAGTCCTGCTGGTCCTCGCCCACGATCGGCGGGATCTCCATCCCGGCGTCCTCGAAAGCCTCGGTCACGGCCACCGACGTCGCGCCCGCGTCCATCCACACCCCGTCCAGGCCGCCCGTGCGCTGGATGTAGTCGGAGACGATGTTCTTCGCCGTGGCCGGGTCGTCCTCGGTGAACTGGACGCCGACGATCTCCAGGTCGCTGTCCTCGAAGACCTGTTCGGCGGCGGCCCACCGATGTTCCAGCACGTCGACGCCGGGGGCGATCCGCAGCGCCAGCACCGAACCACCGGGCTCGACCTCGTCCCGCAGGAACTCGGCGCCCGCCGCACCGTAGGCGTAGCCGCCGATGGGGCTGATGAACGTGACCGGACAGTCCGTCTCCACGCCTCGGTCGAAGACGATCACCGGAACCTCGCCGCAGGCCGCCTCCACGGCGGGCGTGAGCGTGGCGGTCGTGTTGGGCGAGACGATGAGGGCGTCGCAGTCCTGCCCCGCCAGCGAGCCGATGTCGGAGATCTGCTTGTCGTCCTGGCCCTGTCCGTCGAGGGCGGTGAAGTTCTCGATCTCCGGATGCAGGTCGACCTCGGCCTGCATGGTGCGCCAGCCGACCGCGCGCCAGGAGTTGAACAGTCCGGCGTTGGAGAAGCACAGATTGTACGGCCCCTCCTGCTGGTACTCGCTGGTGTCGACCATCTCGGGATCGATCATCTGCTCCCAGGGCCGGTCCTCCGGGCCTTCCGGAGCGGCCTCCCGCAGCGCCATCTGCGCCTCGTAGTCCGACTGCACGAAGAACTCCGAGTCGGCAGCCGCGTCGGCCCCCGTGGTCTCCGTGCCCGCGTCGGTGTCGGCGGGCACCTCACTGGTGCACGCGCCGAGCACCAGCAGGGCCGCCGCCGACATGATCGTCAGGGTCGACCGGGTTCTTACCCTCATCGCCTCTCCTTCGTCGGGTGGGGAACGCGTCGGCGCCGCGACCACGAGACCGCCCCGAGGGCGACGGCGGCGATGACGATGACGCCTTGCACGGCGGACTCCAGGGCACCGGAGACGCCGAGCATGGTGAGCAGGGTGAACAGGGTCTGCAGTGACAGCGCCCCGGCCATCGCGGCCACGACGGAGCCTCGGCCGCCGCCGAGGGCGACGCCGCCGAGCACCACGGCCGTGATCGCCTCGAACTCCATGCCGTTGCCCGCCTGCGCCGAGATGCCGGTGAAGCCGCCGACGAGCACCGCGGCCATCGCCGCCGCGAGGCCGGACAGGACGAACGCCAGCACGCGCAGCCGATGCACCCGGACGCCGGACAGCGCGGCGGCGGCGTCGTTGTCTCCGGTGGCGACGAGGGTCCGCCCGGTGTCGGAGCGCATGAACAGCACCGCGGCGAGGGCGACGACCGCCAGGACGACCACCGCCCACGGCAGCCACGGCAGGCCGGGCACCATTCCCCGGCCCAGGGTGCGGTAGCCGTCGGACAGGTACCCGCGCGGGGCGCCCTGCGTCCAGAAGAACACCGCGCCCTGCAGGATGAGCATCATTCCGAGCGTGGTGATGAACGAGGGCACCGCGAGCACCGTGGACACCAGGCCGTTGACCAGTCCGACGACCATGCCCGCGGCGAGCAGGATCACCACGGCCAGCGGCCAGGGCATGTCGGGGGCGATGTTGAACAGCTCGGCGGCGACGACCACGCCCACCGTGACGACGGAGCCCACGGACAGGTCGAAGCCGCCGGAGACCATGACGAAGTACTGGCCGGCCGCCAGGATGATCAGCGGCGCGGCCCGTCGGATGAAGGCGAGCAGCCGATCGGGCTCGTAGAACCCGATGTCGACGAAGGCGAGCACGATCAGGAGCACGCCGAGCAGGACGAACACCGGGGTGCTCGCCGACAGGGCGGCGGGCAGGCGGAGGCCGCGAGGGCGTGCCTCGGGGGCGGCGGTGTCACTCATCCCGACCTCCGTTGGTCCTGCTGCCCGCGGCGGGCGACGCTCTGCCTGGCGTAGAGGGCGACCGCCGCGATGATCACCACGCCGCGCACGACGTTCTTGAAGAACGGATCGACGCCGACCTGGTCGAAGACGTTGTCGAGGACCGAGAGGATCAGGACGCCGCCGATGGTGCCCACGACGCCGCCCCGACCGCCTGCGAGCAGGCTGCCGCCGAGGACGACGGCCGCGATCGACACGAGGTCGTACTGGCCGTCGGTGCCCGCCAGCGGCGCCCCGGCGCCGAGCCTGCTCGCCAGGA
The DNA here is from genome assembly GCF_002234535.1 of Actinoalloteichus hoggarensis. Taxonomy (NCBI): domain Bacteria; kingdom Bacillati; phylum Actinomycetota; class Actinomycetes; order Pseudonocardiales; family Pseudonocardiaceae; genus Actinoalloteichus; species Actinoalloteichus hoggarensis. The sequence goes on from NZ_CP022521.1 coordinate 4,377,629, forward strand.
AGACCCCGGCCAGGCCGGCGCACAGCGAGCACAGCACGTGGGCGGCGATCACCGTGCGGTCGGTGCGGACGCCGGAGAGCCTGGCGACCTCGCGATCGCCGCCGACCGCGTAGATGTGGTGGCCGAGGCTGGTGCGCCGCAGCACGAACCAGGTGAGCGTGGCGACGGCGGCGACGAGGAAGACCGACACCGGCAGCGGGCCGATCCGGTCGTAGCCGAGGCGCTGGAACTCGGTCGGCACGTCGCCCGCCGGGCCGGTGTAGGTGTTCTCCAGGTAGCCCCGCAGGATCAGCGCCACGCCGAGGGTGGCGATGAAGGCGTTGACCTTCAGCTTCGTCACGATCAGGCCGTTGCCGAGGCCGACGAGACCTGCCAGCAGCAGGGCGGCGGCGACGCCCGCGACGATGCCCGCCGCCTCCATCACCTGCGCGGTGATGAGCGTGACGAGACTGATCAGGTAGGCGACGGAGAGGTCCAGGGAGCCCGCGAGGATGGCGTAGGTCTGGCCGATCGCGACCAGCCCGAGGGCGGCGGAGTTCTGCAGGATGGTCACCGTGTTGGCGACGGTGACGAAGTCCCCGCCGCGCATGCCGACGATGACCCAGCCGATCAGGTAGACGGCGACGAGCGCGAGGTAGACCAGCACGACCGGATCGGCGAGTCCCGCCCGCGATCGGGCCGGGGCGACCCGCGACAACGGAGGCGGAGCGGTCGTGCCGCCCTGGGGCGTCATGCGGCGCTCTCCGCGCCGGTGCTCAGTCTCATGATCTCCTCCTCGCCGACGCCCGGAGGCAGCTCGCCCGCGACGGCGCCGTCTCTGAGCACCACGATCCGATCGCTCATCCCGATGAGTTCCGGCAGTTCCGAGGACACCATCAGCACCGCCATGCCCTGTCGGGCCAGGTCGCGGACGAGTTCGTGGATGGCGGCCTTGGCACCGACGTCCACGCCCCGCGTCGGCTCGTCCAGCACGAGGACCCCCGGCCGGACCGCGAGCCACTTGGCGAGCACCACCTTCTGCTGGTTTCCGCCGGAGAGCAGCCGCACCTCCTGGCCGCTGCCCTGCGCACCGATTCGCAGGCTCGCCAGCAGCTCGGTGACGTCGGCGGTCCCGGCGCGGCGGCGGCCGGTGAACACGCCGCGCACCACCAGCAGCGCGTTGTCTCGGATGGACTGTCGCAGGGCCAGCCCCTCGGCCTTGCGATCCTCGGTGACCAGGCCGATGCCCGCCCGGATCGCGGCCCTCGGCGAGGTCGGGCGCAGCGGCGAGCCGTCCAGGGTCATCTCACCGGTGGTGAACGGGGCCGCGCCGAAGACGGCGTGGGCGAGCGAGCTCCGACCGGAGCCCTGGAGCCCTGCGACGCCCACGATCTCCCCCGCGCGGACCGCCAGGTCGATGCCGCGCAGTCGGGCATTGCCCGCCCCGCGCAGGCGCAGCCGCACGGCCCCGAGGTCGGTCTGGTCGGCACGGTCCGGGTAGTAGTCGCCGAGTTCGCGACCGACCATCAATCGGATCAGGTCGTCGGCGGTGACGTCGCGGGTGGGCCGACAGGCGGTGCGACGGCCGTCCTTCAGGACGGTCACCCGGTCGGACAGATCGAAGATCTCCCGCATTCGATGCGAGATGTAGAGGATTCCGATGCCGCGTTCGACCAGGCGCCGAACTAACGAGTACAGCAGTTCGACCTCGTGATCGGCCAGTGCGGCGGTGGGCTCGTCCATCACGACGATGCGTGCGTCGCCCGCCAGCGCCTTGACGATCTCGACGACCTGCTGCTGGGCGACGGAGAGTCGACGCACCGGGGCGGCCGGGTCGATGGAGGTCTCGCCGATGTCGGCGAGCAGCGCGGCGGTCCGCTCCGCCATCGCCCGACGATCGACGACGCCCGCGAACCTGCCCAGCGGATCGGCGCGCCTCGGCTCCCGTCCGAGGAAGACGTTCTCGGCGACGGTGCGGTCGGCCAGCAGCGTCAGTTCCTGGTAGATGATGGCGACGCCCGAGGCCTGTGCCTCGACCGGGTGGGTGAAGGCGACCGGCTCGCCGTCGATGCGGACGGTGCCCGCGTCGGGGGCATGCACACCGGCGAGGACCTTCATCAAGGTGGACTTGCCCGCGCCGTTCTCGCCGACGACGGCATGCACCTCGCCCGCGTGGAGATCCAGGTCCACTTCGGTCAGCACCGGGACGCCGACGAAGCTCTTCGAGATCCCGCTCATCGCCAGCAGGCACGGCGACTGGTCCCCCACGCTGCCTCCCCCTTCGCCGGTGTAACTCAGGTCACTGTATGGACTTTCGCCCACTTTGACCAGAAGGCTGATCGACCAGGAGGAAAGTTGTCCGACTTGAGACAAGTCCGGTACGTACCGTAACGATCACGAAAGTCGCTCGGAACCACCGGTCGTCGCCCCGATCGATCCGCCGTTCGCGCACCGGGACGAATCGGCGGACGCCGGGGTCCACGGCGACTCGCGCGCCACCGGCGAAAGCCGCCCGTGGGGCCGGCCGGGCCGGCCGTGCGCCCACCCGATCGACGGAGTCGTCTCGCCTCGGGACCGCCCGCCCGCGCAGGCGCCCCGGCGGATCGTCGTTCGCGGCCCGCCGGGCCGGGCCACACGGCCCGCGCCCCGCGTACACCGAGAGAAGACGATCGCCGCCGACGCCGCTCACCGGCCCGGGACGGACCCGCGCCGCGCGTACGATGTGTGCTCGCCTGGGCAGCCGCCTGCCGCACGGCCACACGCCGCGCCGGTCGCGTCGTGCCCGTCGTCGCAGACAGAGTCATCGAACGATCGAGGTGCAACCCGCGTGCCTGTGCACACGCCGAACATGCCGGAACGGCCGTCGCTGGACGGTCTGGAGGCCAAGTGGACGCAACGCTGGGAGGAGACCGGGGTCTACCGGTTCGACGCGCCCGGCGATCGCGCCTCGGTGTTCTCCATCGACACCCCGCCGCCTACGGTCAGCGGCTCCCTACACGTAGGGCACGTCTTCTCCTACACCCACACCGACATCGTGGCCCGGTTCCAGCGGATGCGCGGCAGGCACGTCTTCTATCCGATGGGCTGGGACGACAACGGCCTCCCCACCGAGCGCCGGGTGCAGAACCACTACGGGGTGCGGTGTGATCCCGCGCTGCCGTACGACCCGGAGCTGCCGGTGCCGGAGCCGATGGTCAAGAAGGGCGCCCGCCCGGTCTTCGACGTCTCACGACGCAACTTCGTCGAACTGTGCGAGCGGCTGACCGCCGAGGACGAGCAGGTCTTCGAACAGCTGTGGCGGCGGCTCGGCCTGTCGGTGGACTGGTCGATGACCTACACCACCATCGGTCGCCGGGCGCAGCGGATCTCGCAGCTCGCCTTCCTCCGGCTCCTGGCCGACGGCCAGGCATACCAGAAGGAGGCGCCGACGCTGTGGGACGTCGGGTTCCGCACCGCGGTGGCCCAGGCCGAACTGGAGGACCGAGAGCACGCGGGCGCCTGGCATCGCATCGCGTTCGCCGGCCCGGACGACGAGCCGGTGTTCATCGAGACCACCAGGCCCGAGCTGCTGCCCGCCTGTGTCGCGCTGATCGCCCATCCCGACGACGAGCGGTACCGGCCGTTGTTCGGTCGTCGCGTGCGGACGCCCGTGTTCGGCGTGGAGGTTCCGGTGCTCGCCCATCCGGCGGCCGAGCCGGATCGGGGCGCGGGCATCGCGATGTGCTGCACCTTCGGCGACCTCACCGACGTGCAGTGGTGGCGGGAGCTGGACCTGCCCGCGCGCACGATCGTCGGCCGCGACGGCCGCATCCTGGCCGAGCCTCCCTCGGGACTGGACGACGCCGAGGGCCGCGCGCGCTACGCCGAGCTGGTCGGGGCCACCGTGCACACCGCGCGCGAGCGTGTCGTCGCGATGCTGCGCGACAGCGGTGATCTCGACGGCGACCCACGACCCACGGTGCGGCCGGTGAAGTTCTACGAGAAGGGCGACAAGCCGCTGGAGATCGTCTCCAGCAGGCAGTGGTTCATCCGGTCCGTCGACCATCGGGAGCGGCTGCTGGAACGCGGCGCCGAACTGGACTGGCATCCGGCCTACATGAAGGCCAGGTACGACGACTGGGTGCGCGGGCTCACCAGCGACTGGCTGATCAGCAGGCAGCGGTTCTTCGGCGTGCCCTTCCCGGTCTGGTACCGGCTGGACGAGCACGGGGAGCCGGACCTGTCGGCGCCGATCCTGCCCGCCGAGGACGCCCTGCCCGTCGACCCCTCCTCGGACACGCCCGCCGGTTACACCGCCGAGCAGCGGGGCGTGCCCGGCGGCTTCGTCGGGGAGAACGACGTGATGGACACCTGGGCGACGTCCTCGCTCAGCCCCCAGCTGGTCTGCGGATGGGAGACCGACCCCGCGTTGTACGCCCAGACCTTCCCGATGGACCTGCGCCCACAGGGGCACGACATCATTCGCACCTGGCTGTTCGCCACCGTGCTGCGCGCCGAGCTGGACGCGCACACGCTGCCGTGGCGGCACGCCGCGCTGTCCGGCTGGATCCTCGATCCCGATCGCAAGAAGATGAGCAAGTCCAAGGGCAACGTCGTCACACCGATGGGACTGTTGGAGCGGTTCGGCTCCGACGCGGTGCGGTACTGGGCAGCGGGCGGCAGGCCCGGGACCGACACGGCGTTCGACGAGGGGCAGATGAAGGTCGGGCGCAGGCTCGCCACGAAGCTGCTCAACGCGGGCAGGCTCATCCTCGGCTTCCCGGCCCCGGCGCCGGACGCGGTGGTCGACCGTCCCCTGGACCAGGCGATGCTCACCTCGCTCGACGAGGTGGTGCGGTCGGCGACCGAGGCGCTGGAGGGCTTCGAGTACACCACCGCGTTGGAGCGGACCGAGCGCTTCTTCTGGTTCTTCTGCGACGACTACCTGGAGCTGGTGAAGCAGCGGGCCTACGGCGACCTGGAGGACGAGGGGACGCCCGGCGGGGCGGAGTCGGCCCGGCTGGCGCTGCGCACGGCCCTGTCGACGCTGCTTCGCCTGCTCGCGCCGTTCCTGCCGTACGCGGCGGAGGAGGTCTGGTCGTGGTGGCACGACGAGACCGTCCACACCGCCCCGTGGCCCACCGCGACGGCCGTCGACACCGCGGCGGCCGGCGCGGCGATCCGGTTCGGCGTGCCGCGGGACGGCACCGAGGGAGAAGACCGGGGACAGGTGGTCTCCGCCGACGAGCTGCTCACCTCGGCGGGCGCGGTGATCACCGCGATCCGTCGGGCGAAGTCCACCGCGCGGCGATCCATGCGCACCCCGGTCCGGCTGGTCCGGGTGCAGGGCCCCTCGGTGTCGCTCTCGGCGCTGAACGCCGCGCGGGACGACATCCGGGCGGCGGGGACGGTGCGGGTACTGGAGATCGGCCCGGCCGAGGACGTCGAACTGCGGGTCGCGGTGACGCTCGAGGACGAGGAGTGAGCTAGGGCGGGCGGGGTCGGCGCGACGTCGAAGCCTGCCGAGGCGCCGTTCCGGCGGGGCGTGGTCTGCCCTGCGGCGCGTCGGGACCCGTCGCGGGCGTGCAGGGCGTGCGGGGCGGCGGGCGCCGCAAGACGGTGACGGCGGGCGGGGCTCGACACGGCGGCCGACATCCGACCCGACACGCGGGCAGGCACGGAGCCCGCCGGGCACGTCCGACCGCGGACGGTCTCCGGCGAGCACCGCTCGGCGTCGAGCACGGTCGCACCGCCTTCACATCGCGGTCCGGCGGGCTCGGCTTGATCGGCCCCGTTCCCGCCTGCTCGCATCCGCGGTCCACGTCGGAGCGAGTCGCGTCCGCGGCTCCGCCGCAGGCTCGCGTCGAACTCCGGTCCTCCGCCGGGGCCTCGCCTCGCCTCGGCGGCGCGGCGGCGGGGCGATCCGCCGTCGGCCCCGACCCACACACACCGCCTGCGACCGTCTGCGACGCGTCGGGCCGCCTGAGACGACTGCGAACCGACGCCGCCGACCGCGGCGCCGACCGTCGGCGGCGCCCTGCCCCCCGGAACGAATTCAGGCCGGAAGGCCGGGCCGTCGCCGCACGGACGACGAGGATCAGGCGCGCATCACCGTCGCGATCGGGATGCGGGCGGCGCGGATCGCCGGGATGAGCCCGCCGAGGATGCCCGCGACGAGCCCCGCGACGACGCCGGAGACGCCCGCCTGCCACGGGAAGGCGAGATCGGCCAGTTCGGGGTTGCTGCCGCCCATCACCATCGAGATCATCTGGATGCCGAGGGCGCCCGCCCCGATGGCCGCGGCCGCGGTGATGAGGCCGGTCAGCAGGGTCTCCGCCAGGACGATCCCGGCGAGCAGCATGCGTGAGGTGCCCACCGCCCGGCGCAGGGCGAACTCCTCGATCCGCTCGCCGACGGTCGCCAGACCGACGTTGAGGATGCCCGCGATGCCGATGAGCAGGACCAGCGCCGCCAGTCCGAGGAAGACCATCCGCATCATCGCCAGCTGATCCTCGGCGTCGGCGCGTGAGGTGATCACCCAGGAGCCCATGTCGTCGGTGTTCACGCCCGCCGCCGAGAGCCTGCTGCGCAACAGCTGTTCGACGTCGACGGCCGTCGGCGACAGGTACACCTCGGCGCCGTAGGAGTCGGCGCTGGAGGAGGCGTCGTCACCGGTCGGCTGCCAGTTCCGCATCTCGTCGGCCCGGACGTAGGCGGCCGGACCCCAGCCGCCGTCGTCCACGACGCCGACGATCTGCGGGCTCAGGTTCACCGTCGCGCTCGGCACCTGCATCTCACCGGGAATGTCGTAGAGCTCCAGGCCCTCGGCGGCGTGCTCGTTGAGGACGATCCGCGGGGCCAGGGACGGCGCGTCGGTGAAGTCCAGCCACTCGCCCGAGACCGGCCGGAAGGGCCGGAACTCGGTGATGTCGCCGGAGAGGGAGGTCAGGATCAGCTCGATGGCCTGGCCGGCGGGCAGCGAGGCGTTGGGATCGGGCTCCTCGTAGCAGCCGGTGGCGTCACAGTAGGTCGTCGTCCCGCCGTAGGCCCCCGGCATGTCGAACGGGGCGGCCTGCGGGTTGATCGGCGCGACGCCCGGCTCCCCGAGGATGACGCTCTCCGAGCTGACCGCGACGGCGTCGTTCCGGCCGGCCAGGACGTCCTGGGCGATCCCGGCACTGGTGGCGTGCATCGGCAGGTACATCCGCGTCGTGCCGTCGACGCCTTGGGTCAACTCGATGTCGGCGAGCATCGCTCGTTGTGCGATCTCCGCGCCCGCCTGGACGGCGACGACGGCGAGCACTCCGAGGAAGAGGCTGACCATGGACAGGAAGGTGCGCAGCTTGCGCGCCCGGATGCCCTGACCGCCGATGATGAGCGAGGATCGGAGCCGCCCCGACATGCCGATCACGCGACGCCCTCCCCACGCGCGTCGACGAGCCTGCCCCGGTCGAGCTGGACGATGCGGCCCATCCGCTCGGCGTGGGCGTGGTCGTGCGTCACGAGGACCAGCGCGCACCCCCGGCCCGTCGTCTCCAGCAGGGCGTCGATGACGATCCGGCCGGTCTCGGTGTCCAGCGCGCCGGTCGGCTCGTCGGCCAGCACGATCCTCGGCTCCCGCACCAGCGCCCGCGCGATGGCGACCCGCTGCTGTTCACCGCCGGACATCCTGGGCGGCTTGTTCTTGGCCAGGTGCGCGATGCCGACCCGTTCGAGCGCGGACATCACCTTCTCCCGCCGTCTGCGCCGCGGCAGCCAGCCCTGCCCGTTGACCAGGGCCATCGCCACGTTCTGGGCCGCGGTCAGGTGCTTGAGCAGGAAGAAGCGCTGGAAGACGAAGCCGAACTCGGCGCTGCGCATCGCCGCGGCCTTGCGCTCGGGAAGCCGGGTGATGTCCTCGTCACCCAGGTGATAGGTGCCGCCGTCGGCCCGATCGAACAGGCCGATGAGGCTCAGCAGCGTGCTCTTGCCGGAGCCGGAGCGACCGAGGATCGCCACGCTCTCCCCACCGTGGACGGTGAGGTCCACGTCGGCGAGGATCGTGCGCGGCTCGCCCTGCCCCTTGAGGGTCTTCGTGATGCCGCTGAGGTGGATCAGTCTCGGATGCAGCTGCCCGGCCAACGATTCCACGCGCGGCAGCTGTCGTGTCGCGTCGTCCGTGATCACGGCTGGGAGACCCCGCTCTCGGACTCCGGTCCGGCGCCGTCGCCGCCGGGCAGGTCCTCGCCGGGCGGGATGCTCGGGCCGGGCACGGCCAGCGTCTCGTCCCCGGTGAGCCCCGAGACGACCTCGATCACCTCGCCGTCGCTGAGTCCCAGCTCCACGTCGATCGTTCGCCGTTCACCGTTCGCGTCGAGCACGTCGACGCGGCCCCGACCCTGCGAGCCCGCGACCGCCTCCACGGGGACGACCAGGGCGTCGGTGACGCTCTCGCTGGTCAGCTCCAGTGTCGCCGCGGCCCCGTTGATCAGGCGCACGTCGTCGGGTGCCGAGCAGACGACCTGCATCGGCGTGGGCTCGGACGGCTGCTGACCGGGGTGCAGGCCGCCCACGCCCGCACCGGCGCCCGCACCGGCGTCGGCATCCGCGTCGGCGCCCGGTGTCTCCGTGTCACCGGTGCCGGCGTCGTCCTCGGCGTCGTCCTGCTCCGGCTCCGGGATCGTCCCGGCGGGCAGCGCGGCGATGGTGCCCAGCACCGTGCACGGGAAGGGCCCGGGGCCGTTCTTGATCTGCGCCTCCACCGAGGCGAGCGCGTCGTTGATCTGATAGGCCTGCTCACCGCTGATCTCGGCGACGATGCCGTGGCCGCCCAGGCGCGCCGAGGCGACGGGCATGTCCGCCGTGACGTCGGCGCTCTCCGCCACGAGCCTGCCCGCGAAGACGGCCCCGGCGGGGATGTCGACCGGCGTCGCGCCGTTGTCGTTCCAGATGTTGGCCACGCGCGTCGCGATGGTCGGGGTGCCCGTGATCGGCTGGAGGTCGAAGAAGCGGACCTCGCCGTCCACGGGTGCCGCCACGCCGAAGACGGGGTTGAGCGTGACCTGCGCGTTCAGGCTGATCTGGCTGGAGAGACCCTGTCGGCTCGGCGTGACGCTGGTGACCGTCGTCCCGCGTTCTAACAGGTCGGGATTCTGTGCGTCCGGTGTGGACGACGAACACGCCGTCGTCGCCGTCACCGTCACGACTCCCAGCGCGAAAGCGCCGAGGAACCTGTGCTTGCGCACCATCTGCCCCCAAGTTCATGGATGGGTATCGCTTCCTAGACGCCTGTGGCACATCACGAGTTGCATGACCTCGCGACGGCGTCGGAACGATCTGATCGAGGTGCTGCCGTGCTCGAGCCGTGGACGGCCGCCGGTCTTTCGACCGATGCGGCCGCGGGGCGGCTCCGATCTGGCGCGATCAAACTATACACCCGAGCTATACACTCGATGGACAGTGATGTGACCAGCCACGTCTCCGTGTTTCGACCACGGGGAGGAGGAACGCCCGGCGGAGCCGCCCGGGCCGTCAAGGTTCGTGACGGCGGGGAACGGGCCGATGCCATCGCGTGCAAGGAGGCCGCGACCGTCGCGGGGCCGCCCTGGGGTCGCTCAGCCGCCCCGGATGATCAGCGACCCGGCCAGTGTCAGCATCGTCGCCGCCACCAGCGAGTCCAGCAGCCGCCAGGAGCCGGGCCTGCCGAAGAAGCCGCGCAGCAGGCCCGCGCCGAAGCCGAGGGCCGTGAACCACAGCGCGCTTCCCGCCATCGCCCCGGCACCGAACCACCAGCGTTGCTCCTGCCAGCTGTCGCCGACGGCACCCAGCAGCAGCACCGTGTCCAGATAGGTGTGCGGATTCAGCCAGGTCACGGCGAGGCAGGTCAGGACGGCGAGCCGCCAGGACTCGACGGGCGCGGCGCTCGCCGGGTCCAGCGACGCGGGCCGCAGAGCACGACGGGCGGCCAGCAGGCCGTAACCGAGGAGGAACGCGGCGCCGAGCCAGCGGACCACGATCACCGCGACCGGAATCCGCTCCAGCATCGCCGTCACCCCCGCGACGCCGAGGGCGATGAGCACCACGTCGGAGACGACGCAGATCAGCACGATCGACAGGACGTGCCTGCGCAGGATGCCCTGGCGCAGCACGAAGGCGTTCTGCGCCCCGATCGCGACGATGAGGGACAGGCCTGCGCCGAGGCCGGCGGCGACGGGGGGCAAGACGGGCATGGGACGACGCTAGGGCGGCCCCGGACATCAGTACAGTTGAAGATTCTTCAGTATCATCAGCGTTCGTGATGCCCGATCTGCCCGCCGAACTGGTGCACACGCTGGTGACAGCCGTCGACGAGGGCACCTTCGACGCGGCGGCACGCGCGCTGCATCTGACGCCCTCGGCCGTCAGCCAGCGGATCAAGCTCTTGGAGCAGAAGACCGGCCGCGTCCTGCTCATCCGGTCCAAGCCGGTCCGGCTGACCGAGTCGGGCGGGATCGTCGCCCGCTACGCCCGGCAGCTCACCCTGCTCACCGGCGACGCACTCGCCGACCTCGGCGCGACCGGCAGCGGGGAGCCGACCACGATCTCCGTCGCGGTCAACGCCGACTCGCTGGCCACCTGGTTCCTGGACGCGCTCGACCCCGAGCCCGCCGGACTGCGCATCCGCTTCGACCTGCGCCGCGAAGATCAGGACCACACGGCCGAACTGCTGCGGCAGGGGGTGGTGATGGCGGCGGTCACCTCCTCGGCGCGGCCGGTGCAGGGCTGCACCGTCCGGCCGCTCGGACACATGCGCTACCACGCCATGGCGTCTCGCGAGTTCGCCGAGCGCAGGCTGAGCCGAGGTCCGCTGGATCGGACGCTGCCCGAGGCACCGGTCATCGTGTTCGACGCGAAGGACGATCTTCAGGACGCCTTCCTCCGCCGAATCACCGGCCGCCGGGCGGGCGGCGCGGTGCGCCACGTGATCCCGGAGTCGGCGGTGTTCTGCCAGGCCGTGGTGAACGGGATGGGCTGGGGGATGCTGCCCACGAGCCAGGTCGCGGCTCTGCCCGATCCCGAGGCGCTCGTGGAGCTGGCCCCGGAGCATCCGGTCGACGTCGCCCTGTACTGGCAGCACTGGCGGCTCGACTCGCCGCCGCTGACCGCCGTGACGGAGGCGGTGCTGCGGGCCGCCGCCCGCACGCTCCTGCCCGCTCGCGCCGGCCGTCCGGAGCCGGGATCGCGACGACACTGATCGGGGGCCGGGCGCCCGCCGGGGACGTGACACTGCGGGACGGGACGAGACGGGCCGCGACCAGGCTGCCGGGCCCGCGTGGCACGGCACACCCGGCGGCCTGCCGCGTGGGCCGAGAGCGGGGCCGTCCCGACTGGCCCTCGCCCCGCACCCGCTGTGACAGGCCCAAGTGCCGTGGCCGAGCCGGATCGAGTCGGGTCGGGAGTCGCCGTCACCCAATCCGGGACGATCAGGAGCGAATCCGGCCTGCCGTGATCGCGGACGGGCGGACTCGTCGACCAGGCTCGACGGCGCACCGACGGCCGAGCCGTGGACGGGCTCGGCGCGCCGCCTCGCTCGTCGCTCCGCGACTCACCGGGTACGGCCTCCGCGCCGCCGGGTGCGGGAGCCCTCCGGTCGGGGAACGGTCGTCGCCCCGAGACCTTCGACCGGCTCGACGGGCGTGACGGGCGTGACGGGCGTGACGGGCGTGACGACGTCGGGTTCCGCCATGTCCTGGTGCCGGACCCGGCGGATGCGCGCGGAGTCGGCGTCGCCGTGCACGTCCGGAGGACGCACGATCAGTCTGTCGGTCGTCGGAGGTGCCGTCGCGATCCGTCCCGGCGTCATCGGAGCCAGGACACGAAGGTCGACGGCGGCCTTGAGCGCCCCGCCGAGGGCCGACCACAGCTCGACGGCCGACCGGGGCCCTGTCGCGGCTTCCGCCACACCGAGCGACACCGCGAGCCCGGACTCGGCCAGCGTTCCGACGAGGTGCGCTCCGGGAATCGAGTCGTGCCGGATCAGGCAGTCGAGCACCGCCGACAGGAGCCGGTGCTCGTCCTGCGGCCGTGTGCTCCACGCACTGACCAGATAGGACAGCCGGAACCAACGGGGCGGGGCGCCGGGTACGGGCGATGCGGTCTCGGGCGACCGCCGTGCCTCGGGCGCCGCTCCCGGCGCGGCGTCCGCTCGGACGTCGTAGAGGAAGAGGTTGACCGCGGTCGCCGGTCGGCGGGCCGCCCAGTCCCGGGTCGGCGCGTCGAAGGTCATCTCGACGTCTCCGCCGGGGTCGAGCTCCTCGATCAGCAGTCTCCGCAGTCCCTCGTCGACCTCGTGGATCATTCGCCGCGTCCTCCTCGTCGACGACGCGGACGCCCGCCACGACGCACGCCGTCTCGTCCAGCCTGCCGGACGCGGACGTTCCGTGGGCGAGCGCGCACCGTCGAACGAGAACTCGCGGCGACGACACTCGGCGATCCGGGCACGACCGGGCGTGCCTGCGACCTCGAGGGGCTGCCCGGCGGCGCGGTCAGATCAGGCCGTGCCGCATGACATAGGCGACGGCGTGGGCCCGGTTGCGCAGCTGGAGTCGGTTGGTGACCTCGTAGAGGACGTTCTTGACGGTCCGTTCCGAGTAACAGAGCTTGGCCGCGATCTCCCCGGTGTCGAAGCCCTCCGAGATGAGCTGCAGAACGTCGATCTCCCTGGCGGTGAGCGCCGACATGGTGAGCCCGCGCGGATCGAGGACCTTGCGTTGCAGCTGTCCCATCTGCTCCAACAGCTTCCCGAGGAGATCGCCGGGCAGGACCCCTTCCCCTCGAGACGCCGCCGTGATCATGTCCACCAACCGGTCCTGAGTGGCGTCGATTCGCCGCAGCACGCCCGCCACGCCGCACTCGATGGCCAGCGACAGGGCGTTCTGCTCCACTTGGCCGACCACCAGTCCGGTTCTCGTCGTTCCGGACTGACGCAGCCGCCGCAGCAGGCGGGTGGCGCCGTCGTCGAGCCGGTCGACGACCACGAGCGACACCGCGGCCCGCGAGGCGTCCTCCGGATTGCGGAGCACCTCCACCTCGGAGCGGGAGCTCAGCTGAAAGGCCACGCCCGCCTGCGAGATCGGATCCTCCGCGTACACGGCCACCGGGACGCGCTCGGTACTCATCGGTCTTCCTCCTCATGAGGTGCCTTCGGCGCCGCGACGGGTCGCCCGTGCTGATCGATGTCGACAGGCGGCTCGGCGAGCCGCGATCGGGCCTGGCCGGCGCGCGGTCCGCGGTCCGGTGCCGGCCTGGTGACCGCCTCAGCGGGACTCGAACCGCTCATCGTGGTCGGCATGGTCGTCACCTCCGGCGCGACGGGAGGCGGGCCGCGTGCTCGGTGCGAGGGCGGCGGCGACGAGACGGACGAGTTCACGCCGTGTCGCGTCCGTGTGCCCGACGTGCCGCCCGGCATGCGAGGGAGCAGGACCGGTCGGTCCGGGCTCGCGGCCTGGGCGGGCGGACAGGAGATGATCGGACAGGACACGGCCGGACAGGGCACGGTCCACGGACGCCGGACGATCGGGATCGCCGTGGGCGGGGGCGCGACCGGCCGGCTCCGGGCGAACGGCGTGCCGCCCCGCGGCGTTCCGGCGGCCCGTGCCCGCGGAACCCGAGTCGTCTCGCGGCTCCGGCCGGACCCGAGGACTCGCCGGGCGGTCCGCACGCCCGAGACCGCGCAGGACGGCGGGCTCGCCCCAGCGGACTCGACCGGTGTCGCGCGACTCGCGAGGCATCGCCGCCCGGTCGTCGGGGACGGGGAAGGCGGCCGGTCGACGGCCTCGCGAGTCGTCGTCCGGCCCGCCGTCCCGAAGGCCGGGGCGGTCTCCGGCTCGCCGAGACCCGCCCCGGACGCCGAGTCGGGGATCAGCCGTCCGTCCCTCGGCTCGTCCGATCGCGGTCGTCGGCTCGACACGCCCGTCCGAACCGACGAGGCGGCTCCACCGATCCCGTCGCCGCCCACCGCGTCGCACGGCGAGGTCGCGCACCTCGCCGTGCTGCCGGCTCGGCGGCCGTTCCGATCCGGCGCCCTCGGCGTCGTGCGGTCGGTGCGCTCCGACTCGATCCCCATCGCCGGGGCGGCGGCCGTCCGAGAGGCCGCCCGCGAGGGCGCCCAGCAGCAGATGCAGGCGGGCGAGGTCACGTAACCGGCGCCCTCGACGGATGTTCGCGGCCGACCGCGCCCTGACACGGGCGACGATCCGGACTCGCAGATCGACGACGACTCCGCGATCACCGGGCAGACTGCCAGGCACGGAGGCGGCGGGGAACACGCGAGCGGCGGACGCGGGCGGCGGTTCACGCCGCGAGTCGACGTCGAGACCGAGGAGAGCGGTCGGTCGAGTCTCGGCACCGACACGGCAGGCCCTACCGCCGAGGTCGGTGACCCCCGACGGGCTCGCCGCCGACGAGGCGTCGGACCGGTGCCGACCGGCGGAGCGGCGGCCCACCCGGTGGCGATCGAGCTCGGGACGATCGGCGACGTCGTCGGGCCGGTCGCGACGACCACGCTCGAGGACCTCCGCGATCAACGCCGTCACCGCGTGACGGCCGTCGACGGTCTCGCAGGCGTCGCTCTCGCCGTCCACAGGCGCGCGATCCTCGACGGAGCCGACGTGATCGTCGACGACTGCCCGGAGTCGGCGCCACGACGCCGAGCCGGGTGCCGGGTGTATCGCTCGCATCCTCGCTCCCGTCCGAGGGCCGTCTTCGGCCCCGCCGTCGCGGGGCGCCCCTGCCCTCCACCACCCAATCGCCTCGCTCCCGCGCTGACCATGAAGATCAACCTGCGGAAGTGTGCACTTCCGCCGGTTCTGCCGGGCAGTCCGACAACCGCTCACCAGAGGTGCGGCCGCGCCGCGGCTCAACGGCGATCGACCGAGCAGGCGGGACGCTCGTCCCACCCGCCCGATCGAGGCTCGACGAGCCCGGCCGCCGAGTCGTCCACGACGAGTTCGAGCAGCAGGTGGTCCACGTCCGTCTCCACCGCCATCCCCGCCAGCACGGCCCGACGCGGCGCCGTCTCGCACGCCGCGACCCGCAGTCGCCACCCGTGTTCCGCGGCGACGTCGCACAGGGCGGCCCGACCACCGATGTCGTCCAGGCCGAGGAAGGCCCGGCCGCCCGACGTCAGACGCGAGCGGACCCCGCTGACGAAGGCACGCATGCCCCGCAGACCCGGGTCGAAATAGGACGTGCTGAGCACGCCGTCGTGCACGTGGTCGTCGGCGACCTCGATGAACGGGGCGTTCCAGAAGACGACGTCGAAGCGATCGTCGGCGTCGAGCGGCTCGAAGACCGAGCCGCACACCACCGTCAGCCGTTCGGCGACCCCGTGCACCTCGGCGTTCAACCTCGTGTTGGCGACGGCCGCCGGACTGACGTCGACGGCGACGGCGGCGGCCAGCCCGTGCAGCAGTCCGTGCACCGCGGTGATGCCGCAACCGCTGCCGATCTCCAGCAGTCTGCCGCCCGCCGGATACGGCAGCGCCGCCGTGCTGATCTCGGTGGACGGCGAACAGGCGGGCGAGTACACGTCGGCCTGCACCACCCAGGTCCGGCCGAGCAGCACCACCATCCGCTCACCCGCCGTACGCGAGGCCGCCAGCGACTGCCTGCCGATCGCCTCGCCGAGTACCCCCAGGGCGAGTTCCATCCGCTCTCCTTCGCATCGTCGCCGCGCTCCGGGATCGTCCGTCGGCACCCCGAGGACGTCCGGATGCGGGAACCTGCTTGCGCTCGCAATCAAATGAGCACCTCGCATTGCCCCGACCGCCGCAGCGGAATGAGACCGATGGCGGCGCTAAAATGGATTCCATGCAACTCGGTGGTTCCCTGAATGACCAGGAAGGAAGACCGGCAGAACTCCGACCACACTTCTTCCGGTGATCCGCGTCGCAGCCGGTGCGAGGGGTCGACCACCGATCACGAGGCCGACGATCCGGCCGGCAGGATCATGGACAGACGTCTCCGCCTCGAGAACCGCCGGGGATTCTCCCGGTCACGACGTCGGTGAAAGCAGATCCGACACGAGCAGCCCGTACGTGGCGTCCGGATGGTGAGCGAAAATGCCGAACGCGGGCGTGTCCGCCGCAGGTAGTCCCGCCACGTTCGGCGATCTGCTGGTCGGCCGTCGCCGCGCGGCGCGGCTCACGCAGGAGGAGCTGGCGGCCCGCTCGGGACTGAGCGTCCGCGCGATCAGCGACATGGAACGCGGGCGGGCACTGGGCCCGCAGCGGCGCACCGTCGCCGCGCTGACCGAGGCCCTGGAACTGGATCCCGCGGCCGCCCGTGAGCTGGAGTCGGCGGCGAAGGCCGGGCGGCACCGCACCACCGCTCTGCCCGACGCGGCCCTCGGCGGTGCCGCGAATCTCCGCGGAACGTCGGCCCGCCGGAGTGCCTCGACGCCGCGGAACCCGTCTGCACAGCAGCCGGACGCCCCGGCGAACGGGCTCCCGACGAACAGGACTCGCACGAACGAGACACCGGCACCGGAGAAACCCGGGCACCAGCAGGCAGCCACGCAGCAGCCGCTGGAAGGCAGGTTCCGCTGCGATCTGCCGCCCGAGGTCGGCGATCTGACCGAGCGCGACGCCGAGCTGGATCGGCTGCGGCGGTTGGCGGCGGCGACGGCGGCCGAGACCCATCGGGGGGCCACGGTCGTCGTGTTGTTCGGCGCTCCCGGCGTCGGCAAGACGACCCTTGCCGTGCGGGCGGGCCACGAACTCGCCGAGGAGTTCCCGGACGCCCGCTTCTTCGTCAACATGCGGGGCATGGACGCCGAGCGGCTGACCCCCGGACAGGCATTGGGCAGGCTGCTGCTCGCGCTCGGGGTGGAGCAGGCGCGGATTCCCGACGACACCGACGATCGGGCCGGTCTCTACCGGTCGCTGCTCCAGGAACGGCGCGTGCTGCTGGTACTCGACAACGTCGGCGACGAGGCGCAGATCCGCCCGCTGCTGCCCAGCGGCCCCGGCTGCATGGTGCTGCTCACCAGCCGTCGGGTGCTCTCCGGACTCGAGTCGGTGCACCGGCTGCTCCTCGACGTCCTCTCGCCGTCGGGCGCCGTGGAGCTGCTCGAGTCGATCATCGGCTCGGAACGCGTCGCCGCGGAGCCCGCCGCCACGGCCAGGGTCGCCCAGCTGAGCGGGTGCCTGCCGTTGGCGCTGCGCATCGCGGGGAACCGCCTCGCGGGCAGGCCGCGCTGGAGCGTCGGCTACCTGGTGTCCGCCCTGTCGGATCAGCGGCGACGGCTGACGGCGCTGACCGCCGGGGACCTCCAGGTGCGGGCGGCGTTCGAGGTGTCCTACCAACAGTGTCACGCATCGGTGCGTCAGGTCTTCCGCAGGCTGTCGCTGTTGTCCGGCCCCGAGTTCGACGTCGACCAGGCCTCGGTGGTGGCCGAGACCGACCCGGACGTCGTCGAGGCGGTGCTGGAGGAACTGGTCGACGCGAGCCTGCTCGGCACCGCGCCGATCGGGGACCGCTACGTCCTGCACGACCTCCTCCGGCTGTTCGCAGGCGAGCGGCTCGCCGAGGAGGAGGCGCCCGGCACCGTGGAGCGGTTGTCGGGGCTGGTCACCGGTTGGTTCCTGCACAGCGGAATCCTGGCGGGCGGATTCTTCGTCCCGGCGGGTTTCGACGGTCATCCCGCGCCTCCGCCGCCACAGCCGGTGGCCGCGATCCACAGCCTGGACCAGGCACGACACTGGCTGGACGCCGAGCAGGCGAACTGGCTGGCGGCGCTTCGTCAGGCCACCGAGGCGGGCAGGCACGCCGAGGTGCTGGCGCTGTGTCGGGCCCTGCACTGGTACTCCGACGTCCGCGCGGAGAGCGGCCTGTGGCAGGAGGTGTTCGCCCGCGGCGTCGCGGCGGCGCGGGCACTGCGCAGCCGGGCGGACGAGGCGGTGCAGCTCAACTATCTGGGTTGGGCGCTGAATCGGGCCGCGGGCAGGCAGGGACAGGCCTACGCCGTCCATCAGGAGGCGTTACGGGCCTCGCGGGACGTGGGCGACGAACGGGAGGAGGCCTGGTCGCTGCAGTACTGCGGGCGGACCAGGCTCGGCAGCGGTGAGCCGACGGCGGCCGTCGAGTACTTCGAGAGCGCCATGGAGCTGTTCCGGCGAGTGGACTACCGACTCGGCGAGCACATCACGGCGTCCTTCCTCGGTCTGGCGCTGCGCAGACTGGATCGGCTGCCGGAGGCCGTCCGGCTCCTGCACGAGGTCACCGAGTACTTCCGGGAGACGAGTGACGGAACACGGGACAACGCGCTGGCCGTCTCGCTGATGCGGCTCGGCGAGACCCTGGAGTTCGCCCGGCTGTTCAGCGAGGCCCACGAGGCCTTCCGTGAGGCGGAGGCGCTGTCCGTCCGGCTGGACGTTCCGCTCCAGGCGGCGGAGGCGGCCTTCGGCTGCGGCCGGACCGCCGAGGAGCTGGGCGAGCCCGCCGCCGCCCATCGTCATCTCGTCACCGCCGCGGCGGGCTTCGCGGCGGTGAACGACGATCCGGGTCGTAACCGGGTCCTGCGTCGCATCGTCATGCTCATCGAGACGGCAGGACCCGCGGCGGGCCGGACGGCGCGGCAGGAGACGCTGGCGTTGCTCGACGGGGTGGACGGCCAGACCGCGGCCGAACTGGCCGCGTTGATCTCCGGGCACCGCCGACGAGCCGCGGCGCACCGACCGGTCGACGAGGAGACGGCGAGCTGACCGAGGTCGGCGCCGCGGGACTCCGAACGAGGCGCCGGTCCGCCCTGAGGAGCTCGCGCCGACCGGCCGAGCGGGCGGCGCACCGGCGCACGAGTCACCGTCGCGTGCGACGGCGATCGACCGCCCGTGTTCCCCCGCCCGTCACCGCAGAGGACCGGGCAGGGCAGGGCCGAGGCCGCACGGGGACGGCCGCGCCGGGACGGGACGCGCGGGACGACGTGCCCCCGCCGCGCGTCGATTGCGAGTACCCTCCTCGCACATCCGCCTGATCCGGACGGGTTCGCGGCCCCGCGCGCGAAGTCGACGACGAGCCGCGGCGTCGCCGGTGCACCAGCCCGGCCCGGACTGCCGGCTCCCCACGTCGGTGGGGGTGTTCCAGGGTGGGTCGGGGTCCTCCTCGACGTTCCTGACAGGCCCCTCCCCACACTCGTGGGGGTGCTCCGGTCTCGCCGAGCGCACCGTGGCATTCGTCCACATCGCCCTCCTCACGGTCGTGGGGGTGTTCGGCGGGCGACACGGGCAGCCTGCCCGACTTCGCCGGACCCGATTCCGCGGACGGTGATCGCCACACCTCGGTGCGGTGCGACGGGTACGCGCCACGAGGTACGACGCGACGGGACACGACGTGCCAGAGCACCCCACGAACCGGGCGGTCCGACGCCGACCGACCCCTCCGGGTCGCCGCGTCCGGCACCCGCCCGGTCAGTCGTGCGACCCACACGGACACCACCCGGACCGGCCGGACCGCCGACCACGTCACTCCCTCTTCGGGTGACCTTCATCGGTCGTCCCGTGGAGGGTCCCCCGCGAGCGCGGCCGGCCCTGTGACCCCCGGGCATCGTGGCGGCGCCGGCGACGAAACGGGCGCTTCGGACAGGGTCGACCTCGAGATTTCACCGCCGCCGTCCGAACGGCGCCCCGGACGGTCGTACCGGGGGCTGCCTCGGGCGACGTCCACGCTGAGTCACGGCACGTCGGATAGGCCGTTCCCCCGAACGAGCACTGGCCCAGAAGGACCACAATGAGTACCCTCCGTGACATAAGATCACCGGGAGGTCACTGTGGGCAAGGTTTCACCGAGCTGGCGCACGTCCACACGAAGCGGTCAACACAACTGCGTCGAGGTGCGACACGGATGCGACGCCATCGTGATCCGTGACACGAAGAACCGCCGAGGCGGTTCCTTAGTCCTCGGCACGGCGGCCTTTCACGCCTTCCTCACCACCGTCAAGAACGAGCAGATGCACTGAATCCGACTTCGGTCCTCGCGGTGCAGGCGGCCGGATCGCCGCCCCGAGAGGCCGACGCACCTCGATCGGCGGGTCACCGAACGACGGACACGAGTTCGGGTTCCGGCACACCGCCGAGGAACGGACATCACGATGACTTCGCGCTCCACCATCCGGCAGCCCCGCAGGCCTCGGACCGGCCCCGCCGTCTGGGCCGCGCTGGAGGTCGACGATCGAAGCCTGTTCGAGCACGAGTTCCGCGCCGCGTTGGAAGAGGTCGCCGAGACCTTCGACGTCGGCAGGCTGACCGAAGTGGTCCACCGCTGGCGCCCGCACACCGTGGTCACGGGCAGCCCTCTGCCGCGAGCCGAGAACCGCCGAGCACCGGTGACCGAGCACGACGAGGCCGCCATCGACTGGCCGCCGGAGTCACCGGATCGCGGCTGAGCGACGTCGCCCCGCCGGCCCCGCCCGAACCGCTCAGGCCGCCCTGCACCACCCGAGTCGCTCCGAACGCCTCGGCCCGTCGCACCGGTTCGGTCGTGTTCATCGCCGGTCGCCGTTCGTAGTGGACACCTCGGGACCTCTCCGCCGTCCGCGAGTGCGTCGCCCGGGGCCTGCCGCGCCGCCGCAGACCGGTCGGCCGGTCCGCCCGCCGTACTCCGGGACCTGCCGCGCCGCCGCCGCGATCCCGGCTCGGTCCTGACGGCCTCGCCGACGGCGGAGGAGCGTCGTCCGCGATGCGACACCGATCGGCCGGACGCCATGCCGCGCGGCGACCCCACAGCGTGGTCGTGACGGTCGACGGAACGCGCCCCGAGCAGGCGGGCAGGCCGGCGGCGCCGTACCGGGCGGCCGCGTGCCGCCGCGCCGACCACGGGCTCCGATCACGGGGTCCGATCCTGAGGTCCGGCCGGCCCCCGCCGAGGCGTCTCCGGGGCGGCGGCCCGTCGTGCACGGGGGGCCGAACATCGCGCTCGCCTCCTCTGCCAGACTCGACGCCGACGATCGCGGTGGTCGAGTCCGCCGCCGTCGTCGACTCTCCTCACATCGGTGGGGCGGCCTCACCTCGGTGGGGCACCGGGACGCGAAGGCCGCACCGTCTCCCCACGACAGTGGAGGTGCTCCGGGCTGACGCGCTCGTCGCAGGACCGACCGCGTCCTCCTCACACCATCCGTGGGGGTGCACCGCCGTCGGGCTCCGAGGAACTCGGTCACCCCTGGGCTTCCCCACATCCGTGGGGGTTCACCCCGCGGCGGGCAGCAGGCAGGCAGCCCTTCCCCACCTGCGGTCGTGGGGGTGTTCCGCACTGCTCGCCTGCGGAAAACGAGCACCGCGGTCGACCGCCGGGTCGCCGATCGAGGAGTACGGCGTCGGCACCCGAGCGGTCATGCTCGGGTTCGCGGGGCCGGGCCGTCGATCGGCGTCCCCGTTCCCGCCGCCGTCGTCGCCGGGTGCCTCGGGACGGCCTCGCGGTGAGACGGGCAGGGCCGCCCGGGCCGGATCAGTCCCCGGCCACCACGTCGAGCACGCCGCCCGCGAAGGGCATCGAGCGCCAACGCTCGACGTCGGCCCGCAGCGGCTCCAGCAACAGGGGCAGCTGGGCGCACAGCGGAAGGCAGGCGATCGTCCTGATCCTGCCGACGGCGTTGACGAATCGCAGCACCCGGTCGTCCAGGGATCGAAGCCCGCGCCCACGCGCGGCGGCGTCGTACGCGGACTCGCACTCCGGACCGAAGGCCGCCAGATCCCATTCGACCGGGCCGAACGTGACGAGTTCGAAATCGGAGTACAGCACGCCGCCGTCGGTGGGGACGATGTTGTACGCGGGGGCGTCACCATGCACCGGTTGCAGGTCGATGCCGGGGAAGGCCCCCTCGAACGCGGCGCGGGAGCTGACCAGCGGCTCCAGCACCGCCCACTCGCGCCGTGCGCGATCGAGATCGTCGGGGGCGAGGAGGTCGGGTCGCGACTCCAGGTCCGCCAGCCCGTCGCGCACCATCCTCGGCTCGGCCGCCGACAGGAACGGCAGTTCGCCCGGATAGTCGCGCAACGCCGCGTGCAGATCCGGCACGAGGCCCGCGTTGTGGACGTAGTCCGGCACGACGCCGGAGTCCGTCGCGACCAGCTGCCAGAACGTCATCGAGAACCCGTCCCAGCGCACCGGCTCTCTCGGCACGAGCGGGCTCGGCGGGATCACCGGCACGGCCTGCTCGGCGAGCCAGGCCACGACGTCGAGTTCGTCCTGCTGTCTGCGGGACTGGAACTCGGCGTCGACATAGCGCGGCAGGACGACGGGAACCCGGACCACCACCGGGGCCGGAGCCAGGTGTACCACCACGGAGAACATGTCGTGCAGCACGACGGGATCGGTCACCGTGAGCCCGAGATCCCGGCCTGCGGCGATCGCGGCGGCCATCGCCTTCGCGGTGCGGTCGGCGATCTCGTCGGGCGTCATGACTGCGGGCATGGCGGCGATCGTGGCATGCCGCGGCGGCTGCACGCGACGGGTTTACCGCACACCACGTCCAGCGCCGCGCACCGGCCCGGTCGGCTGACGTCCGAGTGGCGCACCGCCGCCTGCCGCGTCGCCGTCTGGACGAGGCGTCTGCTGCGAGCCAGACGTCGCGGCCGCGTGCGGCACGGGATGGCACGGCGGCGGTCCGAGCGGCCGTGCCACACCGTGCCTCGCCGAGGCGCCTCCCCGGGCGGCTCCGACGACTCGTCTCGGATGTCGACGAACACGACGTCGGCGCTCGCCCATGGAGGAAGCGCGGCGACCGCCCCGCCCGCGCGTACCCCGCCCGCATCGTCGAGCCCCGGTCCGCCGAGCGGGCCGGCGTAGGGTAAGCGCATGTCCCGGCCGACACCGACCTCTGGGCACGGCATGGACGGCCTCGACGAGCCTGATGCCATGCCCGCGAACCCCGCTGCGAAGACGAGGCATGGCGGAGCGGGTCACCCCGCGCCACGACACCGGACACGTGAGCGAGCCGACGCGGCACGTAACCGCGCTCGGGTGCTCGCCGCCGCGGAACGGCTCTTCTCCACCTCTCGCAGCGACCCCGTCACCATGGGCGAGATCGCCATGGAAGCGGGCGTCGGCCGCGCCACGCTGTATCGGCGGTTCCCCGACCCGGCGTCCATCGCGGTCGCGCTGCTCGACGAGCACGAGCGGGCGCTGCGTGATCGACTGGTCGACGGCGAACCGCCGTTGGGGCCCGGCGCGCCGCCCGCCGAACGGTTGGCCGCCTTCTACGCGGCCATGGTCGACATCCTGGAACGGCATCTGTATCTGGTGCTGGGCGCGGAGGCGGGCACGGCCAGGTTCGAGGCGTGGTCCTACGGGTCGTGGCGAGCCCATGTGCGCGGGCTGCTCGTCGACGCCGACGCGGCCGACCCGGATGCCACGGCGGACTCCCTGCTCGCGCCGCTGGCCCCCGAGGTCTATCAACATCAACGGCATCGGCAGGGAATCAGTCAGCAGCGCATCACGCAGGCCTTGGAACGCCTCGCGCGGCAGGCACTGGCGACGCGCTGATCGGCCGGGTCGACCTGACCGCCGAGACGGAGGGCGGAGCGCCGCCGCCGACCGGTGATCGGCTCGCTTGGCAGGCCCCCTCGGGTCGAGCAGGGGGCGCGTCGGTCAACGACCGCCCGGCGAGGTCAGCAGCCCGGCCGCCGAGTGGACGGTGAGCGTCACGGGGCGTCCGGACAGCACGGCGACGGCCGTCCGCACGCCCGAAGGCCCGTCGGCGGCGAGCATGGTGACCGCGCTCGGCGGCGGTACGACCGAGCGCGGGACGCCCGTGCCCCAGTCGAGCACGGCGGGCGGGAGGCCGGGCGCGGTCACGACGATCTCGCCCATCGGCACCGCCTGCCCCACTCCGAGCGCCTTGAGCGCGGCCTCCTTCCGGGTCCAGTAGCCGATGATCAGCGCCGCCCGGTCGGCCGGGTCCGCCTCGTCGACTCGGGCCCGCTCCGACGGGGCCAATGCCGAGTCCAGCAGCGGGCCCCAGTGCCTGCCGCTCGTCGCGGACTCCGCGTCGACGCCGATCGGCGCCGAGCCGCACACGGCGAGCACCGCCCAGTCGCCCGCGTAGGCCAGTGAGAACTCCGGACCGTCGCCGTCCCCGGCGAGACGCGGCTTGCCGTGCGGTCCCCCGCAGTGTCCGCAGTCTCGACGGAGGCGCAGCCGCCCCGACGGTGTGCCGGTGTGCGCGGCGAGCAGCGTCCTGATCATCGCCCGCCCGAGGAGGTAGCGTCGCCGGTCCTCGTCCCGGCGCAGGCCGTGGTATCGGGCCGTCTCCTCGGCGTCGAGGAGGCCGGCCGCCGCCCGGCCGACGTCGTCCGTCCTCGCCCACCACAGCTGCACCTCGTCCGCGCCGAGGGCGGGCACGACGGTCCCGGCCGCGCCGTGCCGGGGCGGGTCCGTCGCCGCGCAGCCTCGGCTCAGCGGGCGGTCCGGCACGACGCGGAAGAGTCCGGCGTCCGCGGGGAGTCGACCCGCGCCTGCCAGCAGGGCGGCGGCGCCGCGCTCGACGTCGCCGAGCTCCTCGACGGAGAGCTGGGTCAGCAGCATCTGGCGATGCTCCCGGCCCGCGGTGGCGATGTCGTCCAGCAACGCCCCGCCTTCCGGGGTGAGGGACAGCCGCCGCACCCGTCGATCTCGAGAGTCGGGCACACGGCTGACCAGTCCCCGGTCGAGCAGCCGGTCGATGAGTCCGGTCGCCGTGGCCAGGCTGACGCCGAGCTGGTCCGCGAGGGCATGCCCCGCGATCCCGTCGTCGAACGCCAGGCAGAGCAGCACCCGGAACTGCTGCATGGTGATTCCGCTGTCCAGCAGCGGATGCGATCTGACTCGGACGGCGCGGCGCATGAGCTCGTCATGATGCCGTTCGACGGCGTCGATCAGTCGGTGCCGTTCCTCGTCGATCCGTTCCTGGTCGATCCGCACCGCGCGATCCTGCCCCATCGCGGACGTCCCCGCCGCGGCTCCCCCGATTCGGACAAATACTATGTGCGAGGCTAACTATTCACCCTTTTACCTCCTGATCCGCACCTGACCGGAGGAATCACCCGTGACCTGGCTTGCTCGACTCAGCCTGGCCAATCGAGCACTGGTCGCGCTGGCGTCGGTGCTCATCCTCGGCTTCGGCGTCTTCGCGACCACCTCACTCAGACAAGAGCTCGTCCCCTCGATGGAGATCCCGGTCGCCGCCGTGGTCGCCCCGTACCCCGGCGCCACGCCGCAGGTGGTGGAGGACCAGGTCACCGAGCCGCTGGAGACCGCCGCCACCGGCGTCCGAGGTGTGGTGGGCACCTCGGCGACCAGCAGCGGCGGCATGTCCGTCATCACCGTCGAACTCGAGTTCGGCACCGACCTCGGCGGCGCCCAGCAGGATCTCGCGCAGGCGGTGAACCGGGTCGCGAACGGACTCCCCGACGAGGTCCAGCCGACCGTCATCACCGGCAGCGTCGACGACCTGCCCGTGCTTCAGCTCTCCGCCGCGGCCGAGGCCGACGAACAGGACACCGCCGCGGTGCTGCGCGACGACGTCGTGCCGCTGCTGGAGGGCGTGTCCGGGGTCCGCGAGGTGAGCCTGACCGGCGTGGCCGACCACGTGGTCACCGTCGATCTGGACCCCGCCGCCCTGGCGGCGCACGGCATCGCACTGCCCTCGGTGCTCCAGGCGTTACAGGGCGCCGGGGCCGGCGTGCCCGCGGGCGCCCTCACCCAGAACGGCGAGACCCTCTCGGTGTCCGTCGGCGCGCCCGTCGACACCGTCGAGGACCTTCGCGAGGTCCGGCTCCCAGCACAGGAGGGCGGCGCCGTCCGGCTGGGCGACGTCGCCGAGGTGACCAGCGCCCCCGCCGAGGCCACCGGCTACTCGCGCACCGACGGGCTGCCCAGCATCGGCATCGGGGTCACCAAGACACCCGAGGGCAACACCGTGGAGATCTCCGAGGAGGTCCGCGCGCTGCTTCCCGAGATCGAGCGGCTGCTCGGCGAGTCCGGCCAGGTCAGCGTCGTCTTCGATCAGGCGCCGTTCATCGAGCAGTCGATCCACGACCTCACGGTGGAGGGCATGCTCGGCCTGGTCTTCGCCATCGTGATCATCCTGCTGTTCCTGCTGTCGCTGCGCTCGACGCTGGTCACCGCCGTCTCCATCCCCCTGTCGGTGCTCATGGCTTTGATCAGCCTCTACGTCACCGACTACTCGCTGAACATCCTGACCCTCGGCGCACTCACGGCCGCCGTCGGGCGGGTCGTGGACGACTCGATCGTCGTCATCGAGAACATCAAACGACATCTGGGCTACGGCGAGCCCAAACGCCAGGCGATCATCACCGCCGTCCGCGAGGTGGCGGGCGCGATCACCTCGTCGACCATCACCACGGTCGCGGTGTTCCTGCCGATCGCGCTGGTCGGCGGCCAGGTCGGCGAGCTGTTCCGTCCCTTCGCCGTCACCGTGTCCGTGGCGCTGACGGCCTCGCTGCTGGTCTCGCTGACGATCGTGCCGGTGCTGGCGTACTGGTTCCTCAAGGACCGCCGCGAGGCGGGCGAGGGCGAGCCGGACGCGGCGGCCATCCGGGAGAAGGAGGAACGCGCCCCGCTCCAGCGCACCTACCTGCCGGTGTTGCGTGGCGCACTGGCGCATCCGGTCATCACCCTCGTCGTCGCCGTCGGCGTGCTCGGCGGCACGTTCGCCCTGATTCCGCGGTTGCAGACCAACTTCCTCGGCGACAGTGGTCAGAACACTTTGTCGATCTCCCAGGAGCTGCCGCCCGGCGCCAGCCTGGAGACCGCCGACGCGGCGGCCCGGCAGGTGGAGGACGTCCTGGCCGACACCGACGCGGTGGAGGAGTACCAGGCCTCGATCGGCACACAGGGCGGGATGGCCGCCTCCTTCGGCATGGGCGGGTCCTCGGGCACCACGACGTTCTCCGTCACCACCGACGAGGAGGCCGACCAGACCGCGGTGCAGGCCGAACTGCGGGAGCGGCTGGCCGAGCTGTCCGACGCGGGCGAGATCACCGTGGATTCGGGCGGCATGGGCTTCGGCGGCGCGAGCGGACTGGAGGTGATCGTCAGCGGCGACGACGAGGCCGACCTGGCCGACACGGCCACCCGGGTGACGGAGCTGGTCGCCGACACCCCCGGAGCCACCGACGTCAGCAACAATCTCGCGGTGGAGGCGCCGTCGATCGAGGTCACCGTCGACCGGGAGGCCGCCGCGGCCATCGGCATGGACGAGGCGGCGGTCGGTCAGCTGGTGGCGGGCGCGATGCGCGGCACGCCCGCGGGCAGCCTGACGCTCGACGGCACCCGGCAGGACATCGTGGTGCGCAGCGGCGCGGCGCCCGCCGACATCGAGGCGCTGCGCGAGTTCCCGCTGGGCGGCGGGCCCGCGGGGGCGATCACGCTCGGCGACATCGCCACCGTGGAGGAGGTCTCCGCGGCGACCAGCATCACCCGCCAGGACGGGCAGCGGAGCGCGACGGTCAGCGCGAGCCTCGCCGCCGAGGACCTGGGCAGCGTCAACTCCGAGTTGCGGACGCGGATCGACGGGCTCGACGTGCCGCCCGGCATCGAGGTCACGATCGGCGGCGTGAGCGCCGATCAGGACGAGGCCTTCGCCGATCTCGGTCTGGCACTGCTGCTGGCCGTCGCCATCGTGTACGTGGTGATGGTGGCGACCTTCCGCAGCCTGCTCCAGCCGCTGCTGCTGCTGGTGTCCGTCCCGTTCGCCGCGACCGGCGCGCTGGGTCTGCTGGTGCTGACGGGCACCCCGCTCGGCGTGCCCGCGCTGATCGGGATGCTGATGCTCATCGGCATCGTCGTGACCAACGCCATCGTGTTGATCGACCTGGTCAATCAGGTGCGCCGCTCGGGCCGGTCGATCGTCGAGTCGATCATCGAGGGCTCACGGCAGCGCCTGCGGCCGATCCTGATGACCGCCCTGGCGACGATCTGCGCGCTGGTGCCGATGTCGCTGGGCATCACCGGTGGCGGCGTGTTCATCTCGCAGCCGCTGGCGATCGTGGTCATCGGCGGCCTGTTCTCGTCGACACTGCTCACGCTGGTGCTGGTCCCGGTGCTGTACTCCCTCACCGAACGAGCGAGGGCCGCGATCGCGGGCCGGTCGCGCGGACGGCGGCACGCCGAGGACGAGGTGGGGAGCCCCGCGACGGACTGACGGCTCCACTCGGGCGCCGCGTCCGGGGTAAGGCCGAGTGCCGTCTCCGCGGCCCGGCTCGCGGCGCCCGCCGCCCGCTCCCCCGAGCCGGGAGTTCCGGCGAGCACGCCCGCCGCGCGTGCCCTCATTAGACTGACGCCTGATCGAGAAGCGAAGAACGCTCCCCACCCCAGCCGGTCGCCCGCACCCGTCCGTCCACCCGGCTCAGCGAGACTCGGAGGACCCGCCGTGATCCCGTCCCGCCGACGCGGAGTCCGTCTTCTCTCGGCTACGGGCGCGCTGCTGGGCATCGCGATCTTGACCGGCTGCGCGAACGTCGTCGACGTCGCGGACCCCGAGACACGCGGCTTCGGGCCTGCCACCGGGGATCTGATGATCTCCGTGTCGGACGTGGAGCACCTGGACGTCCGGCCCGCCGACGTCGACGAGATCGAGGTGACGCGCTGGTTCGCCGGTTCCTCGGTCGTCGGCGGCACCGACGCGGTGTGGGAGCGCCATGAGGACACCCTCCGGCTGGCCACGGACTGTTCGCCCTTCCTCGTCGGCCGCTGCGACGCCCGCTACGAGGTCCGGGTGCCCCCGTCGGTGAACGTGACGATCGAGGGCGACAGCGGGCGAGTCAGCGCGTCCGGCTTCGACGCGGACCTGCGGATCACCACCGCCAGCGGTGCGCTCTCGGTCGACGACGTCGGCGGCGCCCTCACCCTGGAGACAGCCAGCGGCGCGCTCCGGGCCACCGGCATCCGGTCGAGCGTGGCGGACGTGACGGCCCAGAGCGGCGAGATCGAGCTGTCGTTCACCGAGCCTCCCGAGAGACTCACGACGCGAGCGAAGAGCGGGGAGGTCACGATCGAGGTCCCCGCGGTCGCGTACCGCCTCGCCACCACGACGCACAGCGGCGAGGTGACCAACGCCGTCCCCACCGATCCGGACGCGGAGCACTCGATCACGGTCGAGACCACCAGCGGCCGGATCACCCTCGTCACCGGTCAGGACGGCCCGTCGACCTGACGCATCCGACGCGCCCGACGACCGACCGCACGTCGTTCGCCGCCGACCGGCCCGCCGCCCGCCGTCGCGGCCCGGCGGTCACCGACACGCCCGCGACAGAGGTCGGGACTTCGGGGCGTGGCGGGCCGAGGCGCCCTTGCTAGGCTGAGGTCTCCGATCGCGCCGTCCCGACCGGGCCCGCGCGAATCGGCGCAGCGAGCCCTGGACGTCGGGCGGCCGTGGAGCACTCGACCCTCGTGGAGGAATCCGGATGACCTCCCAGGGGCAGGTACGACGCAACGTCGCTCCGCATGCCGCGCCGGAGCGCGACGGCGATCCGACTCATGGCGACTCGTCCGGTCCTCGGCCGGTCGACCCGCCACGCCCCGAGAAAGGCCCGTCGATGGCCGCAGCGGCCCGTCAGACCATCGAAGGCGACACCGCGGCGGGCATCATGGTGGTCGGCGACTCGGCGACCACGCAGCGCACGATCGCGCCGAGACTTCGGCAGGCAGGCCATCCGGTCGCCGAGGCGCGAACCGGGGCGGACTGCCTGCGTCTGTTGGAACAGAAGAGGTTCACCCTGGTCATCCTCGCCGTCGATCTGCCGGACATGGCCGGCGCCGAGGTGTTGAAGCGGATCAAGGCCGATCCCGTCCACGGCGGCACGGCGGTGATCCATCTGACCTCGGAGGCCACCACCGGCGGCGAGCGGGCGCAGGGCATGACCCGGGGCGTGGACGCCTACCTCACCGAACCGGTCGATCCCGACGAGCTGGTCGCCACGGTGGACGCCGCTCTGCGGCGCGCGGGGGCCCTGGCCGTCGTCGAGGGGCGTCACTCCAGCGAACTCGCCATCGCGGAGGAGCGCGTCGACCGACTCGGCGGTCTGACGCAGGCGATGGCGGCGGTCAACGCGGCCACCGACTTCGACGGCGTGGTGGCGGCGGCCGCGCTCGGCCTGACCGCGATCTTCCCCGGCCGGGCCTCCGCGTTGGCCCTGCGGCCGGACGGCTGGTGCAGGCTGGCGGTCGTCGACGGCCCCGATGAGACGATCACCACCCGGATCGTGCCCTCCGACCTGTTGGAACGGCTGGGTGATCACGCCGAGCAGGTCGCCGAGGACATCGCGACCGCCGTGCTGGACGGCACGACGTGGTCGGCGGAGGTCATCTCCACGCCCACCGACGACGACACTCGCGTGCTGCTCTGCCAATGGCAGGCCGAGGGACCGCCCGTGTGCCTCGCGATCACCGCCGTCGAGGACCACGGCGCCGAGGAGCAGGAACTGCTCTGGCAGCTGGGCAGGACGTTCGCCCTCGCCGTCGGCGGCCTGCGCTCCTTCGCCGCGGAGCACAGCCTGGCCCTGACTCTCCAGCGCAGCCTGCTGCCGACGCTGCTGCCACGACGCACCGACTTCGACATGGCCGTGCGGTACGTGCCCGCCGCCAGCAACGCCGAGGTCGGCGGGGACTTCTACGAGGTCACCGAATGGGGCTCCGACCTGCTCGTCGCCATCGGCGACGTCACCGGTCACTCGATCAAGGCCGCGACGATCATGGGCGAGGTGCGACACGCCCTACGGGCCTTCGCCGTCGAAGGCCATCGGCCGGACGTGATCCTCGATCTGCTGAACCGGATGATGCTGAAGTACCACCCCGAGTTCTGCGTCACCATGTGTCTGCTGCTCATCGACACGGTGACCGGCGAGGCCGCCGTCGCCAACGCCGGACACATCCCGCCGCTGCTCGTCGACGCCGAGGGCGCGCGGTTCGCCCCCGTCAACGGCCCGCTGTTGGGGATAGCCCTGGACCGTCCCGGTTCGACGAGCGTGCGCATCCCGGTCGGCACCACCGTGATCCTGTTGACCGACGGGCTGGTCGAGGACCGGGTCACCGATCTCGACGAGGCGATGACCGCGCTGGCCGAGGTCGCCACCACCGCCGCCGCCGACAGCGACGACCTGGAAGACCTCTGCGAGCAGCTGATCACGGAGTTCGGCACCGGCAAGGACGACGACATCGCCCTGCTGGCCCTGCGGCGTCTCGCGGAGCGGCCGCGAGACGCCGACGACGAGTCGGCGAACGGGCCCGCCTGATCCGACGGGCCGCCTGATCCGACGGGCGCGCCGAACCGCGGCCGGGCGGCCGCCGCCGATGCCGCCTTGTCGTTCCGGTCCCTCGTCGAGGTGCCGGTCGGACGCACGCGCTCCGGTTCCCTGATCGCCCTGCACCGTCGACCGCCTGTCCCGTAGACGGCCTGCACTTCGGAAGGAGCGCGACACCGTGGGCAGCGGAATCGACACCCGGCGCCGCAGTCCTGCCGAGAAGATCTCCGACACGAGGCGGGAGCGCTTGTAGCGTGACCCGCGGACAAGCCAGGACCGGCAGGATGCCGCGGTGGAACGCGGTTCCGACGCGGCGACGCTTCACGCGGGCGGACGAACCGTCGCCGCCGTCCATCTTCCCGGCTTCGTCGCGGCGGCGGTGTGCTCCGCCGAGCCCCGCCCGGCATGCCGGCCGTCCGGCCGAGACCCGCCTCGCCATGCCAGACCCGGCTTCGCCGACGGCCGACCCTCCCCGGACGAGCGGGACCGGCCGGCCGGGCCCGACCGGCACGCCGACGCGGGCACGGGCGAAGACCGGCCCCGCACCTGGCGCGTGGTGCGGGGCCGGCTCTTTCCCTCGGCTCGGCCGTCACCCGTCGGCCGCACCGAAGCCCTGTCGCCTCACCTCATTCGGCGGCTCCGAACAGCTCGGCGTGCAGCGCGAGGGCCGTCGCGATCTCGGCCTGCGCCCAGAATCGGTGATAGGTGAAGGTCGGCGGCTCGCCGCCGTCCAGGTAGGCCTGCACCTGCGGCCAGTCCGGGTCGTCCTCGTAGAAGGACCGGATCGACGTGAACGTGGAGTCCGAGTCGATCACGTCGCCGTTGGGCATGGTGCCCGTCCAGCCCTCCGGGATGTAGAGGCCCTGGTCGGTGCCCGGGTCGTAGGCGTCGTCGAAGCGCTCGTAGTCGGCGCGGCTCTCCGGGATCGCGATGCCGATGTCGGTCTGGTTGGCCAGCAGCGCGTCGAGCAGCGCCTCGCCGGTGGCCTGTGCCTCGGCGTCGCCGGACTCAGCCGCGTAGTGCAGCAGCGTCTTGACGTAGGACGCGGTGACGCCGACGTCCTGGGTGTGGTTGAGCACCTCGACGCTCAGGCCGGAGTTGTCGCCGGGGTCGTCCGGGTTCCAGTCGTCCGGCTGGCCGCTCCAGTCGAGATCGGAGGGGACGGCGAAGTCGCCGTCGGCGCCCAGCTGGGTGTTCGCGATCGCCCAGTCCACCCACTTGGAGACGATCTCGCCTGCCCGTTCGTCGCCGGTGACGTCGTAGAGCTGGGCGATGCGCTCCATGCCCCAGGCCTGGAAGCCGAACCACCGGTTGCTCGGCGGGTCGTTCCAGACGGGCTGCCAGTCGTAGTACAGCCCGTAGAACGTGGCGCTGTTCGTGGGCGGCTCGGCGTAGCGGCCTTCCCAGTTGTTCGTCGCACCGCCGGCGATGCCGCCTTCCGGGGCCTGCAGCCACTGGATGAACTCCAGCTGACGGTCGAGGCTCTCGGCCCAGTCCTGCTGCGCGGTGGGCGACTGCGGGGCCATGCCCTCGGCCTCGGACAGTGCCCAGGCCGCCATCGGGTTCTGGTAGCCCTGGTGCACGCCGGAGCCGCCGATGCGGAAGGCCCACGGGTATTCGGCGCTGGCCAGCGCCCCGCCCCAGGAGTAGTACCAGGACAGCAGGTAGTGGGAGCTGTTCTTCCCGCTGCCCGCCGGGCAGCTGATCGGGTCGGTGCAGTCCCCGATCTCCTTGAAGTACTTGTCGTACATGGCGTACCGCAGGTAGTCGCCCATCTTCACCGCGTCGGCGACCGTGTCGGCGATGACGTCGCCCTGGCCCTGTTCCTCGGCCCAGGTCTTCGCCAGGTAGGCGACCTGGACCACGCGGGCGTCGGCGTCCGGGGCGGCCGTGTAACGCCACTGCTCGGAGTACTGTTCGTCGCCGGTGAACAGGTCGAGGTAGCCGTTCTCCCCGCCGAAGTCGAAGGTCTCGCACGAGGGGTGCGGGACGGTCTCCCAGACCGACTCGTTGGAGCCGCGCTGGTAGGAGTTCATGAAGACCGGCTCGTCGCTGCTGCCGTCGCCGCAGAAGCCGAAGCCGTAGACGTTGTCGACGTCGAGCAGCCAGGCCATGCCGTAGACGTCGGAGTCGCCGTAGGTGGCGGACAGCTCGCCGCCGAGCGGGTCCTCGCCGACGGGCACGTCCGGGTTCAGCGGGGACGGGTAGTCGGTCGGCGTCGGCGACTCGCCCGCGTACGTCGCCGGGGAGCCGGGGTCGTACGCCGCGTTGGTGGGCTGGTCTTCGCTACCGGGGACGATGAACGTCTCCAACGACTCCCAGGCCCGGTTGAACGGCTCCCAGTCCTCGGTGATCCGCGCGTAGGCCGCCTCGAGCCACAGGTAGTAGCTGTAGGCCTCCGAGGTGGTCTGGTGCCCGTGGTCGGGCGCCTCGACGATCAGCGTCTCCACCGAGTGATACGGCACGAGCAGGCCGTCGACCTCGCGGAAGTAGCCGCTGGCCGGGTCCTTGATCTTCTCGTACTGCTCGAGGAAGGCGGCCTCGTAGTCGCTCTGCGCCGCGCCGATCTCGCGCACGGTGATCACGGCGGGGGCGTATCCGTCGGCGGTCGCGGTGAAGATCGCGGTGCCGGGGGACGCGCCGGAGTCGGCCGAGGTGACGGTGACGGACCTGCCGGTGTTCCAGTTGTCCGCGTCGAAGTTCAGCGACGAGGTCTCCAGCGACAGGTTCGCCGTGCCCGCGGTCCGCGTCAGCGCGACGGTCACGTCGTCCTGCGGGGCGGCGGCCAGCGACAACGCGAAGGACGCCGACTGACCCTGGCGGACCGACAGCGAGGACCGGTCGCTGACGATCGTGCGTTCGTCGACCGGCGGCTCGCCGAGGTCACCGCAGGCGGCGCCGTTGACGGCGAAGTCCGTGGGCGCGGTGTTGGCGCCCGACTTGGCGGCGTTGAAGCCGAAGGTCGCGGAGCCGCCGGGAGCGACGGTGCCGTTCCAGGACACGTTGCGGGCGGTCACCACCGAGCCCGACTGGGTGACCTGGCTGTTCCAGGCCTGGGTGATGCGCTGGCCATCGGGATAGGTCCAGGTCAGCGACCAGCCGTTGAGGGGGGTGCTTCCCTCGTTGGTGAGCGAGACCTCGGCGCCGAAGCCGTCGTTCCACTCGTTGGTGACTCGGTAGTCGACGCTGCACTGCACGTTCTGCGCGGCTCCGGCGGGCGCCGTGATCGGCACGATCACGGCGGCCAGCAGCGTCGCCGCCGCAGCCGCGGGCAGTGGTCTCCTCGACCACCGCGTCAACCTGTCGGATCTCATGGGCTCCTCGTTTCTGCGCTGGGAGTTCCGCATTTCCGGGTGGCCGGTCGCCGCGGGCACGCCGTGATCCGTCCACCACCAGGGTTCGGCAGGCGACCCGGTGAACGAGCCGAGGCCCGTTCACCGGGTCCGCCGCTGTCCGCATGTCTGGAAGCCGGGACGGACAGTTCTCGCGCGTGGGAAGAGGCATCACCTCCGTCGGCAGGCCGCGACAAGGGCCGGTGCGGGACGCCATTGGGAGCGCGGTCGCGTCCCGCACCGGGGTCTTCGCAGGGGAGGTCTCGTCGAGATGTTCAGTCGGCCGGTGTCTGCCTGGGTGTCCGCCGGGCGGCGCCGGTTCCGGGAAGGCCGAGCAGCCGGGGGCGTAGTCGGCGAAGACCTGCGAGGTCCACGCCGACGTCCACGCCGAGCCGGGCGTCGATCAGTCGTCCCAGGGTCGCCTCGACGCGGCGTCGCACGCCGGGCAGGGGGGCCGGGCCCGGGCGCCGGGCCGACGCAGGCCGCGGCCGCAGGTTGAGGCGCTCGTCGATCGGGATCTCGGACTCCGAGGGCGGGACGCCGAACCAGGGCGCTCCGCGGTGGTCGTCGGGTGCGGGAGCCTGGCGGGGGGCGGGGGCAGGACGGGCGCCCGCCTGCTCTCCCGCCGCCCCCGCCAGGGTGGTGGCGGCGACAGCCCGCACACCCGCCGATGACGTCGGGGTTCGCAATATGCCGTCTCGCACGGCCGCCTCCTCGTCGAAGCACGAACCGGAGTCGTTCTCACCGGTGACCCGCGATCCATGTGGTCGTTACCTGTGAGCGCTCCCAAACGAAGAATAACGAGCACGAAATGCAAAGTAAAGACTTCGTTGCCATTCCCGACTTTCGGCAGCCGTCATTCACCTGAACAGCTGCCGCGATTCTCGGTCGAATGGCCTAAATCCACTGTCTATGCCGGAGTTCGACTGTCGAATTCGATGCGCCGATTCGATCGGAGACACCGCGGTCGACCATAGAGAAAAGATCATTGGGAGCGCTCCCGCCCGCCGCGCCGAGGTGCGTCGGCGCGACCGAGACCACGTCGACCCCGGCCGGCGCACCCGCCGCGATCCCGGCCGCCATGACGCGACGTGCCGGTGTGAGCTGGAGCGCTCACACCGGCACGGAGCTGCACGGACGGCCCGGGCGTCCGTGTGGGCCGACAGGAGGATCAGATCGGCCGCGACGAGGGTCTCACCGCTCCTCCGCCGGACCAGCCAGGGGCACCGCGTTCTCCCGCATCACCGAGGAGAGCCACTTGGCCGAGTTCTTCGGCGTGCGCACCTGGGTCTGATAATCCACGTGCACCAGGCCGAAGCGCTTCGAATAACCCCATGCCCATTCGAAGTTGTCCAACAACGACCAGCAGAAGTATCCCCGCAGGTCCACTCCGGACTCGATGGCCGCCAACGCCGCGCGCAGATGCCCGTCCAGATACTCGATGCGGTCCTGATCGTCGATCTCACCCGCGTCGTTGATCACGTCGGGGCAGGCCGCGCCGTTCTCGTTCACGTAGATCGTGCCGACCGCGTACTCCTCGTGCAGCCTGCGCAGCACCCTGGTCAGCCCGTCCGGGATCACCTCCCAGCCCATGTCGGTCACCGGCAGGCCCGCGTCGGCGAACCGCAGCTCGCCCGCGCCGACCCAGGGCGAACCCGCGGGGGTGTGCGGCGCCGACGTCTCCGCGCTCGCCGTGCCCGCCCCGACCAGGAAGTGGGTGTAGTAGTTCACCCCGAGCATGTCCAACGGTGCCGCGATGGTCGCCATGTCGCCGTCGTGAATGCGCTCGGCGAGGGCGAACGGCGCCAGGTCGGCCACCACGTCGTCCGGGTACCGGCCCCGCAGCAGCGGATCGAGGAAGATCCGGTTCTGGAGTCCGTCGACGCGACGGGCCGCGTCGACGTCGGCGGGATCGGCCGGGTTGACCGCGTCGACCGGATACAGGTTCAGCGTGATGCCCAGCTGAGCCTTCGGGTCCCGGTCACGAATCGCCGATACCGCCAGCCCGTGTCCCAGCAGGAGGTGATGCACGGCGGCCACCGCGGCCGACGGCTCCTGCCTGCCCGGGGCGTGCACGCCCGCCGAGTAGCCGAGCAGAGAGGTGCAGTACGGCTCGTTGAGCGTGGTCCAGTGCTCGACCCGGTCGCCGAGGGCGGCGTGCACGGAGTCGGCGTACTCGGCGAACCGGTATGCCGTCGAGCGTTCGGCCCAGCCGCCCCGATCCTCCAGGGTCTGGGGCAGATCCCAGTGATACAGCGTCAGCCAGGGCGTGATGTCATGCGCGAGCAGCTCGTCGACGAGCCGCCGGTAGAAGTCCAGGCCCGCCTCGTTGACCGCCCCGCCGTCCGGCCGGACCCGAGGCCAGGCCACCGAGAACCGGTAGGCCTTGAAGCCCAGGTCGCTCATCAGCTTGACGTCCTGCGGCATCCGGTGGTAGTGGTCGACGGCAGGGTCCCCGGTGTCCCCGTTGAGCACGCGCCCCGGCGTGCGGCTGAAGGTGTCCCAGATGGAGTCGGTGCGGCCGTCCTCCGTGGTGGCGCCCTCGATCTGGAAGGCCGCCGTGGAGGATCCCCAGAGGAAGCCGGCGGGGAAACTCCGCTGCCGCGTCGCCGAGGCCTCCTCGGCCTGTCCGTTCACCTCGTATGTCGTCATCCCTTGACAGCTCCCTGCATGATTCCGGAGACGATCTGCTTCCCGAGAACGATGAAGATGAACAGGATCGGCAGAGTCGCCAGCGTGGTACCCGCCAGGACCAGCGAGTAGTCGACCGAGTAGCCGCTCTGGAGCCGCTCCAGGGCGAGCTGGATGGTCGGGTCTGAGGGGTCGAGGACCACCAGCGGCCAGAGGAAGTCGTTCCACGAGGTCATGAACGTGAACAACGCCAGGATCGCCGCGGCGGGACGGGCGGCGGGCAGCACGACGTGCCAGAAGGTGCGGATCATGCTGCACCCGTCCATCCTGGCCGCCTCCAACAACTCCGTCGGCACGGCCGTGACCAGGTACTGCCGCATCCAGAACACGCCGAAGGCGGTCACCAGGTTCGGCAGGATCACCGCGATCAGCTCGCCCGCCATCTCGAGTTCGGCCATCGCCATGAACATGGGGATGACGCCGAGCTGCGTCGGCACCAGCAGGGTGGCGACGACGAAGGTGAACAGCGCGTTGTTCCCCTTGAACTTCAGCTTGGCGAACGCATAGCCCGCCAGGGTGCCGAAGATGACGACCGACACGGTGACGATGGTGCCCACCAGGAGGCTGTTGCCCAGCGCTCGCCAGAACGGCGCGGTGTCGAACACCCGCGCCGCGTTGGCGAAGAAGTTCCCGCCCGGCCACAGGGGCGGAAGCTGCTGCGCGGTGAACGAGCTGTCCCGGCTGGCCACCAGGAACGACCAGTACAGCGGGAAGATCGAGCCGAGGATGAAGGCGATGAGCAGCCCGTAGGTGAGGAAGCCCGGCTTGCCGATGATCGACCCGGGGTCCTGCCCCTTCCGCTTGCGCACCTGCCTCGGCGCCGGCGTCAGGACGCTCATCGTGAGTCCTCCGTACTGGATATGCGGCGCGTGAGCCAGAAGTTGATCAAAGCGAAGATCACGATCACCAGGAAGAGCACCCAGGCGGTGGCCGACGCATAGCCGAGATCGAAGTTCTCGAAGCCCTGCTGGTACATGTACAGCGTGACCGTCTGGAACTGTCCGGTGGAGCCGCCGTTGTTGGAGCCGGGGACCTGCGCGAACAGCTTGGGCTCGGTGAAGATCTGGAGACCGCCGACCGTCGCGGTGATCACCACGAAGAACATCGTGGGACGCAGCATCGGCAGGGTCACGCTGATGAACCGCCGCCAGCGCCCGGCGCCGTCCACCGTGGCGGCCTCGTACAGGTCGCGGGGGATCGCCTGCATCGCCGCCAGGATGATCAGCGCGTTGTAACCGGTCCACCGCCAGTTGACCATGCTCGCGATCGCGACATGGCTGGCGAAGCGGTTGGCATGCCAGTTGATCGGGTCGATGCCGAACAGCCCCAGCACGCCGTTGATCAGGCCGTAGTCGTGGTTGAACAGATTGCCGAAGATGATGCCCAGTGCCACGAGGCTGGCCACGTAGGGCAGCAGGAGTCCGACTCGGAAGATGGTGCGCGCGCGCAGATGCGCGTCGAGCAGCACGGCGAACAGCAACGCCATCGCCAGCTGGGGGGCGGTGGAGAGGATGAAGATGCTGATCGTATTGACCATGGCCTGCCAGAACCTGGCATCGCCCATCAACGCGACGTAGTTGTCGAGCCCGATGAAGACGGGGTCCTCGGCGACCAGGCTCCAGTCGAACAGCGAGACGTAACTCGTGTAGAGCAGTGGGAACAGGCCCACGATGGCGAAGATGACGAAGAACGGCGCGATGTAGAGGTACGGCGAGTAGCGGACGTCCCAGTGATTGAGCCGTTCCCGCAGACTCCGTCGTCCGCCGCCGTCACCGGGCGACGCTGGCGGGTCGCCGTCCGCGCCTGTGCCATCCGAGCCCGTCGACCCGGACGTTCCGACGGTCAGGCTGGACACTCCCCCTCCTTCATGGGGTTCCGGCACGACCGCGGACTCTCGCCGAAGAATGCTTCGGCGAGGTCCGCGGCGGCCTGGTGGGGTACGGCTTCGGTCAGCCTGCGAGGTTCAGCGAGCCGCTGAGGAAGGCGTCCCACGCCTGGTCGGGGCTCGCGGTCCCCTCCTCGATCGAGGCCAGCGCGGGCGACAGCACGTTGCTCTGGATCTGACCGTCACGCGGCCCCTTGAACTGCGCGGGACCGACGTCGGCGGCCCGCTCCGCGAACAGCGCGCCGGTATCGACGTCGAAGTACTCGTTGGTCAGCGCCAGCAGCTCCTCGGACTCCAGCGCCTCGATCTGGCTCGGGAAGGGGCCGGAGGCGACGAACGCCCGGGTCTGCTGCTCGGGAGCGGTCAACCAGGCGGCGAGTGCGGCCGCCTCCTCGGGGTGGTCGGTCTGGGTGGGCACGGTCAGCCAGGTGCCGCCCCAGTTGCCGCCGCCGTCCGGGAAGTCCTCGGCGACCCGCCAGACCTTGTCCGGGCCTGCCAGCTCCTCGATCTGTCCGAGCAGCCACGGCGGGCAGGTCTTGGTGGCGAAGGCGTCCTCGCGGAAGCTGGTGTCCCAGGCAGGGCTGAAGGCCTCGAGCCCCGCGGACTGGCCGCCCTCGATCGCGGCGACCACCTGATCCCAGTTGTCCCTGATGTCGGCGTTCGTCTCGACCACCAGGTTGCTGTCGGTGTCGTAGTAGCCGGTCTCCAGCTGGTTGTGCATGGCGTTGAAGACCTGGGGGCCGAAGTCGAACCAGGCCGTGTCCGGGTTCGCCGCGATGAACTCGTCACCGGCGGCGAAGTAGGAGTCCCACGTCGCGAACAGCTCGCCGACCTCGGCCGGGTCGCTGGGCAGGCCCGCCTCCTCCAGTAAGTCGGCGCGGTAGCACATGGCCAGCGGGCCGATGTCGGTCCCGTAGCCGATCAGCTTGCCGTCGGGGGTCTGGCCGCCCTCGTACTTCCAGTCCAGCCAGCGGTCCGGGCTGACGTCGTCGGGCCCGATCTCGTTCAGGTCGTGGAAGCGGCCGGAGGCCTCCATCGCCTGCGCGATGTAGCCCTCCTCGACGCCTTCGATGTCGGCGAGGCCGGAGCCCGCGCCGATCTTGGTGAACAGATTCTGGTGGTGGGCCTCGGCGGTGCCGGTCTTGCGTTGGATGACGGTGATGCCGGGGTTGGCCTCCTCGTACTCCTCCAACAACTCCTCGTAGCCGAACTCGTTGAACGTCGCCACCACGAGTTCGATGTCGCCGTCGCCGCCGCCGTCACCACCACCACCGCAGGCGGACAGGGTCAGGGCGGCGGTCAGGCCTACCGGCAGGGCGAGCATTCTCCGTCTCGGATGGCGCACGTCGACACTCCTCATCGGTGGAACCGGCTCGGGAAGGGCTCAGGCCGAGCCCGCTGAACAGCGCAAGAACCTGTGAGCGCTCCCAAATTCTTGGGCAACAGTGTCGAAGGCCACAGTAGCGAAGTCAAGGGAACGTTTCCATGGTGTTACCTGAGCCGTCACCGCCCGGCAGGCGAGCCGGGGTCGTTCAGCGGCGACTACCTGCGTATACCCGCCACTCGAAACCATGGACCGACGTCGTCGGCCGATCGGCGAACATCTGTCGTCCGTCGACGGCGGCACCGGCACGGCACGCTTACACATGGGAACGCTCCCAGTCCGCCATCGGCGTGCTGATCAGCAGCGACGATCAACACAGGAACACGACCAGGTAGTTTGAACACGAAGGCGGGGGAAGAACCGGAGATGTCCTACCATCAGGTGCCGGGAGCGCTCCCAACGCTGGAGGAGGCGTCTGCATCGCATGCGGTCCTACCTGGTCAAGGGATGCGACTCCCTCCTCGCCACAGTACGGAGGTGTTGTAGACAGTGGCCGAAGCAGACCACGGACACGGTGCGAGCAGGCCCACCTTGGAGCAGGTGGCCGCCGCCGCCGGCGTCTCACGCGGCACCGTCTCGCGGGTGGTGAACGGTTCTCCGCAGGTCAGCGAATCGGCCAGGGCCGCGGTGCTCCAGGCGGTGCACGAGCTGGGCTACGTGCCCAACCGTGCCGCCCGCAGCCTGGCGAGCCGAAAGGCCGACTCCGTGGCGTTCGTCGTCTCCGAACCGGAGACGAGAGTCTTCGGTGAACCGTTCTTCGCCAGCCTGTTGCGCGGCGCGAGCCGCGAACTGTCCAACAGCGGCCTCCAACTCGTCCTGGTCATGTCCTGGACCGCCCGGGAGCACGCCCAGGTGGAGCAGTACGTGCACAACGGGCACGTCGACGGGCTGATGCTCGTCTCGGTGCACGGTGACGACCCGCTGCCCGCCCGGTTGTCCTCCGGCGGCATCCCCGTCGTGATGGCGGGCAGGCCGCACGTCACCACGCCCGAGATCCCCTACGTGGACTCCGACAACGTCGGCGGGGCCCGCAGCGCGACCAACTATCTCTACGATCAGGGCCGTCGCCGGATCGCGACGATCACCGGGCCGCAGGACATGTCGGTCGGCGTCGACCGACTGGCCGGATATCGCTCGGCCCTGCGCGGCCGCCGAGGCGTGCCCAGAGACCTGTATGCCATCGGAGACTTCGGCCGGGAGAGCGGCGAGCGGGCGATGCGCCAGCTTCTGGAGCGCGAACCCGCCCTGGACGCGGTGTTCGCGGCCAGCGACCTCATGGCCGCGGGCGCCCTCATCGCCCTGCGCGCGATGGGCCGCCGGGTGCCCGAGGACGTCGCCGTGATCGGCTTCGACGACTCCGAGGTCGCCGGGCACACCGATCCGCCGCTGAGCTCGGTGCGGCAGCCGGTGGAGTTCATGGGACGCGAGATGGCCCGAATGCTGCGGACCATGATCGAGGGCGGCGACCGCAAGGTCGCGCCCCTCATCCTGCCGACGGAACTGGTGCTACGCGGCTCGACCTGAGGCACGGTCGGCGTCACGGCGGCCCCTCCCTCCTGGCCTCGCCCCTGTCGCGAGGCCGCACCCGTCGCAATCGACGACGGCCCTTCGGCAGGAGCCCGACGTCCCTCCCGCGTGCGACACGGGAGGGGCGTCGGCTCCGGTCCTCCCTCGACGGTGCCATCAGGCACGCGGCCGCGCGGCACAGGCCGATCGACGCTGCCCGCGCGACGGGCGATCTCTGCCCGAACGGGCAGGCGCCGAGGAGCATGCGGGAGTGCGTCCGCCCGTGTGGTCCCGCGGACCGGCTCATCGGCACCCGCGGCACGGACAGGGGACGGATCGGCTCGTTCGCGGCGCGGATCGGCCTGCCGCCGGGCCGCTCACGGGCGCCCGCGTCCACCGCCGCGGGCCGTGCCGCATCGTGGAGGCCGCTTCGACGACGTGTCGCCGCCCGGCCGGGAAAGTCAGGCATTTCGGGCAGCGCTCACTCGGCAGGCTAACAGGTTACGCAACCGTAGGTTCGAGCCGCATGGCTGGTCAGGAGGGCCCTCCCAGGGGTTACTGTCAGGCCATGCCGGAACTCGTGTATCCGCCGATCGTCCTCGCCAGCAAGGCCGTGTTCCGCATCCTGGATCTGCGGCTGAAGGTCACCGGCGCCGAGCACGTGCCGACGACGGGCGGCGCCGTGCTCGCCGCGAACCACGTCAGCTACCTGGACTTCATCTTCTGCGGCTACGGCGCGCAGCCCTCACGCAGGCTGGTGCGGTTCATGGCGAAGAAGGCGATCTTCGATCACCGCATCGCCGGGCCGCTGATGCGCGGGATGCGGCACATCGCGGTCGACCGTGCCGCGGGCGCGGAGTCTTACGAGCAGGCGCTGACGGCCTTGCGGGCAGGCGAGGTGGTCGGCGTCTTCCCCGAGGCCACCATCAGCCGCTCGTTCACGGTGAAGGCGCTCAAGACCGGCGCCGCCCGACTGGCCGCCGCCGCGGGCGTTCCTCTGATCCCGGTGTCGTTGTGGGGGACGCAACGACTGTGGACCAAGGGCAGGCCCCGCACGCTCACCCGTCGACACGTACCCGTCTCCATCAGCCTCGGCGAGCCGATGCACCCCTCCCCCGACGAGTCG
This sequence comes from Actinoalloteichus hoggarensis, assembly GCF_002234535.1. Lineage (NCBI taxonomy): Bacteria > Bacillati > Actinomycetota > Actinomycetes > Pseudonocardiales > Pseudonocardiaceae > Actinoalloteichus > Actinoalloteichus hoggarensis. The sequence goes on from NZ_CP022521.1 coordinate 4,420,761, forward strand.
CCGGAGGTGGTCACCGCCGAACTGCACACTCGGATGAGCGCCCTGCTCGACGCGGCGCAGCGCTCCTACCCCGACCAGCCCGCCGACGAGGCGGACCGCTGGTGGCAGCCCGCGCATCTGGGCGGCTCGGCCCCGACGCCCGACGAGGCCGCCGAACTCGACGCGCACCGCCCGGAGAACCGCTGAATCGCTGAACGAGCCGGTGCGATCCGGACCGGTCCCACGCGAGGGGCGATACCACGACCGAGATCGACCGAACGCACCATGCCGGTCCTCCTCGTGGCCGGTCGCCCTCGTGACAGGCCGTCCTGCCGTCGATCGTCCTCGGCCGGCCCCGGTGCGAACGCGTCAGCGGCTCGCCGGGCATCGACCGCCGTGAGGACTGCTGCCCGTCCGGGACCGACAGGAACGTCGGGGCGCCAGAGACATCGAGGGCGCCAGCGGCGTCGAAGCGGCCGGAGACCCCGGGACGGCCGGGCACCGGAGACGAGGGTGCCCGGGTGATGCGGCAGGCGACCGACTCGCCCTTCCGGATCGTCGAACGGCGGAGAGCCGCCACGTGCCGGCGTCGAGGCGGCACCGAGTCCGTCCGTGATCGGCCACGGCATCCGCCGGCAGAAGCGGGTGACGACCGGGAAGCGCGAGTCGAGTCCCGAAGTCGGAACCGGAGTGAGCGGCCGGGAGAGGTGACTCCCGCCGCCGAGAACTCCGCAGGCGAGGACCTGCCGGCCAGAGCGTACCCAGGGGCGGCGGCCCCGCTGCGCGGCCTCTCGACTCCGGGGACGTGTCCCGAGCGAGGCGACACCGTGTCCCGGCCGAAGCGGCCCGTCCCGCCCGTCCCGCCGAGCCTCTCCTCTCCGGGACCAGGTGCCGCCGAGGCGTGTCCCGTCCCACGTCTCCCTCGCAGCCGCTCCGCGCCGAGGACGAGTTCCGCCCCAGGCGCCCTGTCCCGCCGTCCCGCTCCAGGTCCGCCCCGGGGCCGCACCGAGGGGACGGTCCCCGCGAAGGCGACGTCCGTAGTTCGCCGACGGGCGAACCACGCCGCGGCTACCTTCGCCCGATGCCTGCGACGACCCCTCCCCTCTCCCCCGCCGGATCAGCCGGGCACGGACCAGCCGGACCGGGGCTCGCGCTCGGCGCGGCCGCGGTGACCGTCGTCGCGTGGGCCTCGGCCTTCGTGGCGATCCGCCGGGTCGGCGAGACGTTCTCACCCGGACCGCTGGCTCTGGGCCGGCTTCTCGTCGGCGCGGGGGCGCTCGGCCTGCTGCTCCTCCTGCGCAACCGCTCCTGGGTGCGGCCGACCCGCCGAGAGTGGGCGCTGCTGACACTGTGCGGCCTGACGTGGTTCGCGATCTACAACCTCGCACTGAACACGGCGGAACGGTCCTTGGACGCCGGCACCACCTCGATGCTGGTCAACATCGGACCGGTGCTCATCGCGCTGGGCGCGGGTGTTCTGCTCGGCGAGGGCTTCCCGCGATGGCTGCTGATCGGCGCGGCGGTGTCGATGGGCGGGGTCGTGATCATCGGCATGGGATCGACCGGCGACGGCGCGGTCGACGGCGGCGGGGTGCTGCTCTGTGTCGTCGCCGCGATCACCTACGCGATCGGCGCGCTCGCGCAGAAGCCCGTCCTGCACAGGCTGCCCGCGCTGCAGGTGACGTGGCTCGCCTGCGCGATCGGCGCGGTGGCGTGTCTGCCCTTCGCCCCCGGCCTCGTCGGCGAAGTCGGCCGGGCGACGCCCGCCGAGATCGGCGGGCTGCTGTATCTCGGGCTGGTGCCCACCGCGCTGGCCTTCAGCACCTGGGCGTACGCGCTGGCCAGGATGAGCGCGGGACGGCTCGGCGTCACCACGTACCTGGTGCCGCCGCTGACGATCCTGGGCGGCGTGCTGCTGCTCGACGAGGTGCCGCCCCCGCCTGCGCTGTTCGGCGGCGTGCTCTGCCTTCTCGGCGTGGCGCTCTCCCGCCGCCGGGAGCACCGTCCGCGACCGTCGACGCCCGGAGCCGTGGCGACGCCGCCTCCGGCCGGAAGCGGTGCCGACGCGCCGCCTGCCGAGAGCCACCGGAGTGTCACCCCCACGCGACGAGCGCCGCACGGCTCGACGAGCGGCCCGGATCGACCGTCCGAGCAGACCTCCTCGCCGGAGCTCAGCCCGCGAAACCCACTCCCATGAGGGAGTCGCCGCAGAAGGTGTGCTGCTCACGGCGGGCCACCTCCGCGAGGTAGTCCGCCTTCACCCTGGCCAGCGCGTCCTCGTCGAGTCCGGACAGCACGCCACGCAGCGCCGACCCCACCGCCATCGCCCAGGCGAGCTCGGGAGTCAACGTCGTCCGCAAAGAGACCTTCTCGACGGCCACGTCACGCAGGCCGAGGCCGGTGAGCCAGTCGTGCAGCTTCGCCGCGCTGTCGACGCGCGACGCCGGGTTCGCGGGCGATGCCGGGTTCGCGGGAAGGTTCCGTTCCCGCCGCACCGCCGCCAGCACCAGCTCGGGCAGCGGACGAACCGCCTGTTCGTCCCAGGTGCTCACGGCGAGACGCCCGCCGGGTCGGAGCAGGCCGATCAGTCGCCGCACGTCGCGGTCCATGTCCGGCAGGAAGAAGACTCCGTAGGCGCACTGGACCACGTCGTAGCCGCCGTCGGGCGCGGGCCAGGACGTCACGTCGGCGGCCGTGAAGCGGATGTTCGACAGTCCCAGCGCGGCGGCTCGGGCGCGCCCGTCGTCGAGGAGTCCCTCGGCCAGGTCGACGGCGTCGACCCGGCCGCGCTCCCCCACCGCACGGGCCGCCGGGACCGCCGAGGCGCCCGCGCCCGCGCAGGCGTCGAGCACTCGTTCGCCGGGCCGAGGGGCGCTCACCCGGACCAGTTCCTCGCCGAGCGGCTCCCAGAGCAGGGGCGACCAACGGCGGAACTCGACCCGGCCCGCGCTGAAGACCTCGCCCATGCTCACGCTCGACACCCTCGTCATCTCCTCACCCGGTAGGCGTTGTATCGGTGATGATAATCGTCTTCTTTAGCGGTGGGTCCGCCGGTGACACGGTTCGCCGGCCGGGCCGCCGCATCGACTCCTCGACACGGCCGCCACCGGTCGCCGGTGCGTGCGAGCGGGTCCGAGGCAGCCGATCCGGACCGACCCCCGAGCATCCCCGACGCCGCCGCGAGATCCGACCCGAGTGATCGAGTGCATCGTCACGACGGCCCATCACCGCCGCGGGCGGAGAAGCGGACGCACGATGGACGGACGCCCGCCACAGCAGGCGACCGGCTTCCACCACACACCGCACGGGGCCCGGCCCAGACGGCCGGACCCCGCAGCGTGTCCTCCTCGACGGTCAGGACTGCCGATGAAGGTGTCTCATCAGGTTGCGCGGCACCAGCGTCCGCCTGCCGTCGATCACGACGGGAACGAGATCCGGCGCGGTCGCCTTCCACTGCGCGCGACGATGCCGGGTGTTGCTTCGCGAGGTCTTCCGCTTCGGGACCGCCATCAGGAGTCACCCGACTTCGGCCTGGACCGGTCGCCGTAGCGCCGTCGGAACTTCTCCACCCGACCGGCCGTGTCGACCAGTCGTTGAGTCCCCGTCCAGAAGGGATGCGACGAGGAGCTGACGTCGACGATCACCAGCGGATAGGTGTTGCCGTCCTCCCATTCCACGGTGCGCTCCGAGGTGATCGTGGAGCGAGTGAGGAATGCGTCCCCCGTGGAGGAGTCCCGAAAGACCACCGGATGGTAGTCGGGATGGATGTCCTTCTTCACCTTTCATCCTTCCTCTCGACGACCACGACGTCGGTTCCGTCGCGGCCCGTGTCGTCGTCCTCGCACGGATCGCTGTGCCAGGCTCCGAACGGATCGTCGTAGCGCTGCCACGCCTCCGCGCCCTCCGCGAGTTCCGCGTCGGTGAGCAGGGCGTCGCGCAGCGCGGCGCAGATCTCCTCGGGGTCCGCGCGATGGGTGATGACGACGAACTCCTGCACCCGATCCCCGTAGACAGCGTCCCACCGCAGTGCCGCCGCCGCCTGTCGCTCGGCGGACGCGGCCGCCCAGGCCTCGGCGTCCGAGGCGGCCAGCCACGGGCCCGCCGGGGCCACTCGGAGGCCGCCGCCCGCCGACTCCAGCCAGAGGGTCTCCGCCGGCCGGGTGGCCAGCCACAGCCGCGCCCTGGTGCGGATCACTCCGTCGAGCAGCACGTCGATCGCCTCGTGCAGCCTGCCCGGATGGAAGGGTCTGCGCTCCTGGAAGAGCACCGTGTGGACGCCGCAGTCCGAATCCAGCGGCGGCTGCCCGCGCAACAGCGGCCCGTGTGCGTCGTCGACCGTCCCGCGTCTGGCCGCCGCGGGCACCCTGGCCAGCAGCGCGTCGACGTCGAGGTCTGCCAGCGCCGCTCTGGGCGCCGTCGGGGCCAGCCGGTCGAACACGGCGGCCGTCCGCGCGGCGGTCCAGGGCTCCTCCGCCGTGTGGGCGCGAACGAGGGCGTCGGCGAACTCCACCTGTCCGACGAGCACCTGCGCCACGGTCCGCTCGTCGTCGATGCTCGCCGTCCTCCCGCGCTCGGCCAGCGCCTCGTCGCCCGCCGCGTCGTCCAGCCACGTCCGCTCGTCGACGACGGTGAGGACTCCCGCCATCTGGACGTCGTCGAGGATCGGCCGGTCGTCGACGAGCACGTGGTGCAAGGCCCAGCACACCGCCTCCGGCTCCAGCACCGGGTCGAGATGCAGCACGATGCGAGACAGCCGAGCGTCGTCGACGAGCCTGCGCACCAACGGCAGCAGATCCTCGCGCAGCGTGCAGGAGACGCAGCCGTGCGCCAACTCCACGGCGGTGGTGACATCGGCGCCGTAGGCGCGCAGCCTGCGTCGGACCACGCCCTGCGTGATCAGCCGAAGATCATGGTGAATCACCGCCGTGGCGGGTCCGCACATCCGGTCGGCGACCTGCTCCGCCGCGTCGGCCGCGAGACCCGCGACGACGACCAGAGACGGTCTGCGCTCCGCCGTAGCCAAGGACCTCCACCTCACCCTCTCGTTGACTTGCTCTCCTCGGCCGTCGATCGGCCGAGAGGGCAGACTAGACGACAACGGTAATCGTTTCTAATAGGCGGGCGCGCATGCGGGTCCACCCCGGCGCGGACCGACGTCCCGCGAACACCCCCGCCAGATTAATGAAAATGGTTGTCATAGTCTTGCGGCTCCGCGCCACGTCCGCACGCACGCGGCGCGCCGAACGACGAGGGAAGGAGAACGCGATGTCCGCCGTCTGCCAGGTCACCGGCGCCAAGCCGGGCTACGGCAAGAAGATCTCGCATTCACACGTTCGCACGTCCCGACGGTGGGAACCCAACCTCCAGCGCCGCCGCTACTGGCTGGCGAGCGAGAACAGGTGGATCCGTCTTCGACTGTCCACCACGGCGATCAAGATCATCGACCGCCGGGGCATCGAGTCGGTGGCGGCCGAGCTGAAGAGCAGAGGGGTGGCGTTCTAGATGGCCCGCAACGACACACGACCGATCATCAAGCTCCGGTCCACCGCAGGCACCGGCTACACCTACGTCACCAGGAAGAACAGGCGCAACGATCCCGACAGGATGCGCATCAGGAAGTACGACCCGGTGGTCCGCAGGCACGTCGAGTTCCGGGAGGAACGCTGATGGCGAAGAAGTCCAAGATCGTCAAGAACGATCGGCGTCGGGAGATCGTCGCGCGCCATGCCGAGCGGCGGGCCGCGCTGAAGGAGACCATCCGATCGCCGCGGTCCACCGCCGAGGAACGCGACGCGGCGCAGGCCGCCCTGCAACGCCTGCCGCGTGACGCGAGCCCGACCCGGATCCGGAATCGGGACGTCTCCGACGGCAGGCCGCGCGCCTACCTGCGTACCTTCGGACTCTCCCGCATCCGATTCCGCGAGATGGCGCACGCGGGGCAGCTGCCCGGCGTGCGGAAGTCGAGCTGGTGAGGAATCCGATGCCGACGAAACCGAAGAACGCCCGGCTCCGACCGCAACGGCGCAAGGTCAACCTGCTGCGACGGGAAGGCGTGGAGCGCGTCGACTACAAGGACGTCGCCCTGCTCCGCAAGTTCCTGTCCGACCGGGGCAAGATCCGGGCACGCCGGGTCACCGGGCTGACCTCCCGCGAGCAGCGCGAGGTGGCGGCGGCCGTGAAGAACGCGCGCGAGATGGCGCTGCTGCCCTACCCGAACCGGCCGATCCGCTAGTCGGCCGGACCAGGCACGGGTCGTCGCCATCCCGGCGGGCGACGGCCGGTGCTGGGAGACTCACCAGCGGCACCCGAGCCGACGCGCAGGGCACGTCGACTCGTTCCCCACCGTCGTCGAGCCGAGGAGGTCGAGGAGACCATGCCGCAGGTTCCCTCCATCGCATTGAACAACGGCGTGCAGATCCCACAGCTGGGCTTCGGCGTCTTCCAGATTCCCGACGCCGAGACCGAGGCCGCGGTCACCGAGGCGCTGGCCGCCGGCTACCGCAGCATCGACACCGCCGCCGCCTACGGCAACGAGGCGGCGGTGGGACGGGCGCTGCGGGCCTCGGGGCTGCCGAGGGAGGACGTGTTCGTCACGACCAAGCTGTGGAACGACGACCACGGCTATGCCAGCGCGCTGCGCGCCTTCGACGAGAGCATCGAGAAGCTCGGGCTGGACTACGTCGATCTGTATCTCATCCACTGGCCGCAGCCCAGGCGCGGCCACTACGTCGACACCTGGCGGGCCTTCGAGAAGCTGCTCGACGAGGAGCGGACCCGCGCCGTCGGCGTCTCCAACTTCCACGTCCCCCACCTCGAACGGCTGCTCGACTCCAGCGCGGTCGTCCCCGCGATCAACCAGATCGAGCTGCACCCCCGCCTCATCCAGGCCGAGCTGCGCCGCTTCGGCGCGAGCCACAACATCGTCACCGAGGCGTGGAGCCCGCTCGCCCAAGGCGGCCTGCTCGCCGACCCGACGATCACCGCGCTCGCCGACGAGCACGGCAAGACCCCGGCCCAGATCGTGCTGCGGTGGCACATCCAGCTCGGCAACGTGGTGATCCCCAAGTCCGTGACCCCGTCCCGGATCGCCGAGAACATCGACATCTTCGACTTCGTGCTCTCCGACGACGAGCTGGCGGCGGTCAGCGGCCTGAACGTCGACACCAGGATCGGCCTGGACCCCGACGAATTCGGCTGAGCGCCGCCCGCGCGGAGGTACGCGGCCTCCCGACGGCGAGGCAGGCGCCGGGCCGAGCCGCCGCCCCGTGCCGGGACGGACCGCCACACGACCTCCGGCGCGGCGGCTTCACGACCCGGCGACCATCCTGACCGGCGACTCGGGGCCCGGCGGCCGGGAAGCAGTAGACGTGCTGCTCGCCCGCCGTGTCCTCGCAGGCAGGCTCAACTCGGCGAGGAGAGCAGCATCAGGCCGCCGAAGGCCAGCGAGGCGATCGCGACGAGAAAGAACACCACGGTCCACAGCAGTGCCGTGCCCCCCGCCAGCCGTGCGAGCTGATCCGGGTCCGAGTCCCTCGGGCCCGGCCCCCGACGCAGCACCCGAAGCTCCATGACCGGGCGCACCCCGCCGAACAGCAGGAACCAGCTGAACCCGTAGCCGAACGCAACCTGGATCGATTCGGGGGCGAACCAGGAGACGCAGAACACCACGGCACCCGTCAAGACCAGCGAGACGACGCCGAAGAGGTTCCGGATCAACAGCAGCATCGCCGCCAGCAGCCCGACGGTGACCCAGAGCAGCAGCACGTGACGCTGCGAGACCATCGCGGCGGCGGCGGCCAGTCCCAGCAGGGGGGCGGCGAGATACCCGGCGAGGACGGTGAACACCATCCCGGGACCGGTGGGGCGCCCTCGCGAGACGGTGACGCCCGAGGTGTCGGAGTGCAGGCGGATGCTCATCAGCGTGCGGCCGGTGACCAGGGCCACCAGGGCATGGCCGCCCTCGTGCACGATGGTCACGACGTTGCGGGTGACCCGCCATAATCGTCGCTGCGCCACCAGCACCAAGGCGAGCAGGCCGGTTCCCAGCACCAGCGTCAGCTCGGAGCTCAGCGGCGCCTCGAGAAGTTCCCGCCACTCGACGTCCAGCGTGCCCACCCCACTTGAGATCCTCGGTCGTCCCGCACCATCAGACACGACCGCGGGCGGACCCCGGCGGGCCGCCCTCGCCGGGGCTCGAGGATATCGTCAAGGCGTGCTCCAGCGATGGTGTGGACGACCTCCGGCGAACATCGAGGCCTCGGCGTAGCGAACGACGAATGAACCTCGGCGGCCGAGCCCTGAGACGACCCTGATTCATCCCCGAAAACATCACTTCGCAATTGAACCGTCGGCCGGGGTGTGTCACCGTTTCGACAACGACGGCGGGGCGGGCGTCAGGGCGCGATCCGCACCGGCAGCGCGAGCAGGAAGAGTCTGGAGACATGTTCGACGAATCAGCACGCCGCCGATCGGCGAGCACGCTCCTCTCCTCCCTCGTGCGACCGGCCACGAAGGCCCCGCTCGACGCTCGGCTCCTCGATCGACGCCCGTCGCTGGACACCTCGCCGATCGATCGACAAGCTCTCCAGCGTGGTCTTCGACAGCCCCGCCGGCCTGCTCGGCACGATCGCCGAACACGGACTCAGCGGAACAACCCGTCCGGTCCGCCCGTTTCGGTGGAAGCGGGATCGGCGGGCATCCGACCGGAGAGGCTCGGCTGCTCCCTGAGAGCCGCTCGCCGAGGGTGATGAACCGGACACTCCGACCAGCCGTCGGGAAAAGGTCCCACCAGAGCCCCGACGCCCCGTATTTTGGGTTGTCCACTCCACTGGATCAGTGTTCCTGCACGGAAGGATCAGACAGATTTCCCCGCTCCTGAGGCGCGCAGGCACGAGACGAAGCAGGTTCCGCCTTCGACGACGAGCACTGCACTTCCCGCCGATGATCCCGGCACAGGTCGGCACGCACGATTCCGCCCATCGATCCCGGCCGGTGCGTGTGCTGCACTTCAGCGACACCTATCTGCCGCGGCGCGACGGGATCGTCACCTCGGTCCGCACGCTGATGTCGAGCCTGGCCGCCGCAGGACACCCCAGCATGCTGGTCGTGCCTCGCCATCCGAAGCAGGAGAACGAGCCCGGTGTCCTCCAGCTCGGCTCGATGCCCTGCGGGGTGGCGGGCCTGCGGCTGACCTGGCCGCGCAGCAGACATGTCGCGCAACTGGCCGAGTGGAAGCCCGACCTGGTCCACGTGCACACGCCGGGCCCGATGGGACTGCTCGGTCTGTTCGTGGCGCGGTCGCTGAACCTGCCGATCGTGCACACCTACCACACCGACCTGCATGCCTATGCCGACGCCTATCGCATCCCGGCCGTCGGCCTGCGGACGATGATGCGCCTCTACGCGCGCAGGCTCGGCACGCCGACGCCCGAGATCGAGGAGGACGCCGAACGGCGCGGCGCGCTCATCGACGGCATCAATCAACTGCTGTTGAGCGACGCCGACGCGATCATCGCGCCCACCGCCGCCATCCTCGACCGCGCGAAGCTGACGACGCACAGCGATCGGCTGTTCGTCGCACCCGCCGGAATCAACCTGCCCAGGACCGCGCCGAAGGCCGCCGAAGAGCTGCGCGCCGCCTGGGACATCCCGGCTGACGCGCCCGTGGCGTTGTTCGTCGGTCGGATCAACCGGGAGAAGGGCATCGGGCTGCTCGCCCCCGCCTTCGCCGAGGTCGTCGAGAAGCTGCCGTCGGCACGGCTCGTGCTCATCGGCGCGGTGTACGAGCGGCGGTGGCTGACCAAGCTGCTGGCCGAGCACGGCATCACGGACAACACGGTCATCCTCGGCCAGCAGCCGCCGGACGTCGTCGCGGCCGGCTATGCCGCCGCACAGGTCTTCGCGTTCCCGTCCATGACCGACACCCAGGGGCTGGTGCTCCAGGAGGCGGCGCTCGCGGGCAGGCCGTCGGTGCTGTGCGACCCGGCGCTGCACGCCTCGGGGCCGCTGGGCGACGATGCCGTGCTCGCCGAGAACACCCCGGAGGGCTTCGGTGCCGCGCTGCTGCGACTGCTGGCGGACCCGGCCGCCGCCGAGCGGCTGGGCGAGGCGGCACGGTCCAGGGTCCAGTCGCTCACCCCGGACCGCTACGCCGAGGCGATGCGGCAGATCTACGAGCACGCCCTGCGCTGAGATCGTCGGCGTGCCCCGCGCCGCCGGCGGGGCACCGCCGTCGCACCCCTAGGACGCGGCGTGGGGATCGCGGCCGGACCATGCGGGCTCGTGTCCTGCTCGGCGGCCCTGCTCGGCGGCCCTGCTCGGCGGCCCTGCTCGGCGGCACCGCGTCGGACTCGACGCCGGATACGGGCCGCGGGCCCTATTGAGGGCCGAGAGCAGCACGCGAGACCCCGGACGCCCGCCGGCCAGGCACGGAGCCCGCACCCCTCCGCCGAGCACGGCGGACTCGGAATCACCCGGTGGTCTCGGCCACGCCTTCGTCGGAGTCGTCGCGCGGACTCGGAGGCTCGCTCCGCACCGTCGCCCCGGCCACGATCGCCGGGACCGTCTCGTCCGCCGGACGACCGTCCTGATCGGCGGGCGGCCTCGGCGCGACCGGGGACGGCGCGATCGCGCGATCGGGCTCGTGGTCGCCGCCGTCACCCGCGGCGCCGTTGTCTTCGGCCGCCGCCGGGGAGGCGTCCCTCGTGAGCAGGCCGTCGAAGAGCAGATTCAGATACTGCTCGGTCAGCTCGGCGGCCGTCGTCCGTCCTCGAGGGTTGAACCAGTGGGCGGAGTTCCACACGGCCTCGTGCGCGAGGCGATACAGCACGGCGCCCTCCACGTCCGTCCGGAAGGCTCCGAGCCGCTGCCCCTCCCCGACCAGCGTCGTCCACTGCCGCTGCACCCAGCGGCGATGTCGATCCAGGTAGGCGAAGCGATCCGCCCTGGCCAACTGCCTGCGCTCGGCCTGGAAGACCGCGACGGCCTCCAGGTGGGTGGTCAACAGCGCGAGATCCGCGCGAAGCAGACCGGCCAGCACCTCCCTGGGATGGCCGCCCTCGTCCAGCACCCGCTGGTATCCGCCGCGCTGCGCCGCCAGCAGGTCGCGCAGCAGCTCATCGGCCATCGACTCCTTGGAGTCGAAATGGTGGTAGAGACTGCCGGACAGGATGCCCGCCGCATCGGCGATCTCCCGGACGCTGGTGGCGAGATAGCCCTGGGTCGCGAACAGCCGAGCGGCGATGGCGAGCAGCTCCGCCCGGCGATCGGCAGACCCGCCGGAACGTCGTCTGGGCGACCCGCCCGACCGCCCGGCGACTCCCGGTCGCTTGCTGCTCACGCTCCGCCTTTCACCCTGCGATGGTCGAACACCGACGATCACCACTATGCCCAACACAAGATCACAAAGCCACCGGGCGACGGCCGCGGACGGGGCCGGCAACGAGTGCGGTCCCCACGTCTCGCCCCCCTCACGGCCGTCGGGCCGCCGACGCGGACGGCCCGGCCGCCGACGATCCGCCGCCGGGCCGAGGGACTGCGACGATCCGCACCGTCGACGCAGGTCGTCCCCGCCCGGGCCGCGCGACGAGACAGGCGGTGATCGGCACCCGACTAAGCTCGCGGTGTGCTCCAGGTGACGGATCTCCTCCGCCGATTCGGAACGAACACGGTCTTGGATCAGATCAGCTTCACGACCGCTCCCGGCCGGGCCACCGTGCTGGTCGGACCGAACGGCGCGGGCAAGACGACCCTGCTGCGCTGCGTCGCGGGGGTCGATCACGCCGATGAGGGCGAGGTGCGCTGGGCGGGCCGTGAGATCCGGGAGAGCGATCCGAGGATCAGGGCGGCGATGGCCGTGGGACTGGACGACGTCGACTTCTTCCCGGACGTCTCGGTGGTCGAGCACCTCGACCTGCTGGCACGGGCGCACGGCGACTCCGACCCCGAGGAGATGCTCGACGACGTCCTCGCGGAGCTGGGCCTGAGCGCCATCGCCGACCGCCTCCCGGGCACCCTGTCCTCGGGCCAACGCCGCAGGCTGGGGCTGGCCTCCTGCTTCGTCCGGCCTCGGGAGCTGTTGGTCTTGGACGAGCCGGAGCAGCGCCTCGACGCCGCGGGCAGGCGGTGGCTCGTCGAGCGTCTTCTCGCCGAGAAGGCGGCGGGCGTGGCGATCCTCCTGTCCTGCCACGACGAGGACGTGACCTCGGCGGTGGCGGACGAGTGCGTACCGGTGGGACGCGGATGACGGCCCCACCTGCCGCGTCGCCGCACGCGCCGGAACGGGCCGCCGTCTCCGCACGGACCCTGCGTGCGCTCCTGCGGTCCCGACGGCGCGGACGGCCCGCCGCGACGACGGTGGCGGGCCGGATCTACGAGGGTCTGTTGTACGCCCTGGTCCCCGGCGGTCTGCTCGTGCAGGCGGTGCTGGCGGCCCTCGACTGGTCCCGTGCCTCGGGTTCGCTTGCCGACCCGGCCGCCACCGGCCGGCCGGCCGTCGCCGCCGTCCTGATCTGTCTCGGACTGGCGGTGCGCGCGGCGGCCGAACTGGGTCCGCTCTCGGTGTCCTCCACCAACATGACCTGGCTCTTCTCCACACCGGTCGACCGGGGCGCCCTGCTCTCGCGCAGGTTCGCCGCCACGACGGCGGCCGCGGCCGCCCTGTCCACGGCGCTGGTCTTCGGCGCGGCCCTCGCGGTCGGAATCGCCGACGTCGACCTCCTCTGGTCGGCGGTGCTCGGCGCGTCCGTCGGCGTGATCGCCCTGAGCCTCGCCGTCGTGGCCCAGCGGCATCGGCGGGGTCCCGCCCGGGTGGCCCGCGTCGGCATGCTGCTCGCCGCCCTCGGCGGGGTCCTCGCGGTCGCCGCGATACTGACGACGACCTCGACCATGCCGCTGCCCACGCCGCCGACGCCGCCGGTGGCGGTGCTCGCGGTGCCCGCGCTGCTCGCGGCGGCATGGAGCCTCCTGGCCGCACGGCGGGCCACGAGCGGCATCGATCGCGGCGCGCTGAACGAGGCAGCCGAGGTGTCGGGGGCGGTGCGCGTCTCCGTCGGCTGGCTGGACACGTCGCTGATCGCGGATCTCCTGGAGCAGCGACGCTGGCGCCGCCGAGCCGTCGTGCGCAGCAGCCGGCTCACGGGCCGGGGCGTCGCCACACTCGTCCGCGCCGAACTCCGGCGAGTACTGCGTCGCCGGGCGTCGATCGGCTGGTGGGCCGCCCTGGGACTGCTGCCCTACGTGACCGCCGCCCTGCTTCCCCCGTTCTGGACCATGCCCGCCACGCTGGTGATCGGGTATCTCGCCCTCGGCAGGCTCTCCAGCGGGTTGCGGCTCACCGCCCGCAGCGCGGCGCTGCGGCGCACTCTGCCCTTCTCCGACGCCGCCATCCGCCGCACGATGCTGGTGGTGCCCGCCGTCGCCGCGCTGGTGTGGGGGGCCGCCGTCGCACCGGCCGTCGCGGGGTCACCGTGGGCGGGCACCGCGGTGACCCTCGCCCTGGTCGGGCTGGCCGGGGTGCTGCGTTCGGCGAAGCGACCGCCGATCGACTACCACACCGGGGGAACGCTCGATCCGATCAGCGGCGCCGTGCCGGTGGCCCTGCTCGTGCAGGTGTTCTCCGGACCCGATCTCGTCGTGGTCGCCGCCGTGCTGTGGGCGGCGGGCATCGGGCTTCCCTTCGCCGCGCTGCTCGCCTCGGCGGCGATCGCCTGGAGCCTGTGGCAGGACCACCGGAGCACCCCCGCCGCCTGATGCGCCGCAGGCGGCTGACGCGGCGGTCTTCGATCCCGAACCGGCTGCCGGGGCGGTCGCCGACGGTGTCGGCCCCGGACCGCACTGCCTGCCGCCTCCTGCGGCCTCCGAGCCGACGGCAGAGGTGGCCGGGGCGGGAGTCCGGTCCGTTCGGCCGCCGGATTCGCCGAGCCGGGCTCGGCGTCAGGGCCGACGTGCTGCCCGCGGCGGGGTCGTCGGCCCGTTCTGGACGAGCTCCGGGCCCCCGGGGCAGGCCGGTCCGGGAACCAGGCGGCGTGTCAGATGCGGATGCCCGCGCGGACCCTGCGCGTGACGATGTGCTCGGCGACGAAGGACAGGAACGGAACGGTGCCCGCCAGCAGGGTGAGGATCGTCGCCTTGATCGACCACTTCGCCTTGAGGGCGAGATCGAAGCACAGCACCAGATAGACCATGTACAGGAAGCCGTGCAGCGGGCCGATCAGCGCGACCAGGAACGGATCGCCCGCGATGTACCGGACGGGCATCGCGACCAGCACCAGCGCCACCAGCATCACGCCGACGACATAGGAGATCACCCGGTACCGCAGGAGGGTTCCGGCCGGCGCCGTCGGGGCGGGCGCCTTCGTCTCGGTCACGTCTGACACGTCGTCTCCTAAGCCTGCCGCGCCCGCTCGGCATCCGAGTCGGACAGCTCGGCGAGGTAGCCGTTGTACTGGGACAGTTCGTCGGCGGGAGTGCCGTCCCGCTCCATCGCGCCTCGGGCCCGCAGCCGATCGAGCTGTCGACGCGCGGCGGCGGCACGAGCGGACTCCGGAGCGGGCGCCGCCGCGGAAGGCGAAGCTCCGGCGGCCCCCACGGCCCGGGCCGGAGTCGAGGCGCTCGGCCCGCCGGGGAGGGCGGCGTCGTCGTCCGCCTGGCTCGCGCCCGACATGGTCGAATCGACCGAGGCCGTCGCGTTCTCGGGCTCGGCCGCCGCCGACCGGTCCCGCTCGGCGGCCTGTTCCAACTCCAGACGGGTCCACCGCCACCACACGTAGCCGACGAACGCCGCCATCGCGGGCCACAGGGCCGCGTAGCCGAGATTCTGGCCGTCGCCGCCCACCGACTGCGACCGCTCCCACTGCCACCACCCGAGCCGGAGGCTGACGAGCATGATCACCACGGTCACGACGTGCAGCAGGATCCACCGAGGCCGCAGCAGCTCCGAACGCACCCTGCGACGCTAGCACCAGCCGTCATCCCGGCCGCAGCCCGTACCAGCCGCGATCGGCGGACGGGCCGGGCACGGCCGAGAGGTCGGCGACCAGCGACCGGTGGGCGCGCCGCACGGAACGAACGGTCGAATCCGACGAATCCGACGTCGACCTGCGGTGACCCGGCTCGGTGCTTCGCCGGGTCGCTCGTGTCGAGCCGGACCGCCCTCCCCTGCCGCCGATGCCCGCGGTGGCCGAGCAGGCGGCGGTGGTCGGCGCGTGGAGTCGACGACCGGCGCGTCGAGTGTGGCGGGCCGATGCCCGGCGGCGTCCAGCGCGAGAGTCCGATGCCCGGACCGGCGAACGTGGTCGGACCGCCGAACGAGCCGTCGGCGACACTGCGAACGGCGCCGCGTGCCCGGCGGGCGCACTCGTGTGCGAGACCCGGACATGGTGGCGGCCGGGGCGGCGGGCCTCGAGGTTCGCCGCGCCGGTCTCGGCACCGACCACGGCATGCCGCCGAGCCGAGGTCCGCGGGCCTCGACGGACACCGCCGAGACCGTTGCCGGGGCCGCCGTCGCGACCCGTGTCGAGGACGGCACCGCGATGCTCCGGCCGCGGGCAAGGCCGTTCGCGGGCGCGCCGGGCGGCGCTGGACGCCCGCGGACGATCAGCCTGCCTTGGCGATGGAGAACTGGGCGACGTCCAGGTAGCCGACCCGGAAGCCCGCCTCCGAATAGGCCAGGTAGAACTCCCACATCCGGCGGAAGGTCTGGTCGAAGCCGAGTGCCGCCACCTCGGCCCACCGGTCGAGGAACCGCTCCCGCCACCGTCGCAGGGTCTCGGCGTAGTCGGCGCCGAAGTAGCGAGCCTCCCGCACACGCAACGAGGTGTGTGCCCGCAGGTTCTCCTCGATCGACAGGGTCGAGGGGATCAAGCCGCCGGGGAACACGTACTTGTGCACCCATCCGTAGCTGTGTCGGGTGGCCAGCATCCGATCGTGCGGCATCACGATGGCCTGGAGCCCGAACCGACCACCGGGCCGCAGCAGGCGGTCGACCGCCCGGAAGTAGTCCGGCCAGTAACGTTCGCCGACCGCCTCGATCATCTCGACGCTGACCACCGCGTCGTACTCGCCCTCGGCCTGCCGGTAGTCCTGGAGCAGCACTCGGGCCCGATCGGCCACCCCCGCGACCGCGATCCGCTCCTCGGCGGCCCGACGCTGCTCCGCCGAGATCGTGAGCGAGGTGACCCGTGCGCCGCGTTCGGCGGCGCGAACGGCCAAGGCCCCCCAACCGGTGCCGATCTCCACGAGTTCGGTGCCCGCCCCCACCCTGGCATGGTCGAGCACCGAGTCGATCTTGCGCAGCTGGGCGTCGCGCAGGACCGCCGTCGGATCGGCGTCGGGATGGTGGAGCTCGGTGGCGGCGGCCGTCTCGTCGAACAGAGCCGACGAGTAGGTCATCGTCTCGTCGAGGAAGGTCTCGAAGAGATCGTTGGACAGGTCGTAGTGCCGATGGATGTTCTCCCGGGCCCCGCGCAGCGTGTTGCGCTCCTCGATCGGCTGGGCGCGCTCCACCCACCGACGCAGGATCTGCAGCCTCGGCGGGATCAGCACGGTGAGCCGCTCGGCGAACACCGTCAACAGGTCGGCGAGGCGCTCCGAGGTCCAGTCGCCGACGAGGTAGGCCTCGCCGAAGCCGATCTTGACGTCCGCGCCGAGGCGATGGAAGAACGCCCTGGGTCGGATCACGTGCATGACCGGTGCTCCGGGACCGCCCGCTCCCAGCCGGGTCCCGTCCGGCAGCTCCACCCGCAGTGGCAGGGACCGGACCGCACGACGAAACAGCAGCTCGGCCACTCGGGCTCGCAACGGCGACTCCGGCGCGACCGCCAGCCCCGGCCAGCTGCGCTCCTGAGGACGCGGCACCGCTCTGGCAGGCGTGTCGACGACCGGGCGTCTGCCCGTCTCCTGTGGCGATGGACGCATCACTGCTCACCCTCCTCGGTGAGATGCCGATGTCTGGGCACCATCGGCACTCGACGTAGCCACAGCAGCACGCCGTGGCAGCGGATCAACAGGGCCACCCATCTGGTGACCATCGGACGCGTCACCAGCATGCGAACCACGAAACCGATTGTCACGGGACGACGCCGGACCCGCAGGGTCGCGAGCAGCGGTGTTCGCCCGTCTCGGCGTACCGCGATGGTGAGGCTCACCCTGCTCGTCCGGCCCGCTGACGCGGAACAGGCACCGTCCCCGGACCGGCAGGAACGGGGAGACGTCGAACTCCTTGTCCGGTTCGGTCCGCCCCGTCTCGTCGGGCCGCGGCAGAGAGGCGTGCCGCCCGCCGCAGGCGTCGTGGACCTCGGCCGCCACGCAGGGCGGTGGCCCGTCCGAGCGGTAGCACCACAAGACGCTGATCGGGTTGAAGAGGTGGCCGAGCACCCGCGCGCTCGCCGGCATCAGCACCCGGCCGCCCGTCAGGTCGACGCCGCGGTCCGCCTGCCAGGCGCCGAGATCCGCCCTGATCGAGAAGTCGGGCGCGAGCCGAGGTGGTCCCGCGCCTCGAAGCGACGAAGGGCCGGATCGGGGCGGGCGGCCTCGGCCGCTCGTCCCGATCGCCAGCCACAGGTGGATCCGATGCCGGAAGGAGTGGCGCGCTCGCCGCGCCGGTCGTGCCGGACCTCGGCCCGGCACAGCGCCGGAGTCACAGGGGCGGCCGCCGTCACCATCAGACCCCAGGCGACGCGGCGGCGGGCCCGGGAGGCGCAGCCGTCCTCGTGGACGCCCCAGCCGCGGCATGCCCCTCTCGGTCGATCCGTCCGGCGACGACGCTCGGCGGCCTGCCTCCTCGAACCGATTCGGCGGACGCCGCACCGCGGCGCCCTGCCACCAGACGACGGGCGACGTCGGGGGCAGCCGAATGCGGGCCGGAGGCCGAGCCGCACGGGGGCAGGGCACGGCGGCAGGACGTCACGCGCGTCCGGACAGACGAAGGCGCCCGCCAGGTCATCCTGGCGGGCGCCTCCGAGGTGCCTCGTGCGTGCAGCGCTCGGTGCTTACTGGACCGAGATGCCGCGGGCGGCGAGCCACGGCTGCGGGTCGATCTTCTGTCCGTTGACGTGCACCTCGAAGTGCAGGTGCGGGCCGGTGGACTGGCCGCGGTTGCCCATGGTCGCGATCTGCTCGCCTGCGGCGACCCGCTGGCCGACGCTCACCGAGTAGGTCTCGATGTGACCGTAGACGGTGATCGTGCCGTCGTCGGCCTGGACCCGGACCCACTGGCCGAAGCCGCTGGCCGAGCCCGCGTTGATGACGGTGCCGCTGGTGGCCGACACGATCGGCGTGCCGATGGAGTTGGCGATGTCGATGCCGTAGTGCGTGGTGCCCCAGCGTGCGCCGAAGCCGGAGGTGAAGGTGCCCGTGGTCGGCTTGGCGAACTCGGGCGAGGCCTGTGCGGGGGCGGCCTCCTCGGCGACCCGTGCCTCGGCGGCCTCCTCGTCGGCGGCGGCCTGCTCCTGCGCGGCGGTCGCCTCGGCGGCAGCCTCTTCCGCGGCGGCCTCCTCAGCGGCGGCGGCCTCGGCGGCGGCCTCCTCCTCGGCGACCGCGGCCTCCTCGGCGGCGACGCGCTCTTCCTCGGCGACCCGGTCCGCCTCCAGCTTGGCGGCACGGACCAGCCTGCTCAGTTCCAGGGTGGGGTTGACGTCGTGGAACACCGGAAGCACCGACGGGGTGATCCTCGGCAGCTGGCGCTTCTCACTCAGCTCGGCCAGCGTCGCGGCGTTCTGCTCGGCCACGGTGGTGACCTCGCCCTGCTGAGTGCCGGCACCTGCCACCAGCGGCTGGCCGCCCAGCAGGAACGCGCCCGCCAGCGCGGAGGCGATGACGGCCTTGCCCGCGCCTCGGCGGGGTGCGCGGTGGGCCCCTCCGGTGGACGTGGAGTTCGTGCGGTACTCCGTCGCCGCCGGGGTGCTGAGGTGCCCGGATCTGCGGTGGGTTCGGGGCATTACGAGCCTTTCCTGCGTCTCGGGGAACGGCACGGCCACCCATGCGCCGGCGGGGGAATTCCGGCGGGCGCTGTCCACTCCGACAGGCACCTCGTGTTGCTCTTGTGACCGAACCGTGACGAACAAGCCAGACCGTAATCGGCAGTTACCGAAAGCTTCAACTAGGTGTGACCCAGCACCCACATGGGGGATATCAACTAGACCAAACATCTACGAAGCGTCACAACCGCAGGTCGAGACGGTGGCCGAAACCGCGAGACCTCCGAGCAATTGGCTCTGATCGACAAACGGCCGAGCAGCCGTCGGAGATCGAGAACCACCCGCCAGACCGCCTCGGACCCGCACCGCCCGCACCGCGACAGCCGCTTCTCGCCACGCGGGATATCGCCGGGGGCAGACCCGATCGAATAGCGTGATCTCACGCGCTCGGGCAGCCTGCACCGGGCGACTGCCTCCGGGAGCGATCATGCAGCCGTGGCCGGGTACCGCCTATCCGCTGGGCGCGTCCTACGACGGTGCCGGGACCAACTTCGCGGTCTTCTCCGAGGTGGCCGACACGGTGGAGCTGTGCCTGTTCGACGAGGACGACGCGGAGACCCGGATCGCGCTGTACGAGGTCGACGGCTTCGTACACCACTGCTATCTGCCCGGCGTCGGCCCGGGCCAGCGGTACGGCTACCGAGTCACCGGGCCGTACGCCCCGGCCGAGGGACTGCGCTGCAACCCGAACAAGCTGCTCATCGACCCGTACGCCAAATCCGTGGATGGCACGCTCGACTGGCACGAATCGCTCTTCGGCTACCACTTCGCCGATGCCGACCGGCGCAACGACCTCGACTCGGCCGCGTACCTCCCGAAGTCCGTGGTCATCAACCCGTACTTCGACTGGGGGATGGACCGGCTCCCCAAGACGCCGTACAACGAGACCGTCATCTACGAGGCGCACGTCCGGGGTCTCACCATCTCCCACCCCGACATCCCGGCGGAGCTGCGCGGCACCTATGCCGGACTCGCGCACCCGGTGATGATCGATCACCTCACCCGCCTGGGGATCACGGCCGTGGAGCTGATGCCGGTGCATCACTTCGTGGCCGATCACCACCTCGTGCAGCGCGGCCTGACCAACTACTGGGGCTACAACACTCTCGGCTTCTTCGCCCCGCACAGCGGTTACGCCTCGGCGGGCGGGCGCGGCGCCCAGGTCCCCGAGTTCAAGGCGATGGTCCGCTCCCTGCACGAAGCAGGCATCGAGGTCATCCTGGACGTCGTCTACAACCACACGGCGGAGGGCAACCACCTCGGGCCGACGCTGTCCATGCGCGGCATCGACAACGCCGCCTACTACCGGCTGATGGAGGACGATCCGCGGTACTACCGGGACTACACCGGCACGGGGAACTCGATGAACGTCCGGAATCCGCACACCCTGCAACTCATCATGGACTCGCTGCGCTACTGGGTGGAGGAGATGCACGTCGACGGCTTCCGTTTCGACCTCGCCTCGACCCTGGCCAGGGAGTTCTACGATGTGGACCGCCTCAGCTCCTTCTTCGACCTGGTCCAGCAGGACCCGTTGATCAGCCAGGTCAAGCTGATCGCCGAGCCGTGGGACGTCGGCCCCGGCGGTTATCAGGTCGGCAACTTCCCGCCGCTGTGGACCGAGTGGAACGGCAAGTACCGCGACACGGTGCGCGACTTCTGGCGCGGGGAGCCCGGCACGCTCGGCGAGTTCGCCTCCCGGTTCACCGGTTCCAGCGACCTCTACCAGGACGACGGACGCAGGCCCTACGCCTCGATCAACTTCGTCACCGCGCACGACGGCTTCACCCTCGACGACCTCGTCTCCTACGACTCCAAGCACAACGAGGCCAACGGCGAGGACGGCCGCGACGGCGAGAACGACAACCGCTCGTGGAACTGCGGGGCGGAGGGCCCGATCGACGACCCGGCGATCAACGAGCTGCGGGCCCGACAACGCCGCAATCTCCTCGCCACCCTGCTGCTGTCGCAGGGCACCCCGATGCTGCTGCACGGCGACGAGCTCGGTCGAACCCAGCGGGGCAACAACAACGCCTACTGCCAGGACAACGACGTCTCCTGGGTCGACTGGTCGCGGGCGGCGGACCATGAGGACCTCGTCGACTTCGTCTCGGCGCTGAACCGCCTACGCCGAAACCACCCGGTGTTCCGCAGGCGACGCTTCTTCGCGGGCAGGCCCATCCGCACGGGCGACGAGCTGCGGGACCTCGCCTGGTTCACCCCCTCAGGGGACGAGATGACCGAGCACGACTGGGACGTCCCCTTCGGCAGGGCGGTGACGGTGTTCCTCAACGGCGACGGCATCCCCGATCGGGACCGTCGGGGCGAGCGGGTCACCGACGACTCGTTCCTCCTGTGCTTCAACGCCCACGGGCAGGAGCTGGAGGTCACGCTGCCCGGCCCCGACTACGGCCTCGAGTGGACCGTCGTGGTGGACACCGCGTCCGGTGCGGTCCACGGCTCGACGGCGGACACGGTCAGCGGGGCCAGGGCGGGCTCGCCTGCCGTCCAGATCCGTTCGATCCTGGCGAGCGAGGTGCTCGTCGTCCCGGCCCGTTCCTTGATCGTGATGCAGCGTACGGAGGAGAACACGTGACGGTCCCGACCTCGACCTACCGGCTCCAGCTCGGGCCGGAGCAGACCTTCGACCAGGCGCGGGCGCTCGTCGACTACCTGCGGGATCTCGGAGTCGGCGCCCTGTACGTGTCGCCGGTGCTGACCGCGGTCCCCGGCTCCACGCACGGATACGACATGGTCGACCCGACGCGGGCGGCCCCCGTCCTGGGCGGCGAGTCGGCCCGCAAGGCCCTGGCCGACCGGCTGCGCGACCGCGGCCTCGGTCTGGTGGTCGACGTGGTGCCCAACCACATGGGCGTCGCCGTGCCCGCCGCGAATCCGTGGTGGTGGGAGGTGCTGCGTGAGGGCAGCGCGGCCGTGCACGCCGACTACTTCGACATCGACTTCTCCCGGGGGCCGATCCTGCTGCCGGTCCTCGCCGACGACGGCGACGGCGGCGCGGCGGCCTTGGCCGACCTGCGAGTGGCCGACGGCGTGCTGCGCTATCACGAGCACGAGTTCCCGCTGGCCGAGGGCACCGCGGCGACGCCGGACGGCGCGACGCCCGCGGCGGCCGCCGCCGCGGTGCACGAGCGACAGCACTACCGGCTCGTCTCCTGGCGGCGGGGCGGCGCGGAGCTGACCTATCGCCGGTTCTTCGACATCAGCACGCTGGCGGCGATCCGGGTGGAGGACCCCACCGTGTTCGCGGCCACCCATGGCGAACTGCTGCGCTGGGTCGAGGAGGGCGAGGTCACCGGGCTGCGCATCGATCACCCGGACGGTCTGGCCGATCCGGGCGAGTATCTCCGCAGGCTGCGCGAGGCCGCGCCGGACGCCTGGCTCGTGGTGGAGAAGATCCTGGCACCCGCCGAGTCGCTGCCCGCGTCCTGGCCGGTCGACGGCACCACCGGCTACGAGGTGCTCCGCGAGGTGTGCGGACTCTTCGTGGATCCGGCGGGCGAGGCGCCGCTGACCGCTCTGGCGCAGGAGCTGTCGGCTCCCGAGTCGGCGGCCGCGTGCGCGGACCCGCACGGCACGGAGTCGGCCTGCAAGCACTTCGCCGCCGCCGAGGTGCTCGGCGCCGAGCTGGACCGCATCGCAGGCCTGGTCACCACGCTGCCCGTGTGCCCGGACCGGGAGACGGCTCGGTCCGCCGCGCTCGAGCTGCTGCGGTCGTTCCCGGTCTATCGCAGCTACCTTCCGGAGGGGCGCGCGGCGCTCGACGAGGCGGTGGTCGTCGCGCGGGCACACCGGCCCGAGCTGGGTTCGGTGATCGACGCGATCGCCGAGGAGATGACGGCCCGCCCGCGCGAGGAGCTGGCGACACGGGTACAGCAGACCTCGGGCATGGTGACGGCCAAGGGCGTGGAGGACACCGCCTACTACCGGTTCAACCGCTTCGTCGCGCTCAACGAGGTCGGCGGCGATCCGGCGCGCTTCGGGGTCTCGCCCGCCGAGTTCCACGCCGCCGCGCAGGGCAGAGCGGCGGGGCTGCCCACCACCATGACGTCGTTGTCCACCCACGACACCAAGCGCTCCGAGGACGTCCGGGCCCGATTGGCGGTGCTCTCCGAGCTGCCGTCGGAGTGGGGCGATGCGCTGCGCCGTTGGACCGCGCGGCATCCCCTGCCGGAGGCGAGCCTGAACCTGCTCGGCTGGCAGTGCCTGCTCGGCGCCTGGCCGATCGGCGAGGACCGGCTGCGGGACTACCTCGCCAAGGCCGCCAAGGAGGCCAAGCTGGGCACCAGCTGGACCGCACCGGACGCCGACTTCGACGCCGCCGTCGCCGCCTGGCCCGGCGCCGTGCTCGGCGACGAGCGGACCGTCGCCGAGATCGCGGCCTTCGCCGAGCGCGTCACCGGTCCCGGCTGGTCGAACTCGCTGGGACAGAAGCTGATCCAGACGGCGGGACCGGGAGTGCCGGACGTGTACCAGGGCACGGAGCTGTGGGATCTGTCGCTGGTCGACCCGGACAATCGGCGTCCGGTGGACTTCGACGCCCGCCGGGACCTGTTGGCGCGGCTCGACCAGGGGTTCCGACCGGAGGTCGATCGGTCGGGCGCGGCGAAGCTGCTGGTGACCTCGCGGGTGCTGCGCCTGCGCCGCGACGAGCCGGAGCTCTTCACCGGCTATCGGCCGCTCACCGCGGACGGCCCGGCCGCCCGGCACGCCGTGGCCTTCGCCAGGGGAGGCCGACACGCCGCACTCGTGGCGGTGGCCACCCGCCTGCCGGTCGGGCTGGCGAACTCGGGCGGCTGGCGCGACACGATCCTGGCCATGCCCGACGGTCGAGCCTCCTGGATCGACGTGATCAGCGGGGAACGGGTCGACGCCGCCGCGCCGCTGCTGGGCGACGTCCTGGCCCGTTATCCGGTGGCGCTGCTGCGGCGAGACTGACGACCGGCCCGCCGAGGCGGCGGGGCCCGCCCGATGTCCCTCCTCCCCGCGGCGCTGGGCAGCCGGGCACCCCGGACGCCAAGATGATCCTCATGGCGGACTTCGCGGTCTGGGCACCGCAGCGACAGACGGTCACCCTGTACACCGAGGACGGGCGACATCCGATGCGCCGCACCGAGGGCGGGTGGTGGCGGGCATCGCTTCCCGAGGCCGGGCACGGCACCGCCTATGGTTTCGGGCTCGACGGCGAGCCGCCGCTGCCCGACCCGAGGTCGCGCTGGCAGCCCGACGGCGTGCACGGCCTGTCCAGGGTCTACGACCACGGCCGGTTCGACTGGCGGACCGAGGGCTGGACGGGACGGCCGCTGCCCGGCGGCGTGGTCTACGAGCTGCACATCGGCACCTTCACCTCGGCGGGGACCTTCGACGCCGCCGTCGAACGGCTGGATCACCTCGTCGAGCTGGGCGTCGACTTCGTGGAGGTGCTCCCCGTCAACTCCTTCGACGGCCCGGCGGGCTGGGGTTACGACGGCGTCGCATGGTCGGCGGTGCAGGAGGGCTACGGCGGGCCCGACGGGTTCAAGCGCTTCGTCGACGCCTGCCACGGGCGGGGTCTCGCCGTGCTGCTCGACGTCGTCTACAACCATCTCGGCCCGTCCGGCGCCTACCTCGACCGCTTCGGCCCGTACTTCGCGGGCAGCACGGTGTGGGGGCCGTCGGTCAACCTCGACGGCACGGACTCCGACGAGGTCCGTCGGCTGATCGTCGACAACGCGCTCGGCTGGCTTCGTGACTTCCGGGTGGACGGCCTGCGGCTGGACGCGGTGCACGCCCTGCGCGATCAGCGGGCGGTCCCGCTGCTGGAGGAGCTGTCCGTCGCGGTCGACGGGCTGGCCGCGCACCTGGGTCGGCCGCTGACGCTGATCGCCGAGTCCGATCTCAACGATCCTCGGCTGGTCACACCCCGTGAGGCCGGCGGCTACGGGCTGCACGCTCAGTGGGACGACGACCTCCACCACTGTCTGCATGCCGCCCTCACCGGCGAACGGCAGGGCTACTACGCCGACTTCGGCTCGCTGCGGGCCCTGGCCGACACGCTGCGCGGCGTCTTCTTCCACGCCGACACGAGATCCTCGTTTCGAGGGCGCGACCACGGGCGGGCGGTAGACGTCCATCGCGTGCCCGGGCATCGTTTCCTGATCTACCTCCAGAATCACGATCAGATCGGCAATCGCGCCGCGGGCGATCGGATCTCGGAGTCCCTCTCCCGCGGCCTGCTGGCCTGTGGTGCGGCGTTGATGCTGTGCGCGCCGTACACGCCGATGCTCTTCATGGGCGAGGAGTGGGGCGCGAGCACCCCGTGGCAGTTCTTCGCCTCGTTTCCCGATCCGGTGCTCGCCGACGCGGTGCGCACCGGCAGGCGGGCGGAGTTCGGCGCCCACGGATGGGACGAGGCCGACGTGCCCGATCCGCTCGACCCCGCGACGGTCACCCGGTCGACGTTGGACTGGTCGGAGCCGACGCGGAGCGGGCATCGCGAACTCCTCGACGTCTACCGGCGGCTCATCGCGCTCCGGCGAACGCATCCCGAGCTGACCGACCCTCGGCTGGACCGCCTCGGCGTCGACGTCGACGAGGAGCGGCGCTGGATCGTGCTGCGGCGGGGCGGCCTGCGGCTGGTCTGCAACCTGTCGGACTCGGCGCAGGCGGTCCCGACCGGCGGCACGGTCGGAGACGTCCTGTTCGCCGTCCCCGGCCTGGAACCGCGGCCGAAGGCCGGAGCCGAGCTCGATCTCGGTCCGGAGTCCTTCGCCCTGGTCCGCGTCGGCGGGCACTCGGGCTGATCGGCGGAACGGGCGATCCCGGCGACGGGTCGCCCGTCGGTTCGGCGGGCCGGCGTCGCGGCGCGGCGGTAGCCCGCCTGCGTCGCCTCCGTCGGGCGGTCGCGCCCGACCTCGCGGCTCGTCGTCAGGGCCGGCGTGTCCGGCCTGACGAGGCTCCGCCGTTCCAGGTGCCCGGGCCGCTGGGACGCCGGCGGAGGCGCCCGCACGCGGCGACGCACACCATCCCGCGGGCCATGCGGAATCTCGCCTCGGCGCGTGGGACGACGATCAGGCGAAGTCGTCGGGGACGATGCGGAGTCGCTGGGCGATCCGCGCCAGGGCCTGCTGGTCGGCGGTGTCGAGCGCGTCGAGGACGATGCGGCGTACGGCCCGCAGGTGAGTGGGCGCCGCCAGGCGCACGAGGTCGAAGCCTGCGTCGGTGAGCTGGGCGAGGGTGTAACGGCCGTCGGTCGGGTCGGGGGCCCGCTCGATCCAGCCGCGCTGTTCGCAGCGTTTGACGACGTTGGACAGTCGGGAGAGCGATCCGCTGGCGAGGAAGGCCAGTTCGCCCATTCGCAGCGTGCGCCCGGGGGCCTCGGAGAGGTGGCTGAGCACGAGGTACTCGAACAGCGTGAGGCCGTGGTCCTGTCGTAGCGGCGACTCCAGCCTGCCGGGCAGCAGGAGGACGAGGGAGATCAGCCCCGTCCACGCCGCCTTCTCCTGTTCGTCGAGCCATCGCGGCTCCGCACCGTCCGCGCGGTCGCCCGTGCGGTCCTGGGGCCCTCCGGTGCTGCTCATGAACCCTCCTTCCCCCTCGGCGAGCCGACGGTCGCGTCACGCGTGACGTCGCCGACGACCCGATTCACTTTACGGTTGAAGTCATTGCCTGCTAGCATCACTTTACGCGTGAACTCATCGGGGAGGCGCACCCCGCACGGACGACAGGAGCAGACATCATGAGCACCGTCACCTTCGGCATCACCCCGGGCTTCGGCGAGAAGCTGCACGACGCCCTCGGCTACAGCGGAGCCGTTCGCGTCGGCGACCGGGTCGAGATCTCCGGTCAGGCCGGGGTGGACGACGACCTGGTCATCCCCGACGCGCTGGAGGACGAGATCGTCCAGGCCTTCGACAACGTGGAGCGGACCCTGGCCACGGTCGGCGCGAGCTGGAAGGACGTGATCCACGTCAACTCCTATCACAAGGTCGCGCCGGGGGACGACGTCATCGGCGCCGATCACAACATGGTCATGGCCGAGCAGTTCCGCCGTCGCCTCGACGGCCGCGCGCCGATCTGGACCGAGACCGGAGTCACGGTCCTCGGCCTCGCCGCCATGCGGGTGGAGATCCGCGTGACCGCCATCGTCGGCTCCGGTGCAGGCTCCGGCGACTGAGTCGGCAGGCGAGCGGCGTTCCGCTCGGCTTCGTCGCGAGTGCCCGCGCGCACGCCGACGACGCCACCGGGCCCGCCGCCGAAAGGCGTCGCGCCGTCGAGGGTCGGCGGATCTCCTCGACCGCGGCGATGACGATCACCGACGTCAGCGGGCCGTCGGTCTCGGTGGGAAGGCTCCGGTCGCCCGCTCACCCGGCAATCGGCGGCAGGGCCGACACCGACCATGACGGGTCGAGGCCTCGCGGCCTGCTCGGCTACGGCTCGGCGTCCTGGGCCCGGTGCTCCTCGGCCCGGGCCGCCCCTCGGCCGGCGCGGGCGTCGTCGACCGCCGGCCGTCCCGGGGTTCGTGACGTCGCGACGGACCATGGCCGCGGGACCCGGCCCGACCAGGGCGAGCGTCGGCCACCGGGCGGTCCCGCCCCTCGGTCTCCTCGATCGCGCGGACGGCCGCCTGATCCGCCGAGCCGGACCCGGCCGGCCGCGGTCGGGTCAGGGCACCACCAGCGGCAGCCCGAACATCGAGAGCAGGCCGTCCTCCGGCCGCTCGGCGGGCAGCGGGGCCAGCACCCGACCGCCTCGGGTCCCGCGCCGCGCCGCGTCGTCGTCCAGGACGAAGTTCGGCCACAGCTCCTCGGTGTCGTAGTAGCGGTGGAAGACCGGCGTCAGCGAGCCCGACAACGGCGGCACGATCCAACTCCAGTCCGCCGGACAGCCGCGGCCCGCCTTCTCCTCCCGGCGCACGTGGGTCAGGAAGCGCTCGGACTCGGTGTGGTGGTCGGTGATCGTCGCGCCCGCCCTGTCGAACGAGTGGAGCACGGCCCGGTTCAACTCGACGAGCGCACGGTCCTTCCACAGCGTCTGCTCGGCGGAGGTGTCCAGGCCCATTCGACGCGCCACCTCCGGCAGCATCGCGTAGCGGTCGTGGTCGGCGAGGTTGCGCGCCCCGATCTCGGTGCCCATGTACCAGCCGTTGAACGGCGCCGCCGAGTACGCGACGCCGCCGATCACCATGGTCATGTTCGCGATGGCGGGCACGGTGTGCCAGCGCAGCCCCAGCTCGGCGAACCACGGCAACTCGGGATGATGCAGCTCGACCTCGTGCACCACCGACCGGGGCAGCTCGAACCAGCGGGTGCCCTCCTCGGGGCTGTCGATCACCAACGGCAGGACGTCGAAGGCCCCCCGCTCGGCAGGGGGCCGCCAGCCGAGCGCCTGGACGGTCTCGGTGAAATCGAGGTAGCGGGGATCGCCGAGCACCCCGCCGTCCTCGGTCCGATAGCCCGCGTAGCGGATGAGCTGCTCGTTCCAGATCCTCGGCCCCGGCCGGTCCGGCGCGTCCGCCGCGAACACGCTGATGGTGGGGCGCACCCGTCCGTCGTTCGTGGCGGCACGCAGATGGTCGACGCACCGTTCGGCCACGGCGGCGGAGCCCCGCACCGCTCGGAAGTCCCGCACACGCAGGCTCTTCCAGTACAGCCTGCCGATGCAGCGCGCGCTGTTGCGCCAGGCGACCCTGGCACCGAAGACCAGTTCGGCGGTCGTGTGCACGTAGGTGCCGGTGGCCTCGATCTCCGCGCGAATCCATCGTCGCCGCGACTGGAGCGTCCCGGCCAGGTCGTGTTCCTTCTCGAACAGATCGAGGAACTCCTCGGCCTGCGCGAGGACGTCCGGCTGCTCCGGCCGCCGCGGGGCGGCCGGCTGCCGCCAGACCGAGGAGTCGACGACGGGACAACCTTCGCCGGAGGACACTCTGCCGGGGGAAAGAGTCACGGGGCAATAACTTAATGCCACCGAGGCATGCCGGGTAGCCACTCGGACGAGGATGTGATCTTCGTTGGGGATCCCCGAGCGGCCCAGCCGCCCCTGCCGTACCCGAGCCGACGTCGTCGTCGCCGCGCTCGGGAGGTCTTCGCCGTCACCGCACGGCCGGCCCGACATCGTCACCGACCGGGTCCGTGTGCCCCGAGCCCGGTTCGCATGAGGCCGGGCGTGCGGCGAGGACGTCGCCCGTCCGGAAGGGTTGGCAGGCGCCCCGCGCACGACGCCGCCCGGCCGCGGCCGATGATCCGCCCTCGATCTCCGCTCCGCCGCGGCCGAGACGGAACACGGGTCTCGGCCGCGTGGGCGAGCGCTCAGCCGCCGACGGACGCGGCGACGAACTGCGTGACGGCGGCGGTGTCGGCGTTCCCGCCCACGTCACCGGTGCGGGTGGCCGCGTCGGCGAGGCTCCGCTCGACGGCGCCCATCAGGTCGGCGGCGGCCTCGGCGTGCCCGAGCTGCTCCAGCATCAGCACCACCGACCACAGGGCGCCCACCGGGTTGGCGATGCCGCGACCGGCGATGTCGGGCGCCGAACCGTGCACCGGCTCGAACATGGACGGGTGTTCACCGCTCGGATTGAGGTTGGCGCTGGCCGCGAGCCCGATGGAGCCGGTCGCGGCGGCCGTCAGGTCGCTGAGCACGTCGCCGAACAGGTTGGACGCCAGGATCACGTCCAACGCCGTCGGCGCGAGCACCACCTTCGCGGCGAGGGCGTCGATGTGCTCGCTACGCCAGCTCACCTCGGGAAACTCCGCCGCGCGCGAACGCACCACCTCGTCCCAGAACGGCATGGTGTGCACGATGCCGTTGGACTTGGTCGCCGAGACCAGTCGGCCGCCGCGGGCTCGGGCCGCGGCGAAGGCGTAGTCGGCCACCCGCGAGATGCCCTGGCGGGTGAAGACCGCCTCCTGAACGGCGGCCTCCTCAGGCAGCCCCTGATTGAACCGGCCGCCGATCTGCGAGTACTCGCCCTCCGTGTTCTCCCGCACCACCAGGATGTCGATGTCACCCGGCCCGACTCCCGCCAACGGCGACGGGACGCCCGCGAAGGTACGCGCGGGGCGGTGGTTGACGAACTGGTGGAAGGCACGACGGATGGGGATCAGCAGGCCCCACAACGAGACGTGGTCGGCCACGCCCGGCCAGCCCACGGCGCCGAGCAGGATCGCGTCGAACTCCCGGAGGGTGTCGACGCCGTCCTCGGGCATCATCGTTCCGGTCTGCGCGAACCGGGCGCAGGACCAGTCGAACTCCTGATAGGCGAGATCGAGACCATGCCGCGCGGCCACCGCGTCCAACACGGTGCGCGCCGCGCCGGTCACCTCGACTCCGATGCCGTCGCCGGGGATCACCGCAATGCGTTGCGTCATCTGGCTCGACCTTCCCGAGGGGATGGGACGCCGGTCAGCGTCTCATCCCCTCGGGGGTCTACGACAGCCCGGGTCGATCAGGAGTAACGCGGATCGGCCGCGGGCAGCGGTGTGTCGGGCAGACCCTCGTGCAACGGGGTCATCGCCTGGAACCAGGTACGGGCGGGCACGTGTCCGCCGTACATGTTCCCGCCCCCGCACTGCACCGGGGGCGTCCCGTTGCAGAGCGGCAGCGGCCGAGAGCTGTCTCCGAACACCATGTTCGCCCCGGCCAGATGGGGGGTCGCCCCCGTGAACGCCGCCGAGACGTAGTTCTGCGTGGTACCGGTCTTGCCCACCATCGGACGAGACCAGCCCGCGGCGGACGCGGCGTTGGCCGCGGTGCCGCTCCCCGTCGTGTCGTGGCTCATCGCCTGGGCCATCGAGTTGGCCAGACCCTCGTCGACCACCCGTTCGCAGGGCTCCTCGTCGATCGGCACGAGGTCCCCGTTGCGATCCCGGATCTCCTCGATCGGGCTCGGCGGGCACCACATGCCGCCGCTGACCAGCGTGGCGCTCACGTTGGCCAGCTCCAGCACGCTGGTCGGCCCGGCACCCAGGGTGAACGACCCCTGATTGCCCTGCGACACCGCGTCACCCTGCGACTTGTTCAGCCGCCCGTCCGAGGAGTCCGGCTGGATCGCGGTCCCCGACAGGTTCACCTCGTTCATGCCCCGGCGCAGGCCGAGCCGGGAGGCCATGTCCACCACCGCGGGCACGCCGACGGCCTCCTGCATCGGGATGAACGGGGTGTTCGGCGACGTGGCCAGTGCCTCGGTGAACGACATGCTCTCCGGGTACCCGCCCGCGTTGCGCACCGTGTACGGCGCGCCGTTGGCGCCATAGACCGACGAGGTGTAGCTCTCCGGCACGTCGAGCGACTGGTTGATCTTGTAGCCGCCCTCCAACGCGGCGGCCGCGGTGAAGACCTTGTAGATCGAGCCCGCCCCGAAGGTGGTGACATAACTGGGCAGGTCGATGGTCGTCTGGAACTGGTCGCTGTCCAGGCCGTAGTCCCGGTTGGCGACCAGCGCCCGCACCTTGTGCGCCTCGGTGCCGGGCTCCACGATCGCCATGACGTTGGCGATCCCGTCCGCGTTCTTCGGGACATGGTTCTCGGCCGCCTGCTTGGCGAGTTCCATGGCCCTCGGATCGAGACTCGTCTTGATCGTGTACCCGCCGCGCTTGAGGTCATCCAGGTCGAAGCCGCGCTCCTGGAGATAACTGACGACATAGGAGCAGAAGAAGCCGTTGACCGTTCCGGTCCTCGCCGCGACACAGCCGTGCGAGGTCTGGTTCAGCGGGTTCAGCACCCCCAGCGGCTCCTTCTTGATCTCGTCGGCGATCTCCTGGTTCGCCTCCGGACCGTCTTCGGAGAAGCGACCCTGATCCGCCATGAGCTGGATGACCAGGTTGCGCCGTTCGATGGCCTGCTCGGGCCGACGAATCGGATTCAGCGTCGACGGCTGGTTGACGATGGCGGCCAACAGGGCCGACTGGGCGACGTTCAGCTCACCCGGCGTGGTGTCGAAATAGGCGTCCGCCGCCTGGTGCACCCCGTAGATCTCATTGCCGTAAGGCACGACGTTGAGATATCCGGCGAGGATCTCGTCCTTGGTCATCCGATCTTCGATGTCCAACGCGATCCGCGCTTCGCGGAGCTTCCTGGCGATGGTGGTCTCGGTGGCCGCCTGGTACTCCGGGTTCTCCGGGTCACCGTCGGCGACGACGAAGGCCAGATAGTTCTTCACGTACTGCTGGGTCAGCGTCGATCCGCCCGCCTGGACGTCGCCTGCCATCTGGTTCTGCAGGGCGACCCGGAAGGTGGCCTGCCAGTCGACACCGTCGTGATCCTCGAATCGATGATCCTCGACGGCCACGATCGCGGCCTTCATCTGCTCGGAGATCGCCTCGGACGGGACGATCACCCGATTCTGGTGGTACAGATGTGCGATGGGAGTGTCTTCCCGGTCGGTGATGGTGGTGATGGTGGCGGGAATCCGCTCCTCGAACTCGGCAGACGTGTTGTTCACCGTCTCCGCCGCCTGATTGGACAGAGCACCGAAACCTGCGGCCACGGGGAACAGCACCGCAGCCACCAGGACGCCCGCGATGAGACATAGACCTAAGAGTTTCGACAGGCCCTTCGCCCGAGCCAGGAACACGGCTGGCACAACTCCTTCCTCCGGCGGTCGCCTGCGACCGGACCGGCGTCGATGGTCGAGGTGCGCCGCGCACGACGCACGCCCCTGACGTTGAAGAGGACGTCGCTGATCGACACGGCGTTGCCCGGCGGGCGAGTGAAGTGACTCACCCCGATGGGCTACCGCGAGGCGAAGTCGACCGACGTGAGCCTGCCCAGGACGAGGTTGCCCAGAGGCACGGTCACCGCGCGGCGACCAGCACGAAGCTGATCACACCCTGCTGATCACACCGTCACACCCATCCGCCATTGTGCCTGACTCCGTGTCCCCCGATCGTGAGACAGCGGGCACCGCCGCCGTTCCTGCCTCGTCAGGAGATCGCCGCCTGCCGCGCACGCGGACCGGCGGCGCGGGCGATCAGGACACCGGTCCCGGCGGTGCCTGCTCGTCGGCGTCCTGGGCGTCGGGGCGGCCCTGCGGGGTCAGCACCGAGGCGGGGGAGTCCGCGCCCGATCGGGCGGCGTCCGACGGCTGGGGGCCGCCCGCGGCGTCCTCGGTCGTCACGTCCGTCGGTCGGGCATCGCCCGGCGCCGCGGGCGTGTCGACGCGCCGGGCCTTCCTCGTCTTCAACAGGATCACCAGGATCGTCAGGACCGCGATGGCGATCAGCAGGATCCAGCTGGCCTGGCCGAGCCGAGCCTCGATGTACTGGGCACCCGCACCCGCGCCCGCGCCGATGCCGACGTGCAGGACCGACCAGCAGGCCGCCCCCACGATCGAGGTGGGCAGGAAACGGCGGTAGGCCAGTCCCGAGGCGCCTGCGGCGGCGGGGGTCAGGGTGCGCACCACCGGAAGGAATCGGGCGAAGAACACCGCCCAGATGCCGTGCTTGCGCAGCAGGTCGCCCGCTCGATCCCAATGCGACTGGCCGATCTTGCGGATCAGCTTCGTCTCGCGGATCCTCGGCCCGAATCGCCTGCCGAGATAGAAGCCGATCGAGTCACCCATCGAGGCGCACACGGTGACGACCAGGCACATGATCGCGAATGCCCACGGATCGCGGACCGTGGTGGCCGCGATGAGCAGTCCGGTCTCGCCGGGCGCGATGAAGCCGAGGCCGATGGTCGTCTCGGCGAGCACGAGAAGCCCGGTCGCCGCGATCACCGCCGGCTGCGGCAGCTCCGCCAATGCGTTCAGGGCATCCGTAAGCAGAGCCACCCGAGACACTCCCCCTTGATGTGACGCACCCATCCGGGCCTGCGCCGTGCTGACAGCAACGAACCCACCCGTCGGGTAATCACCCGACCAGGTTCTTCAGTCCCAGCCACTCCGTGCCGTTGCGGTTGGCGAGGGGTATCACTCGGACGGAGTCGACCCTACCGAAGTTCCAGCTCCACAACGATCGACTCCCCACCTCGCCATTACCCGACCGGATGATTCCCTTTGTCCGATCCATCCGATTTCGTGATGATGGTTGCCGGGGTGGCGAGCACCGGCCGATCGCCGCCCTCATCCCGTACGCCAGCGCCGCCACTACGGGCAGCACCTCTCGAGCTGCCCCCGTCGTGGCGGGGCGATCGACCCTCGGAGAACACCGCGTGGAACCGCCCCGAGTACCCGTCCGGGAACGCAGGCATCCGGTCGGCACCGACCGAGGTCGGACGCCCGCAGGCCGCCCCAGAGTGGCCGCGGGCCGAGGTCGGCCCGGCAGGCCGCCGAGCCGACCGAGACGGGACAGCCGGCCGGCGTGATCGGGGAAAGCCGCCCGCGAGCCCCGCGCCGGGCCGCGCCCTCCTCCGTCTCGCTCTCCTGAGCCGTCCGCCTCCGCGCGGACACCCGACCGGGTCCGTTCCGGATCGGCGGCTCGATCCGACCCGGCCTCCTCGCCTGTGATCAGGCGGACACTCGCCCCTCCGCCGTCGACGGCACCGGCGCGATCGGCGAGGTCCTCCCCACCTCGGCTGCCCCGCGGTCGGCTCCGCCGATCCCGAGGCCGCGACACGGCCGCGACGTCCCACCGTCCCAGCACAAGGAGCGCCCATGAACAAACGATCCGAACCTCGGCCACACGGCGGCGAGCACACCACCGTCGACCCCCCGACGAGCCCGCCCGAGGGCCGAGGCTGGGACACCGTCCTCCGGCACGATCTGCCCGCGTCCCTGGTGGTGTTCCTCGTCGCCGTGCCGCTGTCCCTCGGCATCGCGGCCGCCACCGGCGCCCCGATCATGGCCGGCCTGATCGCCGCCGTGGTCGGCGGCATCGTGGCAGGCACGCTCGCCGGCGCCCCACTCCAGGTCAGCGGCCCCGCCGCCGGACTCGTGGTGATCGTCGCGAGCCTGATCGAACGGCACGGCTGGCCGGTGACCGCCGCCATCACCGTCGGTGCGGGCCTGCTCCAACTGGTCTTCGGCGTCTCGAAGGTCGCCCGGCTCGCCCTCTCGCTCTCTCCCTCGGTGGTGCACGGCATGCTCGCGGGCATCGGTGTGGTGATCGCCATCGGGCAGGTCCAGGTCATGCTCGGCGGCGAGTCGCGCCCCGAGGCGCTGGAGAACCTCGACGGAATGCCCGAGCTGCTCAGCGGCCCGCACGCCCCCACGCTGCTCATCGGCCTGGCCACCATCGCGGTCCTGATCGTCTGGCCGCGTCTGCCCATGCTGCGGGTCGTTCCCGCGCCGCTG
The DNA here is from genome assembly GCF_002234535.1 of Actinoalloteichus hoggarensis. Taxonomy (NCBI): domain Bacteria; kingdom Bacillati; phylum Actinomycetota; class Actinomycetes; order Pseudonocardiales; family Pseudonocardiaceae; genus Actinoalloteichus; species Actinoalloteichus hoggarensis. The sequence goes on from NZ_CP022521.1 coordinate 4,455,939, forward strand.
GCCGCCGTCACGATCGCCACGCTGCTCGCCCTCGGAAGCCCCGACGTCACGACCGTCTCGCTGCCCGACGATCCGCTCGGCGCGATCAGCCTCCCCGCCCTGCCCGACTCCGACCTGCTCGCCGTCGGAGCCGGCGTCCTGACCGTCGCGCTGGTCGCCAGCGTCGAGTCGCTGCTGTCGGCCGTCGCCGTCGACCGCATGCACGACGGCAGGCGCGCCGACCTGAACAGGGAGCTGCTCGCGCAGGGCGCGGCCAACATCGGCTCCGGATCGCTGGGCGGCCTGCCCATCACCGGGGTGATCGTCCGCAGCTCGACGAACGTCTCCTCCGGCGCCCGGACCCGCGCCTCCGCCATCCTCCACGGAGTCTGGATGGCACTGGCCGTGCTGTTCCTCGGCGGCATGCTGGAGCTGATCCCGATGGCCGCGCTCGCCGGAGTCCTGGTCGTGATCGGCGTCAAGCTGGTGGACCCGACGCGGATGCGGCTGCTGTGGCGCCAGCGCGAGTTCGGGCCCTATGCCGTGACGATGGCGGGTGTGGTCTGCTTCGACCTGGTCGTCGGCGTCCTCGCCGGGCTGGCCCTGGCCATGGCGCAGACGCTCTGGCGTCTCGCCAGGCACCGCATCCAGGTGGCGGCCCTCGGCGAGGGCCACTGGCGGATCACGGTCGACGGCTCGCTGGTCTTCCTCGGCGTCAGCGCCCTGACCACCCGACTGAGCGCCGTACCACCCGGCCAGGACGTCACCGTCGAACTGCACCTGGACTGCCTCGACCAGGGGGCGTTCGAGGCCCTGCGTGACTGGCGGACCGGCTACGAACGGGCGGGCGGGACCGTGCGCATCGACGAGATCGGCACCGCCTGGTACCACCATGCCGCGGCAGGCGGCAGGCCCACGACCACACGTAGCACCACGAACCTGGCGCCACACTGGTTCGCCCCCTGGCAGCACTGGCAGCGACACCGCGACCAGCGCACCGACGTCCGTCACGCCATCCCCCACCAGCGCACCGAGGCGGACCCGATGATCCTGGGTGTCCAGGAGTTCGAGCGACGATCCGCTCCCCTGCTGCGCCCGCTGCTCGCCGAGCTGGCGGAACACGGCCAGCGGCCCGCGCGACTGTTCGTCTGCTGCGCGGACTCCCGCATGGTCCCGAACGTGATCACCACCAGCGGGCCGGGGGACCTGTTCACGCTGCGCAACGTGGGCAACCTGGTGCCGCCGAGCGACTCCCTGGGTGACAGCTCGGTGGGATCGGCGATCGAGTTCGCCGTGGAGCGGCTCGCCGTCACCAGCATCGTGGTCTGCGGCCACTCGCACTGCGGGGCGATGCGATCGCTGCTCGACGGGGACACGGACCCGAACAGTCATCTCGCCGAGTGGCTGGTGCACGCGGAGCCGAGCCTGCGCCTGCTCCAAGCCCCCATCGCGGCCGCCCAGAGCACAGCGCCCGCCGAGCTCGCCCCGGGCACAGCGGCCGCCCCGAGCGCCGAGCACTCGGAGTCCGAGGGGCCGGGCGCCGCGCCCGATGCCGAGGCCGCCGGTCGGGACCAGCGGAGGCCGAACTCGGCCGCCGACGCGGTCGCCGTCCTCAACGTCTGGCAGCAGTTGACGAACCTGATGACGTATCCGCTGGTCAGTGAGGCGGTGCTCGCGGGGCGGCTCACCCTCGCGGGCATGTACTTCGATCTGGCCGAGGCACGGATGTACCGCGTCGACGAGCACGACGGCACCCTGCACCCCCTCTCCGAGCCGCTGAGTCAGGTGTGAACGGCAGATCCTCCGGGTAGTCCCTGCCCCACGATCAGCCGAAGGGAGGTCCCGCTGTGACGAGGATCGAGGAATCGGTGGACGTTCGGGTCCCGGTCAGCGTCGCCTACGCAGGGTGGGCACGCATCGAGGACTTCCCGCTGTTCATGGAGGGCGTCGAGGAGATCACCCCGGTCGACGCCCAGACCACGCACTGGGTGATCGAGATCGCGGGCGTCCGTCGGGAGTTCGACGCCCGGATCGTCGAACAGCGCGTCGACGACCTGATCAGCTGGCAGGCCGACGGCGGGCAGGACCACGCCGGAGTCGTGACGTTCCGGGCCGTCGACGAGGACACCACCCGGGTGCACCTGCGCATGGACTACGAGCCCACGACGCTGGTGGAGAAGGCGGGCGGCAGACTCGGTCTCATCGCCCAACGGGTGCGCGGCGACCTCGAACGGTTCAAGGAGTTCCTGGAGGCGGACATCTTCGAGCTCTTCGACGAGGACCCGCGGCCCCTCGACCCGGCGGGCGAGCAGGAGTCGGAGCGGCCCGAACGGACGGCCGCCGCCGAGACCGAGACCGCGGCGGACCTCGAGACCGAGATCGAGCCCGGCATGGCAGACCGGCTCGAAGCCGAGATCGAGGCGGCGGAGAACCCGTCGCAGGCGGCGATCGATCTGATCGAGCCGCGCACCGGCGACTCGGCGGCGTCCGCGACCCCGGCCGTGCCGTCGCAGGCGGACCAGCCGCAGGCCGCGGCCGTCCTGGAACGCGACGGGGCCGACGACATGCCGTCGCAGGCCCCGTCCCCGACCGACGTGCCGGGTGACCGGACGAGCCGGTGACGGCGCGCCCCGGCTCGTCATGATCAGCTCGATCCACCGCGACGGCACCCGTGCCCGCCGAGACGGGCACGGCGGGTGCGCGCAGGCGCCCGACCGCCGCCCGCCTCGTCGCCACGCCGAGCAGGAGCGCGAGAGTGCGGGCAAGCTGGAGCGCGTGGAAGCGCGGAGACGGCGAGCGGGGTGAGCCGAGAAGCCCGACCGGGCACAGCCCGGCCAGTAGACGGCGAGCGGGATGCACGCGGCGGCGAGAACGTCCGCTACGAGCATCTCGCCCCGCTGTTCGCCGAGCTGGCCGCGCTGGAGCCCGACTGCCGGGAGCACGCGGCCCTCCGCGAGCGGCTGGTCACCGAACACCTCCCCCTGGCTCGACACGTGGCCAGGCGCTTCGCCAACCGAGGCGAGACACAGGACGACCTGGTGCAGGTCGCCACGATGGGCCTCATCAAGGCGGTGGACCGCTTCGATCCCGAACGCGGCGTCGACTTCCTCTCCTACGCGGTGCCGACCGTGATGGGCGAGGTGCGCAGGCACTTCCGTGACACCGGGTGGACGGTGCGCGTGCCCCGCAGGCTCCAAGAGCTGCATCTGGCGCTGAACACGGCGAGCGGCGAGCTCTCGCAGACGCTGGGCCGGGCACCCACCCCACGTGAGCTGGCAGAACGACTCGAAGTGCCGGTCGAGCAGGTGTACGAGGGGCTGGCGGCGGGCCACGCCTACCGCAGCAGCTCGCTGGACGAGATGCTCATCGACGACGAGAGCCTGGCGCTGGGCGACACCCTCGGGAGGATCGAGCCCGAGCTGGAGAACGTGGAGAACCGGGAGGTGCTCCAACCGCTGCTGGCGACCCTGCCGCAGCGCGATCGCACCGTGCTGCTGCTGCGGTTCTTCGCCAACCTGACCCAGACCCAGATCGCCGAGCGCGTCGGCATCTCCCAGATGCACGTCTCACGGCTGCTGGCGCGGGCGCTGCGGCGGCTGCGCGAGGAGGCACGCTGACCGCCCACCGTCCCGGCGCACCCACGACGACCACGTGGCGAGGCAGCCGCACCGGGTGCCCGGCGGACCGCCGGTCGTCGCGCCTCCCGACCGGGCGGGCGGACCCCGAGACCGCCGCGTCCTCGGGCGACGCCGACGGGCGTGCCGCGCCGAATCGGTCGCCCACCCCGCCCGCCGCCCACGGGGCGCCCTGGTGGCGAGAGCTCGACCGGCGCACACACAGCGGCGGAGCACGCCGCACGGCACCTCGGCGTCAGATACGCCGGAGCAGCTCGGCCTTCTTCTCCTCGAACTGCTCGTCGCTGAGCAGGCCCGCGTCGCGCAGCTCGCCGAGCTTCCGGATGGTCTGGAAGATCTCGTCCACCTCCGCCTCACCGCGAGCCCGCCCAGCCTGGGTGCCGGGCTCCGCCGACGCCTGGTCGGCGGCCGGCCCCGCAGGAGCGGCCTCGCCCGTGGTGAGCGCGGCGGGTTCGCCGGAAGCCTCGTCCATCGCGACCCGCACCGCACAGGCCACCGGCAGTCCCGCCGTCGCCCCGAACGTGACGACCGCCGCGAGATCCTGGGCGGGTTTGGGCCGCACGGCGGGGTTGGTGTCGACGGTGGTCACCCGCAGGTAGCCGTAGCCGCCGTACTCCGGGCAGAACCACTCGATGTCCCGCAGCCGATCCACCGGGTAGACAGCCGAGCCGACGGCCCGCTTGGACCGGTGCGCCTGGATGCCCCATCGCATGGTCAGCAGCCGTCCGTCGAAGGCGACGGTGCCGTCGAAGCCCTTCGAGCTGAGCGGCGGCGGCGGAAGGCGCACCAGGTATCGAGGCGCGGGCGCGTCCGGATTCGCCGAGGCACGGTCGTCGATCTCGCGCAGGTAGTAGGCCGCCAGATCCTGCTGGGCGGCGTCGAGAGTCAGCCGGTAGGGCTCGGCGCCGTCGGGCAGCCCGCCCGCCGCGACGCTCAACACCGGTTCGGAGCGGGGCCGCAGTCGCAGGTCGAGCAACGGCCTGCGCCGCTCGGTCAGCGTGGCGCCCACCAGCGCCTCGTTGGGTACGAAGATCTCCCCGAACTCGCGGAGCAGCGCATGGGTCCGGCGGCCGGTGCCGTACCGGATGCGGATGCCGGCCGCCTCGAAGACCCAGCGCGCGTTGCGCCCGGCCAACTCCAACCCGAACTCCACGGCCAGAGGATAGCCTGCGCCTACGGGGTGGACGGCGAGATCACGCGGATCGGACGTCGCCGACCACCCCTGGGACGACAGCGACCGATGCTCTAGGCCTCGACCTCGTCCCGGCCCTGCCCCCACCGGGTGTGGAAGCCGCCGGGCCGGTCGATCCGCTGGTAGGTGTGGGCGCCGAAGTAGTCACGCAGGCCCTGCACCAAGGCGGCGGGCAGCCGCTCGGCACGCAGGGAGTCGTAGTAGGCCAGCCCGGAGGCCAGGCCCGGCACCGGCACGCCCGCCGCCGCCGCGGTGGCCACCACACGGCGCCAGGCCTCCTGCGCCCGGCCGATCTGCTCGGTGAAGTACTCGTCGACCAGCAGGTTCACCAGGTCGGGGTCGGCGCGATAGGCGTCGGTGATCCGGTTGAGGAAGCGGGCCCGGATGATGCAGCCGCCCCGCCAGATCCGGGCGGTGGCACCGAGGTCGATGTCCCAGCCGTACTCTCGGCCTGCCTCGGTGATCATGCTGAAGCCCTGGGCGTAGGCGGCGAGCTTGGCGCCGTAGAGCGCCTCACGCAGGTCGTCGACGAAGTCGTCGCCGAGTTTGGGCGACGCAGAGGGACCGGGCAGGTTCGCGGCGGCGGCACGCTGTTCGACGTGCCCGGAGAGGGCCCTGGCGAACACGGCCTCCGCGATCCCGGCCACCGGCTCGCCGAGCTCCAGGCCCTCGCGGACCGTCCAGCGGCCCGTGCCCTTCTGCTCGGCCCGGTCGGCGACGACGTCCACGAACGGCTTACCAGTGGCCGGGTCGACGTGGGCGAGCACCTCGGCGGTGATCTCGATGAGGTAGGACTCCAGGTCGCCGTCGTTCCAGGTGCGGAAGACCTCGGCGATCTCGGCGGGCTCGCGCCCGGCGGCCCGGCGCAGCAGGTCGTAGGTCTCGGCGATGAACTGCATGTCGGCGTACTCGATGCCGTTGTGCACCATCTTGACGAAGTGACCCGCCCCGTCCGGACCGAGACGCACGCAGCAGGGTTCGCCGTCCACGACGGCGGCGATCGACTCCAGGATCGGGCCGACCTGTTCGTAGGCCTCGGCGGAGCCGCCGGGCATGATGCTGGGGCCGAGCAGGGCGCCCTCCTCGCCGCCGGAGATCCCCGTCCCGACGAAGTGCAGACCCTTCTCCCGCATCGCCGCCTCCCGCCGCCGGGTGTCGGCGAAGTGGGCGTTTCCGCCGTCGAGCAGGATGTCGCCGGGTTCCAGCAGGCCGGCGAGTTCGTCCAGGACCGCGTCGGTGCCCGCGCCCGCCTTCACCATCACGATGATCTTGCGGGGGCGTTCGAGGACCGCGACCAGCTCGGCGAGCGTCGCCGCCTCCACGAAGACGCCCTCGTCACCGTGCTGATCCAGCAGCTCGCGCGTCTTGGCCTGCGTCCGGTTGTGCACCGCGACCGGGTATCCGCGCCTGGCGAGATTGCGGGCGAGATTGCTTCCCATCGTGGCGAGCCCGGTGACCCCGATCTGTGCGGTACGCGCAACATCATCCGTCATGTCCACAGCCTGCCCCGAGAGGTGCGTCCCGCGCGAGTCGTTGTCGGCAACGCCTCGTCTTTCGGGATCCGTTCCCGGGCGAACACCGTCCCGGGGCGTCCACGATCCGTCGTCGCCGCGTACCCGGACGGCGACGGGGCGTCCCGCGGCGACGCGTCCCTTCCACGCCGCGGCGGCAGGACCGCGGAACAGGGTCTACGGTGCTGATCGTGCCGGGCACCGAGATGACCCCCGAGGAGTTCCGCGACTTCGGCCACGCCGTCGTGGACTGGATCGCCGACTACCGCGCAGGCGTCGAGGAGCTGCCGGTCCGCGGCCCGGTACGACCGGGAGGCCTGCGGGAACAGCTGCCTCCCCGACTTCCCGAGGAAGGAGAGTCGCCGGAGTCGATGCTGGCCGACCTGGACCGCGTCATCGTGCCGGCCCTGACCCACTGGCAGCACCCGTCCTTCTTCGGCTACTTCCCGGCCAACGCCTCGCTGGCCTCGGTGCTGGGTGATCTGCTCTCCAGCGGGCTCGGCGTCCAGGGCATGTCGTGGACGACGTCGCCTGCCGCCACGGAACTGGAGCAGTACCTGCTCGACGGGCTCGCCCGTGAACTCGGGCTGCCCGCCGAGTTCACCTTTCCCGGTGGTGGCGGCGGCGTCATCCAGGATTCGGCGTCCTCCGCGGTCCTGGTCGCGCTGCTCACCGCGCTGCACCGCGGCTCGGCGGGCGCCTGGCGGTCGAGCGGCCTCACCGGCGGCGAGGTCGTCTACGGATCGGCGGAGACGCACTCGAGCCTGGCCAAGGCGGTCCGGGTGGCCGGTCTCGGCCACGACGGCCTGCGCTCGGTGTCCGTCGACCCGGACACCTTGGCGATGCGGCCCGCCGCGCTGGCCGAGGCCGTCGCCGAGGACATGGCCGCCGGGCGCAGGCCCGTGCTGGTGTGCGCCACCGTGGGCACCACGGGGACCGGAGCGGTGGACCCGCTGAGCGAGATCGCCGCGATCTGTCGGGAACACGGGATCTGGCTGCACGTGGACGCGGCGTGGGCGGGCGTGGCGGCCCTCTGTCCCGAGCTCCGCGCCCCCTTCGCCGGAGTCGCCGAGGCGGACTCCTTCTGCACCAACGCGCACAAGTGGCTGATGACCGCCTTCGACTGCGGCCTGTACTGGACACGCCATCCCGACGTGCTCGTCGACGCGCTCTCGATCCTGCCCGAGTATCTGCGCGACCCGGCAGGCGTGGGCGGGGCGGTCGTCGACTATCGCGACTGGCAGATACCGCTGGGCAGGAGGTTCCGCGCGTTGAAGCTGTGGGCCGTCCTGCGCTGGTTCGGCCTGCGGGGCCTGCGCGAGCACCTGCGCCTGCACGTGGCACTCGCCGAGGAACTGGCCGAGCTGGTGCGCGGCGACGAGCGGTTCGCCCTCGTCACGGAGCCGTCCTTCGCCCTGGTCTGTCTCAGGGCCCGCACCGGGGCGGGCGCGGCGGCCGACGATCGACGCACCGAGCGGCTGCTCGCGTCGATCAACGAGAGCGGCCGGGCATTCCTGAGCCACACCGCGGTGGCGGGGCGGCCGGTGATCCGGGTGGCGATCGGCGGCGTCACCACCGAGCGCGGCCATGTCCTCGCGTTGTGGCGGCTGCTCGGCGAGGCGTTCGAGGCGGCCGCGGCCGGCTGACCAGCCCGGACGGACGGGCGCGCCGCGGGACGCGGTGCCCGCGGACGATCCGGTCCGCAGCGGGCGTGAGCCGCCGGAGAGCTCGGCGGCGCCGCCGTGATCACCGGGGCCCGTCATCGGCGGCCGCCGTCACTACCGGGGCGCCGTCATCGGCGGCCGCCGTCATCACCGGGGCCGCCGTGGCCGTGCCGATGAACGATCGTCCGCGGCGCCCGTCCGCCCGCGCACTCCCGCGTTCGGGCTCGCGGAGGTCGACCGCCGCCGACCGGCTGTCCCGGTCGGCGGCGCGGGCGGGCGGGTGACGGCCTCAGCGCTGGATGCGTTCGGTCGGCTCGTCGCCGATCACTCGCTTGATGCGCATCGTCTCCTCGTTCGACGAGGCCGGCGAGACCGCGTCCTGGTCGGCGTCCTCATCCGCCGCCTCGGCCGCGCGCTTCGCCGCCATCCGCTGTTCCGCGAAGATCACCACCAGGACGACGCTCGCGCCTGCCAGCACGAGCAGCAGCACCGGCAGCACGTCGCCGTCCGGCGCCTGGGCGACGCTGTCGGCGTCCTGCCACGGCCAGAGTGCCCGCAGCGAGCCGATCATCAGGCCGGTCATGACGGCGAGCGTGACCTGGCGGTGATGCTCCAACAACCACTGGAGGACCTTGACGAACGTGGCGAGCCCGATCACCGCGCCGAGCATGAACGCGCCGATGTACGGCAGGTTCCGCTCGTTGAGCGCCTCCAGGGTCGGCTCGTAGAGTCCGACGACCATCATCAGGAACGAACCGGAGAGGCCCGGCAACACCAGGGCGCAGACGGCGAAGGCCGCGACGAGTGCGACCAGCCACAGCGGTGGTTCGTCGATCGTGCCGTAGGGCAGCCCGGTCAACAGCAGTGCGGCGGCGGCGGAGCCGATGAGCAGCGCCCAGTGCAGCGGCTTGCGCAGGCCGCCCATCATCCGCACCGGGACCAGGATCGAGGCGGTCACCATGCCGATGAAGACCGCCCGGGAGCCCACCGGGTACTCGTCCAGGATCGGGTGCAACAGCCTGGCCACCGCCACCACGGCGACGGCCATGCCCACCAGCACCGCGGCCAGCATGAACCAGTCCACCTTGGCCGCCTCGGCCTTGGCCGGGGCGAAGTCCCGCCTGCGTATCCCGGAGAGCACCAGGCGCACCGTGGTGATCAGATGACCCGCGGCGGCGATCAGACGCTCGTAGAGCCCGATGACCAGCGCGACCGTCCCGCCGCTGACACCGGGGATGATCTCCACCGTGCCGATGAGGCCGCCGCCGAGGAGGTTCAGCGGCGCCGACTTCCATTTCGACGGGCGTGGCCTGGCGCGCTGCGGCGGCGTGGCGGAGGTCGGCGCGGATACCGGCGGGGAATCCGATGCGGACTGCGGCGAGGACTTCGGTGAGGGCACGGTAGGCACGATAACCGTCCGCCGGGCCGGACCCGACCACGGCGGTCACCGTCCGGGGCCCGCGGCGGGCGACGCCGCCCGACGACGGGGGTGAGGCGTCCGAGGTGCCCGCCGGTCGGCGATGCCGCTCACCTCGATCGCCGAAGGGACGGACCCCGCAGGACGGCGCGGCGCCGCCCTCGCTTCACGGTGAGACGCGCAGCAGCCCCTCTTGGACCACCGACGCGATGAGTCGGCCGTCCCTGGTGAAGAAGCGGCCCGTCGCCAGGCCGCGCCCACCGGAGGCGCTGGGCGAGGCGCAGTCGTACAGGAACCACTCGTCCGCCCGGAACGGCCGGTGGAACCACATCGCGTGATCGAGGCTCGCGCCCGCGACCCGGTCGGTGCCCCAGTACACGCCGTGCCGGGCCAGTACCGAGTCGAGCAGGGTCAGGTCCGAGACGTAGGCGAGCAGGCAGACGTGCAGCACCTCGTCGTCGGGCAGGCTGCCCGCGGCGCGCATCCAGACCTTGTTGTGCGCCTCACGCGGCCCGCTCTCCCTGGACAACCAGGGCGGATCGTTGACGTAGCGCAGGTCGAACGGGCGGGGGGTCGTGGCGAAGACCCCGAGCTTGTCCCGGTAGGCCGCGACCCGATCCGCCCAGGTGGGCAGGGTCTCCGGGGCGGGCACCTCCGGCATCTCCTCGGCGTGGTCCAGCCCCTCCTCCCGGACCTGGTACGACGCGGAGAGCGAGAAGATCGCCTTGCCGTGCTGGACCGCGACCACGCGCCGGGTGGTGAAGGACCGGCCGTCCCGGATCCGGTCGACCTCGTAGACGATCGGCACGCTCGGGTCGCCGCCCCGGATGAAATAGGCGTGCAGCGAGTGCACATACCGATCCGCGGGCACCGTCCTGGTGGCGGCCACGAGCGCCTGACCGGCGACCTGGCCGCCGAAGACCCGTACCGGGGACTCCGCGGGGCTGACGCCTCGGTAGAGGTTCTCCTCGATCCGCTCCAGATCGAGCAGCGTCACCAGTCGATCAAGGACCGGCTGTCCGGACGCGACGTCGTCGCCACCGGAGCCGGCTCCCTGAGACCGTGGCACGGCGTCCGAGCCAACCCCGGCCGGTTCGGACGCCGCGTCGCGGTTCGTCCCGGTCATGCGGTCGCCTCACGGTCGACCGGCAGTGCGCCTCGCATGACTCGAGACGCTACCCCGCGAGGCGGCGGGGCGGGGCCTTCCGGGCTCAGGCGTGGTCGTCCTCACCAAGCCGGTGGACCCGGATCAGGTTGGTGGAACCGACCGTGCCGGGGGGCGATCCCGCGACGATGACCACGAGGTCGCCACGCTGATACCGGCCCATGGAGAGCATCGCCAGGTCGACCTGTTCCACCATGCGGTCGGTGGAGTCCACCTTGTCGACCAGGAACGTCTCGGTGCCCCAGGTCAGGGAGAGCTGGCTGCGCACCTCCGGCTCCGGGGTGAAGGCCAGCAGCGGCAGCGAGGTGTGCAGTCGGGCGACCCGCCGCACCGTGTCACCGGACTGGGTGAAGGCGACCAACGCCTTGGCGTTCAACCGCTCGCCCACGTCGCGGGCCGCGTAGGAGATGACGCCACGCTTGGTCCTGGGCACGTGGGTCAGCGGCGGGACGACCGTCGTCTCGGTCTCCACCGCCTCGATGATGCGAGCCATGGTCAGTACGGTCTCGACCGGGTAGCGGCCGACGCTGGTCTCGCCGGAGAGCATCACCGCGTCCGTGCCGTCGAGCACGGCGTTGGCCACGTCCGAGGTCTCGGCGCGGGTCGGCCGCGAGTTGTTGATCATCGATTCGAGCATCTGGGTGGCCACGATGACCGGCTTGGCGTTCTCTCTGGCGATCTGGATGGCCCGCTTCTGCACCAGCGGCACCTGCTCCAGCGGCAGCTCGACGCCCAGGTCTCCCCTGGCGACCATCACACCGTCGAAGGCCAGCACGATGGCCTCCAGGTTCTCCACCGCCTCGGGCTTCTCCAGCTTGGCCACCACGGGCAGCCTGCGGCTGCCCACCCGGTCCATCACCTGATGGGCCTGGTCGATGTCGGCGGGCGAGCGGACGAAGGACAGCGCGATGAAGTCGACACCCAGGGAGAGGGCGAACTCCAGGTCGGCGATGTCCTTGTCGGAGAGCGCGGGGACGCTGACGTCCATGCCCGGCAGTGACAGGCCCTTGTTGTCGCTGACGGGGCCGCCCTCGGTCACCTCGCAGACGACGTCCGATCCCTCGACCGCCGTGACGACCAGACCGACCTTGCCGTCGTCGACCAGCAGACGGTCGCCGACCTTCGCGTCCTCGGCCAGCCCCTTGTAGGTGGTGGAGACGCGGTCGTGGGTACCGACCACGTCCTCGACGGTGACGCGCACCGTCTTGCCGGTCTCCCACTCGACCGGGCCGCCCGCGAACCGACCGAGTCGGATCTTGGGGCCCTGGAGGTCGGCGAGCACGCCGACGGCACGCCCCGACTCCTTGGCGGCCTCACGGACCAGCTCGTACACGCGCTTGTGCTCCGCGTGCTCGCCATGACTGAAATTCATCCGGGCGACATCCATGCCGGCGCGCACGAGGTCCCGGATCTTCTCCGGGGTCGCGGTGGCAGGGCCCAGCGTACAAACGATCTTCGCACGTCGACTCACGTCTGGTCAGCGTAGTCCGCGCACTGGACCGATTCTGCCCCGCGAGGCAGAAAAGTTGTCTCATTCTGTTACCGAACCGCACACCGAGCACGAGGAGTGACCGACATCCCCACCCAGGGGAGCCTCTTCGCGCCACCCACCAGCGCGGAGTGGGCGATCCGCGACGCACAGCGACTCCTGTCGTCGCGCATCGCGGCCCGGTCCGTCACGGCCGCCGTGCGAGACTGCCCGCGTGTCGCTCCGGCAGCTGCTCTTCCCCCTCGCCCTGGTGATCAGCCTCGTGGTGTTCTTCATGCCCGCGAGCGGCGTGCCCTCGGCGCCGCCCGGCACGGACAAGCTGGTGCACGCGGCGGTCTTCGCCGCGTTGGCCGCGACGGGACTCGGAGCAGGCGTCGCACGACTGCCGCTGTTCCTCGGCCTCGCCGGCTACGCCGGTCTCACCGAGGTGTTGCAGGCGGTCCTTCCGCTCGGCCGCAGCGGAGACCCCTGGGACGTGCTGGCGGACCTCGTCGGGCTGGCACTGGGCTGGGGCCTGCTGCGACTCGGCGGGCGTCTCGGAGGTCGCCGCCCGGTGACCGCGCACACCGACGCCACACCGCGACAGCACGCTCGATCGGACGCCACGACGCCCGCCGAAGAGGCCTCGCGGGAGGACCTGAACCCGACGGCCTGATCGGCGGGGCGTCGACGGCCCGGCACTCGGTCGTAGGCGAGCCCGTGAGCGGCCCCGGCACCGAAGAACCGGGCGGTCTGCTCAGCGCGCCCTGGCCACCTCGTAGACGGCGGAGCCGACCAGTTCGAGGGAGACCTGCAGCCGTGTGTTGCTGATGTTGCCCGCGACGGTGTCCTCCGGCGTGTGGTAGACGGGTTCCAGCAGGTGCGGACCCGCCTCACCGCGCCAGCTGAAGTTGGCCGCCGCGATGCCACGCTCATGGAAGGGCACGTGATCGCTGCCGCCCCGAGCCTCGGGGCCCGCGACGTCGGCCGTGTAGCCCAGTCGGGCGGCGGCCTCGGCGACGGTCGCGGTGGCGAGGTTGTCGGCGCCGTCGACGGACAGCAGCCAGTACAAATCGGCGGGCGGATGACTGGTGGCGACCATGTCGTTCTGGAAGCACGCGGCGATCCGCTCGGCGGCGTGGTCGTCGAGCTGGTTCACGTAGTAGCGGGAGCCGATCAGGCCCTGCTCCTCCGAACCCCAGAGCGCGAACCGCAGTGCCTTCTGCGTGGGCAGCCGACGCAGGACACGGGCCAGCTCCAGGCAGAGCGCCGAGCCGCTGGCGTCGTCGTTGGCGCCGGGTGAACCGGGCACCGAGTCGTAGTGCGCGCTCACCATGACCACCTGGTCGTCCGAGGGGATCGAGGCGGGGCGTTCCGCGAGGACGTTGTACGAGGTGAGGCCGGTGTGCGCGGTGACGATCACTCGGAGCCGCACCGGCCCGGCGACCAGGCGCCTGCGCAACCACTCGCCGTGGGCCTGCCCGAGCCCGAGCACCGGCACCCCGACGGGCTCGGTCAGGGTGGGCAGGAAGGCGGGCGCCTTGCGGTCGGCGCTCGAGGACGCGGCGACCAGCAGGACTCCCGCGGCCCCGCGTTCGACGGCGCCCCGCACCTGCGCGTCCCGATCGGCCGTCCGGTGGTCGATGAGGGCGAACTGCCCGGTGACGTCTCGACCCGCGTAGTCGGCGCCGTCCTGGACTCCCCCACCACGCACGTCGACGACCGCGGCCTCGACCTCCGTGTCGAACGAACCTTGTGGCGAGGCGCTGGCCTGCCATCTCTCCCCGTCGGGCAGGACCAGGTCGGCCAGGTACTTGTCGGCGACCGGGAACGGCTGGCGGGTCACCTGGTAGCCCAGCTCCTCGAAGCGGGCGGCGGCGTAGTCGGCGGCGCGGTGCTCGGACTCGGTGCCGCCGATTCGAGGGCCGATCCGGCCCGCGAGATGCTGGATGTGGGTCAGCGCCCGACGGGCGTCGACCGAGGCCGCCACGGCACGGTCGGCGAGCCCCAGAGCGGGCGCGGAGCCCGCGCCCGGGCGCATCCTCGGTGTGGCGAAGGCGCTCGGCGCGGTGGCGCCGACCATGGCGAGCGCCGCCAGCGCGGCGGCTCCTCCGATGAGATCGCGGCGCTTGAGTCCTGACATCCGACCACTCCCCGCCCCCGAGCGCGATCCGCTCGCACGTATCCCGACTAGAAGTCACTTTGTGTAGCCACAAAGCAGAAAACGACCCGATATAACACGATCAGGTGCTTCGTTTGGGAATCTACGGCGCCGGAAATCGGCTGACAAGGCTCTCTCCATGCACGATCAGCAGCAGCCCGCCACAGTGTCGCCCGCTTCGAGTGACTTCGATCGGGTTACAAGGAAGCGATGTCTCGGATGCCGCGGCAGGCCCGCGTCCCCCACCGGATCGACCCGGCCGACGACGCGGGGGGCGTGTCCCGCCCGGCAGACCACGGACCGGCCAGTGCCACAGCCGAGCATGTTAGGGTCGCCTTAGTTTCGAGACGTGGTCGGCGAGACCGAAGAGAGAGGCGGCATCGGTCGATGAGCAGCACGCAGCGGGAGATCCGTGTCCTGCGCTACGACCTGCGGCCTCGGCTGCTCCAGGTCTCCAAGGTGGATCGCGTCACCCCGCGAACCGCACGGATCACGCTGACGGGCCCGGATCTGGACGGCTTCCAGACCCATGACTACGCCGATCACGTCAAGCTGTGCTTCCCCGAGCCGGGCGCGGCCCTGCCGACCATGCCGACCATGGGCGAGCGCGGCATCGTCCCGCCGCCGACGGACGGGCCCCAGCCGATCTTTCGGGACTACACCGTCCGCCGCTTCGACGCCGCGGCAAGCGAACTGGACATCGACTTCGTCCTGCACCCGCACGGCATCGCGGGCCGCTGGGCCGCCGACGCCGCCCCCGGGGACTCCCTCGGCGTCCTCGGCCCGCGCGGCTCACACCTGGTCCCCGACGACTTCGACTGGTACCTGCTCGCGGGCGACGAGACGGCGCTGCCCGCCATCGGCCGCAGGCTCGCCGAACTCGCCGAGGCGCGCCCGACCGCCCGCGTGCAGGCCGTGGTCGAGGTCGACGGCCCCGCCGAGGAACAGGAACTCGTCCGGCCGCCCGACACGCGGCTGACCTGGCTGCACCGGGACGGGGCCGAGGCAGGCGGACAGGAACGGCTGTACCAGGCGCTCTCGGAGTTCACCGTCCCCGACGGCGTCGGTTACGTCTGGGTCGCAGGCGAAAGCGGCGACCTCAAGCCCATCCGCCGTCACCTGCGCTCCCTCGGCCTCGACCGCAGGCATTACAAGGTCGACGGCTACTGGAAGCGAGGCGTCGTCAACCACGATCACCACGCCGACGACGCCTGAGCCCCGCCACGCGACGACGCCTCCTCGATCAGACCACCGCGAGCGGCAGGGCCGTCGGGTGCACCGGCGACGGCAGCGTCGAGCCGCCGGTCAGATACGAGTCGACCGCGTTGGCCACCGAACGGCCCTCGGCAATCGCCCAGACCACCAACGACGCACCCCGATGGGCGTCGCCGCAGACGAACACCCCCGGCGCGCTGGTCTCCCAGTCGGACCCGCAGCCGATCGTTCCCCGCCCGGACAGCGAGATGCCCAGCTCGTCCAACAACGGCATCCGCTCGACACCCTCGAAGCCGATCGCCAACAGCACCAGGTCGCACGGCAGCCGGTCGACCTCCGAGGAGACCGGCACCACCTTCCGCACCCCGTGCTCGTCGCGCTGCACCTTCACCCGGCGCAGTTCGATCTCGCGGACGTGGCCGGAGTCGTCGCCGATGAAACGCTCCACCGCGACCTCGTACCGCCGCTCGCCGCCCTCCTCGTGCGCCGGGTAGTCACGCAGGATCAACGGCCAGGTCGGCCACGGCGATCGAGCGTCGTCGCGCACCGTCGGCGGCTTCGGGTACTGATCGAGCTGAAGCACGCTCGCCGCGCCCTGTCGATGCGCCGTGCCCAGACAGTCGGCGCCGGTGTCTCCGCCGCCGATGATCACGACATGTCTGCCCTCGGCGCTGATCGACGTCGGACCGTCGCCCTCGGTCTCCCGATTGGCAGGCACCAGGTGCTCCATCGCCAGGTGCACCCCCGCCAGCTCACGACCGACGATCTCGGGGGCGTCCCGACCACGCAACGCCCCGACGGCGAGCACGACGGCGTCGTAGTCGGCACGCAGCTGCTCGACGGTGAGGTCGACGCCGACCTCGCAGCCGGTCACGAACCCGGTGCCCTCCGCCCGCATCTGCGCCAGCCGCCGATCCAGGACGCGCTTCTCCATCTTGAACTCGGGGATGCCGTAGCGGAGCAGTCCGCCCAGCCGGTCGTCCCGCTCGAAGACGGTGACGTCGTGCCCCGCCCTGGTGAGCTGCTGGGCGGCCGCCAGTCCCGCCGGCCCGGAGCCGACGACCGCGACCCGCTTGCCGGTGGAGATCGTCGCGGGCTGCGCGGGCACCGCACCGTTCTCCCAGTTCACGTCGGCGATGCTCTGCTCCACCCGCTTGATGGCCACGGCGCCGCCCGCCAACGGCGACACCGCCAGCACACAGCCCGCCTCACACGGAGCGGGGCAGAGTCTGCCGGTGAACTCCGGGAAGTTGTTGGTGGCGTGCAGCCGCTCGCCCGCCTCGGTCCACTGACCCCGCCGCACCAGGTCGTTCCACTCCGGGATCAGATTGCCCAGCGGGCAGCCCGCCGTCTCGGAATGGCAGAACGGGATGCCGCAGTCCATGCATCGTGCGGCCTGCGTGCGGACCTCGGCGTCCCGCCGCTCCGGAGACAGCGCGGCGTAGACCTCCTGCCAGTCGCCCAGCCGCTCGTCCACGGGACGCTTGGCGGGTTCGGTCCTGCTGTGCTTGAGAAAGCCCTGCGGATCAGCCACGGGACGCCTCCATGATCGCCTCGTCCTCGTCGCGGCCCTCGGCGCGGGCGATGCGCACCGCCTCCAGGACACGCTGGTAATCGCCGGGCATCACCTTGGTGAACCCGCGTGAACGGCGTGGCCAGTCGCCCAGCAGCGAGGCCGCCACCGATGATCCGGTGGCCTCGTGATGCCGCCGCACCACCTCCCGGAGCCACCGCAGATCCTCCGGATCCGGCCGCTGCAACTCGACCATCGCCGAATTGACCATGCTCGGATCGAGATCGAGCACGAAGGCGATGCCGCCGGACATTCCCGCGGCCAGGTTGCGGCCGGTGCGGCCGAGCACCACGGCCCGCCCCCCGGTCATGTACTCGAAGGCATGGTCGCCCACGCCCTCGGCGATCAGCAGCGCACCCGAGTTGCGCACGGCGAAACGCTCGCCGACCTGACCACGGAGGAAGATCTCGCCCGACGTCGCGCCATAGCCGATGACGTTGCCCGCGATCACCTGGTGCTCGGCCACGAAGGAGGCGTCCGGATGCGGGCGCACCACGATCCGGCCGCCGGACAGGCCCTTGCCGACGAAGTCGTTGGCGTCGCCGATGAGGTCCAGGGTGATACCCGAGGGCAGGAACGCCCCGAGCGACTGGCCTGCCGAGCCCGTCAGCTCCACCGTGATGGTGCCGTCGGGCAGGCCGTCGCCACCGAAACGCCGAGTGACCTCGGAACCCAGCAGCGTGCCGACCGTCCGATTGACGTTGCGCACCGGCAGTTCCAGCCGCACGACGTGGGCGTCCTCCAACGCCGCCTCGGCGAGCTGGATCAACGTCCGGTCCAGCGCGTGGTCGAGCCCGTGATCCTGATCGCGGACACGTCGACGCATCGTGCCGTAGGTCGCGGTGCCGTCCGCGATGCCGACCGGGACGGCGAAGACCGGCGTCAGATCCAGTCCCTCGGCCTTCCAATGGTCCACGGCCTCGCTGGTGTCGAGCATCTCGGCATGACCGATCGCCTCGTCCAGGGTGCGGAAGCCGAGTTCGGCGAGCAGCTCGCGCACCTCCTCGGCCACGAACTCGAAGAAGGTCTCCACGAACTCCGGCTTGCCGGTGTACCGCCTGCGCAGCTCGGGATTCTGCGTCGCGATGCCCACCGGGCAGGTGTCCAGGTGACAGACCCGCATCATCACGCACCCCGCCACCACCAGCGGGGCGGTGGCGAAGCCGTACTCCTCGGCACCGAGCAGCGCGGCGATCAGCACGTCCCGGCCGGTCTTCATCGCACCGTCGACCTGCACGGTGATCCGATCACGCAGCCCGTTGAGCAGCAGTGTCTGCTGCGTCTCGGCAAGGCCCACCTCCCACGGCGTGCCCGCGTGCTTGAGCGAGGTCAACGCCGCGGCACCGGTGCCGCCGTCGTGGCCGGAGATCAACACCACGTCGGCGTGCGCCTTGGCCACGCCCGCCGCCACCGTGCCGACGCCGATCTCGCTGACCAGCTTGACGTGCACCCTGGCCCGCTCGTTGGCGTTCTTCAGGTCGTGGATGAGCTGGGCGAGGTCCTCGATCGAGTAGATGTCGTGGTGCGGCGGCGGAGAGATCAGCCCGACTCCCGGCGTCGAGTGCCGGGTCCGCGCGATCCAGGGGTAGACCTTGTACCCCGGCAGCTGACCGCCCTCACCGGGCTTGGCGCCCTGAGCCATCTTGATCTGGATGTCGGTGGAGTTGACCAGGTACTCGCTCGTCACCCCGAACCGGCCCGAGGCCACCTGCTTGATGGCCGAGCGACGCTCCGGGTCGTAGAGGCGCGCGGTCTCCTCGCCGCCCTCCCCGGTGTTGGACCGGCCGCCGAGCCGGTTCATCGCGACCGCCAGCGTCTCGTGAGACTCCGCCGAGATGGAGCCGTAGGACATCGCGCCGGTGTTGAAGCGCTTGACGATGGCCGAGACCGGTTCCACCTCCTCCAACGGGATCGAGGGACGCTCGCCGTCGCGGAAGCGGAACAGCCCCCGCAGCGTGCCGCCCTTCCGCGCCAGCCGGTCGACCTCCGCCGTGTACTTGCGGTACACGTCCATCTGGCGGGTCTTGGTGGCGTGCTGAAGCAGGAACACCGTCTCCGGGCTGAACAGGTGCAGCTCGCCCTCACGGCGGTAGGCGTACTCGCCGCCGACCTCCAGCCGCCGATGCGACCGGTCCGTCGGGTTCTCCGGGTAGGCGAGACGATGACGCCGGGCCACCTCCTCGGCGAGGACGTCCAATCCGACACCGCCGAGCTTGGAGACCGTCCCGGTGAAGTACTCCCGGACCACGTCGCCCGCCAGCCCGACCGCCTCGAAGACCTGCGCGGCCGTGTAGGCGCCCACGGTGGAGATGCCCATCTTGGACATCACCTTCAAGACGCCCTTCACCAGGGCCTGCACGTAGTTGCGCACGGCCTTGGCGGGCTCGATGCTCGCGATCTCCCCCGTCGAGACCATGTCCTCGATCGTCTCGAAGGCGAGGTAAGGGTTGACCGCCGCGGCCCCGTAGCCGAGCAGCAGCGCGATGTGGTGGACCTCGCGCGCGTCGCCGGACTCGACCACCAACGCGACCTGCAGGCGCTCCTTGGAGCGGACCAGATGGTGGTGCACCGCCGAGACCAGCAACAACGCCGGAATGGGCGCGTGAGAATGATCGGAGTCGCGATCCGACAGCACGAGGACCCGCGCGCCGGCCGCGATGGCGGCGCTGGCCTCGCGGCGCACCCGGTCGATCGCCCGGGCCAGGGCGTCCCCGCCGCCGTCGACCTCGTACAACCCGGAGATGACACTGCACGCGAACCCGGGCAGGTCGCCGTCGTCGTTGATGTGGATGAGCTTGGCCAGCTCGTCGTTGTCGATCACCGGCCGCGCCAGCACGACGTGCCTGCAGGACGCGGGCGAGGGATCGAGCAGATTGTGCTCCGGCCCCATCACCCTGGCCACCGAGGTGACGATCTCCTCGCGGATCGCGTCCAACGGCGGATTGGTGACCTGCGCGAAGCCCTGGACGAAGTAGTCGTAGAGCATGCGGGAGCGTTCCGACAGCGCGGCCACCGGCGTGTCCGACCCCATCGAGCCGGTCGGCTCCGCCCCGGTGACGGCCATCGGGGTCAGCAGGACCCGCAGCTCCTCCTCGGTGTAGCCGAAGGTGAGCTGACGCCGGACCACCGAGTCGTGACTCTGCACGACGTGGTCCCGATCGGGCAGCGTGTCCAGCTTCACCAGGCCCGCGTGCAGCCACTCGGCGTAGGGATGTTCGGCGGCGAGACCACTCTTGACCTGGTCGTCGTCGACGATCACGCCTGCCTCGGTGTCGATCAGGAACATGCGGCCGGGCTGCAGCCTGCCCTTGGCCACCACCTGCTCCGGCGCGATGTCCAGCACGCCCGCCTCGCTGGCCAGCACGACGCGGTCGTCGGTGGTGCGCCACCACCGGGCAGGCCGCAGGCCGTTGCGGTCGAGCACCGCGCCGACCAGCGTGCCGTCGCTGAACGTGACACACGCCGGCCCGTCCCACGGCTCCATCAGACTGGCGTGGAACTTGTAGAAGGCCCGTCGGGCCGGGTCCATGCCCGTGTGGTTCTCCCACGCCTCCGGAATCATCATCAACACCGCGTGCGGCAGGCTCCGCCCGGTCAGATGCAGCAGCTCCAGCACCTCGTCGAAGGACGCGGAGTCCGAGCCGTCCTCGGCACAGATCGGGAACAGCCGCTCCAGGTCGGCCGCCGCGTCCCCGGAGGTCGCGGTGCCGGAGGTCGCGGTGCCGGAACGCCGGGCCAGGTGATCGGAGGCGAGCAGCGCCTCCCGAGCCAGCATCCGGTTCCGATTGCCGCGAATCGTGTTGATCTCACCGTTGTGGGCGACGAAGCGGAACGGATGCGCCAGGGGCCAGGAGGGGAAGGTGTTGGTCGAGAACCGACTGTGCACGAGCGCGATCGCGCTGATCAGCCGCGAATCACGCAGATCGGGGAAGAACGCGGGCAGCTGCTCGGTGGTGAGCATCCCCTTGTAGACCAGGGTCCGCGAGGACAGTGACGGGAAGTACACCCCGCAGCCCGCTCGTACCGTCTCCCGCTCCGCCCGCTTACGCAGGCAGAAGGCCAGCCGATCCAGTTCCAACCCGGCCGCCTGCTCGCCGTCGCCGGTCGGCAGTGCCTCGGCGATCAGCATCGCGAAGTGCGGCATGCAGGATCGAGCGCTGGGACCGACGTTCGCACCATCGGGGTCGACCGGCACGTCCCGCCAGCCGAGGACGCGCAGACCCTCCTCGGACGCCAGCTGAGCCACCATGGCCTGCGCCGCGGCACGGTCCGCCTCGTCGACCGGCAGGAAGGCCATCCCCGCGACATAACGCTGCGCGCCGTCGGCAGCGGGCTCGGGAAGTCGCAGACCACTCTCCGCACGAAGCAGCCGATCGGGCAGCTGGAGCAGGATGCCCGCGCCGTCACCGCTGCTGGGCTCCGCGCCCGCGGCGCCCCGGTGATCGAGATTCGCCAACGCGATGAGCGCATCGCGCACGATGTCATGGGATCGACGTCCCTTGACATCGGCGACCATCGCCACGCCGCACGAGTCGCGCTCATCGTCCGGGTGGTACAGGCCCTGCGGGCCCGGGATGGCGGAGAAGATCACGAACAGACCTCCCTCGTCGTCCTGTCGGCTTGACATCAAGCCGGTGGTGGGTGGTCGGGACGACGGTGGCCCGCGGTTAATGCGCCCGTAACCTGGGATGGGCGATCAGTACATGGGACTGTAACAGCCATGTGAAAAATTACGAGACCCTCGAAAGTGATCCTCGCCATGTATGGTAACGCTTTCACGTACTGAACCGATACCACGGATCAGCCGTTGCCCCCGCGCCTGCGGCCAGGCTACCGCGCGCCGCCGCGATCCGCGTTTCTCCTGGTAGGGTCCGCTCGCCGGCAGGTCAACCGCCTGCGGGCGCCTCCGAAGGCCGAAGTCCGGTGCGAGTCCGGCGCTGTGCCGCAACTGTAATGCCCCGTCTCGGGGACGAGCCAGGTCGACCGACGGAGCGCGACGCCAACACTCCCGACGCAGGGGTTCACGTGTCCACCAGGTCACCGTCTCCCACGGTCCTCGCGGATCGCCGTCCACCCGACGTCGGCCCGAGCACGAGGAACCGCTGTGATCAACACGAACCCGCAGGCCCCGTCCGGCACCACCGTCCGACACAGGCGGCGCGATTCGGCCGCGCTGCTGCTCACGGCGCTGGTGGGGGTGCTGGGGCTCGCGGGCTGCGCGAGCCGTGAAGAGCCCTCGGACGCCGCCGGGCAGGTCGACGGCGACTTCCCAGTGCAGGTCTCCATCGCGGGCGCCGAGCCGGTCACCATCGAGGACCGGCCCACGCAGATCGTCTCCCTCAGCCCCAGCGCCACCGAGATGCTCTTCGCCATCGGAGCGGGGGATCAGGTCGTCGCCGTCGACGACAACTCCGACTACCCGCCGGAGGCGCCGACCAGTGATCTCTCCGGATTCTCCCCGAGTCCCGAGGCCGTCGCCGATCACCACCCGGATCTGGTGGTCGCCGCGAACGACGCCGAGGGTCTGGTCGAGGGCATGACGGCCGTCGGCGTGCCGGTGCTGCTGCTGCCCGCCGCCGAAGACCTCGCAGGCACCTACGCTCAGATCGAGGCCCTTGGCGAAGCCACCGGACACGCCGAAGCCGCTCGTGACCTCGCCACGGACCTGGAGACCAGGATCGACGAGATCGTCGCCGACGCCGACGTCCCCGAAGGCCTGAGCTTTTACCACGAGGTCAGCGAAGACCTCTACAGCGTCGGGTCGACGACCTTCATCGGCCAGGTCTACGGCCTGTTCGGCATGACCAACATCGCCGATGAGGCACCCGCAGGCGGCGACTACCCGCAGCTCGCGAACGAGTTCATCGTCGAAAGCAACCCCGACGTCATCTTCCTGGCCGACGTCGTGTGCTGCGGACAGTCCGCCGAGACGATCGCGGAACGCCCCGGCTGGGAGACGATGACCGCCGTACAGACCGGCACCGTCGTCCCGCTCGACGACGACCTCGCCTCCCGCTGGGGACCGCGAGTCGTGGAGTTCGTCGAAGCCGTCGCCGACGGCGCCACCTCCACGGACCAGACAGGCTGACCCCGCGCGGTACCGGGACGAGGCCTCGCCGGCTTGCGCCTGGACCATGATCGGTAGGCCACGGCCGGTGTCGTGATCGCGCGCACCGCCCGCGAACTCGCGTCGATGCTGCGGGCAGTCGGACCGGTGCGCACCGCTCAGCAGAATGGTGAACACCAGAGGCGGTGCCCGCCGTCCGGCCCAGGCGGCGTCATCGCCTGCACCGGCGGTCTCGACGACGTGACGTGCGGGGCGGCGCACCGTGGACCGAAGCCTCAATCGCCGTCACCGGCTCCGGCGCCCCGATCGCCCGTCAGACCTCTCACCTCGGGGACGCCGCCACCGATCGGCCCCACGCTCCGACGTGTTCCGACCAGGACGTCGAATCACCCACCACCTACCGTCTCTCAGCCTCCGATCAACCGGGCCTGCCTGTATGCCGAGAAGGAGCCCCGAACCAGCCGTGAGCAACTCCGATCCTCATCGGGGCGTCCGGACCGTCTCCATCGACCCGGTCGCTCCTCCTGTCGCCGTGCTGCCCCGCCCCACCCGACTGCGGCTCCGGCATCTCCTCGGCTCCACGGCCGCGCTCCTGGCGGTGGTCACGGTCTCCGTGCTGATCGGGGCCGTCGATCTCGGTCCGACGCGAGTGCTGGCCGAGATCGGCGCGCAGCTCACGGGCGGGGTCTCCCCGCTGTCGGAGCGGGAGGCCGCCATCCTCTGGCAGTTGCGAGTCCCGAGAGTCGTGCTCGCCTGCCTGGTCGGGGCGGCCCTCGCCTCGGCGGGCGCCGCATTCCAGGGGGTCTTCCGCAACCCCTTGGCCGACCCATACCTGCTCGGAGCGGCAGCAGGCGCGGGGCTCGGCGCCACGCTCGCCCTGACCGTCCTTCCGGGCACCGCCGACTGGATCGTCGGTCCCGTCCAGTTCGCGGCGTTCATCGGATCGCTGGGCGGCGTCGGGCTGGCCTGGTTGTTAGGTCGGTCGGCTTCGGCCGGATCGGCGACACTCGTTCTCGCCGGTGTGGCGGTCGCCTCCTTCCTGACAGCGGGACAGACCCTGGTGCAGCAGCTGCACACCGAGGATCTGCGACGGATCTATGCCTGGGTTCTCGGTGGGGTCAACACGACCGGCTGGCACGACGTGCTGCTGGTCCTGCCGTACGTGGTGGCCTGTTCGGCGGTGCTGTGCGCCTGCGGACGGCTGCTCGACCTCCTCGGCGTCGGCGACGAGGAGGCCGCCGCCCTCGGCGTGCGACCCGGTCGGGTGCGGCTGGCCGTCCTGATCGCCGCCTCGTTGGCGACCGCTGCCGCCGTGTCGGTGGCGGGACTGATCGGATTCGTCGGCATCGTGGTGCCGCATCTGGTCCGGTTGATCGTGGCGAGCAGCTATCGAGTGGTGGTACCCCTCTCTCTGTTGGGCGGCGCCGCGTTCCTGACGGCGGCCGACATGGTGGCTCGGACGGTGATCGCTCCCGCCGAGCTGCCGATCGGGGTGATCACCGCCTTCGCCGGCGCACCGTTCTTCGCCGTCATACTGCGCATGAGGAGCCGAGGATGACGGCGCTGAGCGTCGCCGGCCTGACTGTCGGATACCGGACCGGACCGGTGCTGACCGACGTGGTCACCACCGTCGACGAGGGCGCGTGGCTGGGCGTGATCGGCCCGAATGGAGCGGGCAAGTCCACCTTCCTCAAGGCCGTGGCCGGCCTGGTGGCTCATCAAGGCGTGGTACGTGTCGAAGGACGAGCGCTGCTGTCGATGACCAACCGTCAACGAGCGAGGGCGATCGGCTACTCACCGCAGATCCCGCAGATTCCGCCGGGGATCTCCGTCACCGACTACGTGCTGCTGGGCCGTGCCCCGTATCTGCCCGCCCTCGGCCGAGAGGGCCGGCGAGACCTCGCCGTGGTGGGCGACGTGCTCATCAGGCTGGATCTCGTCGCGTTGGCTGATCGCGAGCTGCGGACCCTCTCGGGCGGTGAACGGCAACGCGCCGTGCTGGCCAGGGTGCTGGCGCAACAGCCCCGTCTGCTCCTGCTGGACGAGCCGACCACGGGTCTCGACGTCGGCCATGCACAGGCGCTTCTGGAACTCGTGGATAGGCTTCGCGTCGAAGACGGGGTCACCGTCGTCAGCACACTGCACGATCTCACCCTCGCCGGCCAGTACTCCACGCGACTACTGCTGTTGAATCACGGTCGGGTGGTGGCGGACGGCACCTCGCGGGATGTCCTGACCGAGTCACTGCTCGCCTCGCACTATGACGCCAAGGTCGCCGTCGTGACCGCTCCCGACGGCAGCCGGGCGGTGGTCCCGGTCCGCGGTCGGGAAGCCGATCTTCAGGCAGCCCGGCATTCCGAGCCCACGACCCGGACGCCTGAGTTCTGACCGGCCGACATGCGGTCCGATCCCACTCGGCCGACGACACGGCCGCCGGTACGGGGCGATCGCGCTTCACGATCGAGGTGTGGCTCTCCGCTCGCAGGCAGCCGTGAAGTGGCACTCCCACGGCCTTCGCCGCCGGGAGCACACGGCTTCTCGACCTCCGCCGGTCTCGGCAGGCCCGCGAAGGGCGTGGTCGGCGGATGCAGGCCCCCGGTGCTGGAGAGATCCGGCATCGATCAGGGTCGGCGCCGCATCGACGATGAGGACACGGCGGACGGCCGTCCCAGGATGTGCTCGGCGCGTACGGCAGGGCACGAGTCGGCGCTCGGAGGGCGGGCACGGCACCCGCCCACACACCGAGAGCAGGCACGGCGTCGCCTGACACAGGCGGGCTCGGCGCGGGCCGGGCTCCCCGAGCTGTGCCGGAGCAGGCAGGCGGTGCGGAGTCACCTCGCACGAGGACCGCGGTGCTCGGCCCTGGCCGCGCCGTGTCCCCTGGCTCGACCGTGTCGTCTGGCCGCGCCGTGGAAGGCCGCGACGTGCGGTGTCGGACGAAGACCTCGTGGCACGGATGCGGGTACTCCTCGACGTCCGCCACCGCCGATCCCGGTGCCCCGCTCAGAGCGCGACGCGCCGCCCACTCCCGCGTCGCCTGACTCGTCTCGTCGGCATCGGTCTGCTCCTCGAGCAGCAGCCCGCCCGGCCGGCACTCCTCGCCCCGCACCGCCATCCGACGAGCGAAGGGCAACAGGGGGTGAGATCGCAGCCCGACGGCGGGCGGATCGTCGGGGTGGCGGGCCGACGGCGGCGGGCGCATCGCTGCCGGCAGCTGGTGAGCGAGGTACCGCAACCCCGTTCGCAGGGCCGAGACGAGCCTGCACCGCGCACGATGCAGGCGTCCGGCCCAGGTGTGACACCGGGCCGGTTCGGCGGCCTCGGCCGGAGAACCGTATCGGGACTGGGGAAGGAATCGGGCCGGGTACGCACTCTGTTCTGACATGATTCGATGATCGAACGGGTGTTCGACAATCGCAAGATATCGATCGAGTGGATCTCCGTCCATCCCGCGGTCACCGCATCGACGACGCCGTCGGCCGACGAGGCCGCGCGCCTACGGGGGCGGCGCGACGCCGATCTCGCCGGCTTCGGGTCTCGTCCGACCTCGATCGAGTCGAGCCCGCCTCCTCGTCGCCGATGCCCGGCGGCGGGGGTGGTCGGCGAGCCGACGCCGCTCGACGCGACCACGAAGCGGGCCGCCACGACGCCCCGACCACGGACGGCAAGACCCCCGCGGGCGCAGTCTCCGTCGACGAGATCGGCTGATCAGCGAGTCCGCCTCACCGGTGACGACGCCGGCCCGGCCGGGAGCAGGAGCGACTGATGGTCGTGGGCTTGTCGCCACCCGGCCGCCGAGCCGTCGCCCCGTGATCCAGCACGTCCCACGATGCCGGCCACCGCCGAACGGCCGCGTGATCGGCTCCCCGCCGGGGCGTCGCGACCGTCGCGCGCTGATCATGCTGATCACCGAACCGCAGGACGATCCGCCGCAGGCCGACCTTTCAGACGGCGGGGGCGGCCTGCGACGTCGACCACGTGAACCAGCGCGGTGCCGGACGGACATGCCTGCACGAGCGACGTACCGGCGCGGAGCCCACGAATCCGTCGCGGTTCGTCGACTTCCCCTCAGCACCGATCGTCCGACAGTCCGCGCCGTCGGCGAACTCGGCGGACACGCCGGGCTCCGTCCTGGCGAGCCAGAGCCGAAGGACACCGGGACGCGGACGCCTCGCCACCTGTGATCGGCACGGCCGGGTCGTCGTCGACGTGGACCGCCCGACGCCGAGCATCCGAGCCCGGTCGAAGTCGGACCGCCCTGCCCTGCTCATTCGAGTGCTCGTCGGCGGCCGTCCGTTCCTCGGTCATCCTGAACGCTCAGGCCAGCAACCCCAGCGCGGCGGCTTCGACGGTCGCCTCGTCCAGCAGGACCTCCTCGGCGGCCCTGCCCAACGGGATGAAGCTGTCCTCGCTGGTGACGCGCCGAATCCGCCCGGCGAAGCCATGGTCGACGAGCGCGGTGACCACGCCTTCGGACACGCCTCCGCTGCGCCGCGTCTCGTCCACCACCAGCACCCGTCCGGTGGCCTGGGCCTCGCTGACCAGGTCCGACACCGGCAGCGGTGCCAGCCAGCGCAGATCCACCACTCGGGCCCCGACACCCTGTTCCGCCAGTCGATGCGCCACCCGCAGGCTCATCCGCACCCCGTTGCCGAAGCTGATCAGGGTGAGGTCCGGCCCGTCGCCGTAGCGGCGCGCACGCCCGATCGGCACATGCCCGGCGGCATCCCGCGGTGTCGGATACGGTGCCGCCCAGGCGCCGTCGCCGTCCTCATGCAGGTCACGGGTGTGGTAGAGCGCGATCGGTTCCAGGAAGACGCACACCGCTCCGTCGATGCGAGCCGCCGCGACACAGGTACGCAGCATCGCGGCGGCGTCATCCGGACGGGACGGCGAGGCGACCACGAGACCGGGGATGTCTCGAAGCGCGGCCACTCCGTTGTCATTGTGGAAGTGCCCCCCGAACCCCTTCTGATATCCGTAGCCCGCCACCCGGACGACCATCGGATTGCGGTACTGCCCCGCGGAGAAGAACCGCAGCGTCGCCGCCTCGCCACGGATCTGGTCGGCGGCGTTGTGCAGGTACGCGAGGTACTGGATCTCCGGGATCGGCAGCAGCCCCGCGAGGCCGGCGCCCAGGGCGGTGCCCAGCACGCTCTGCTCGTCCAGCAGTGTGTCGAACACCCGCAGCCGGCCGAAACGTCTGCGCAGCCCCTTCGTGACGCCGTAGACGCCGCCCTTGCGCCCGACATCCTCGCCGAAGACCAGAACGCCGTCGTCGGCGGCGAGCAGGTCGCCCAGGGACCGGTTGACGGACTGGGCGAGGGTGAGCGGGCCTTCGGACTCCGGCAGCCCGTCGGGAAACGACTCGGCACGGCGAGCGATCGGCGCCGAGGTCGCCGCCTGCCGCGCCGTCGCCGCCCCGCCGGACAGGGCCAGGGGGCGGACGATCTCGGCAGCCGAGGTCAGCTTCGGCAGGGCGACCACCTCCGCCGCGATCGCCGCGACCTCGGCGCGCAGCTCCTCATAACGGTCGACGAGCCTGCCGGGCGTGGCGACCCCCGTGGTCACCAACAGCCGTGCCGTGCTCGTCACCGGGTCGCGGGCATAGTCGGCGAGGATCTCCGCCCTGCTGCGGTATCCCGATTCCAGGTCCGAGCCCGCGTGGCCCATCAACCGCACCGTCGACAGCCGCAGGAAGACCGGTCGCCGCTCGCTGCGTACCCGGTCGACGGCGGTCCTGGCGACCTCGAGCGCGGCGGGCAGATCGGACCCGTCGGCCTCCAGGTAGTCGATCCCCGGCCGGTCGCGATGGCTCCGGCCGATCCAGCCCGTCGGAGTGCGGACGCTGATCCCGATGCCGTTGTCCTCGCAGACGAACAGCAGCGGCAGCGGTACGCCCTGGTAGACGCAGTGCATCGCGGCGTTGATCGCCCCGGTGGCCGTCGAGTGGTTGGCCGATGCGTCGCCGAGGCTGCAGACGACCACCGCGTCCGACGGCCGGCCGGTCGAGACGCCGAGGCTCCCCGCCCGCTCCAACGCGAAGGCCAGGCCCACGGCTCGGGGCAGATGCGAGGCGATCGTGGACGTCTGCGGGATGATGTCGAGATCTCGATTGCCGAAGACCTTGTGTCTGCCTCCCGAGATCGGCTCCTCGGCGGCCGCCACCACTCCGAGCAGCACGTCACGCAGCGGCCGCTGTCCCGGCACCTGTGCGGCCCGCTGCAGGTAGAAGGCGCCGGAACGATAGTGCAGCAGCGCCGGGTCGGTGGGCCGCAGGGCGGCGGCCACCGCGGCGTTGCCCTCGTGACCGGACGAGCCGATGCTGTAGAAGCCCTGCCCCGCCGCGCCGAGGGCACGGGCGGCGAGATCGAGATGTCGGCTGCCCGCCTGCGCGTCGAAGAGGCTGAGCAGGCGAGCCCCCGTCATCCCCGCGTAGCCGGGGAGCGGCGCGTCCGGGTCGACGGCGTCGGCTGCGGAGAGCCCCGCGATCTCGGTCAGGAAGTACTCGTCCACCGGGTTCTTCGTCACACGCACCCCTCGCCAGGCCAGGCCGGATTGCCCACCACCAGGCGTCCGCTCAGCGGGCACCTGCCCCTTCAGCATGGTCGTCGCAGGCGATGCGGGCCAAGGGCCGCAGCGGATCAATCGGTGGTCCTCAGCCGCAGGAGTCCTTCACGGCCGGTACGCACCCCGCCGTGGGCTGCTCGTCGCCGAGCCGCCCGGTGGCCGCGAGTCGGAGAGAGGGAGTGGCCGTGGCCGGGACGACGTTCGACAGCACGCACTCACCGGATCGGTCGGACGCGACGACCGGCCCCTCCGGTGACGCACCTCGTCGTGCCCACCTCCGAACACGCCGATCGGTCAGGCCGTCAGCAGGCAGCGCCGATCGGCGGCCCCGCCGCCCTCGTCCGGCGGGCAACGCCGGAGATCGGGCGGTGTCGATCCTCCCGGCGCGCGGCGGTTCCAGGCGCCACCACGCCCTAGGCTGCGAACGGCGCGGCGATCGCGAGGCGCCTGCGCCGCGCGTCGAGGCCACCACACCCGCGGCGACCTGCGACCACCACGAACGACCGTGCGACGTCCGCGCTGCCGAGGAGATCAGGGCCGCGCCTCGTGCAACACGGCGCAGGGCAGCTCCGTGCTCGCCCGCGCCAGCCGTTCCAACGCGAGCGGCAGCAACGGGTTGGTGTTGCCCGGCCGGAACAGCACCAGCACCCGACGGCACGGCTGCCAGCCGACGAGCCGCAGCACCCGCAGCGACTCGTCCTCGATGGCCAGCCCCGGCAGCAGCGCGACGCCCAGTCCGCGCGCGACGAGATCCCGGACGACCCCGTAGTCGTTGCTCCGACACACGATCCTGGGCACGAAGTTCGCCGAGGCGGCGAGTCGGGTCAATGCCCGCGCACCGGCGGTGTCCTCCCGGGTGCAGATCCAGGCGTCGTCGGCGAGTTCGCCGATGCCGATCTCCGTCTGCTCGGCCAGCCGGTGGTCGGCGGGCACCGCGAGAACGAGGGCCTCGGCGAACAACTCGACGCGCGACAACTCCACCGGCCATGAGCGAGGGTCCAGGTCGTATTCGAAGACCACCGCCGCGTCGAGGGTGGCGTCCAGGACCCCGCCGAGCACCTCGTCCGGTTCGCCCTCGTCCAGATGCACCTCGGCGCCGGGACGGTCGGCGACGACGGCGGCCAACGCGGCGGGCAGGACCCGCGCGTTGGCCGTGGCGAAGCTGCCGAGCCGCAACCTGCCTCGATCGCCGACGACCATCGCCCGTACCTCACGTTCGAGCTGATGAAGTGCGCCGAGCGCGTCACGGCTGCGTACGGCCAGCAGATCCCCGACGGCGGTGCTGCGCACCGATCTCGCGGACCGTTCGAAGAGCGGGGCACCGACGGCCCGTTCCAGCAGCATCATCTGCTGGGACACCGCCGAGGCGGTGTAGCCCAGTGCGCGCGCCGCCTCGGCGAACGAGCCGGTGCGCACACACTCCTGCAAGGTCCGCAGGTGGATGGGGTTGAGCACTCCGAGGATGCTACGGAGGCGGGCAGGCGGAATCGGTGCACGGGGCGGCTACGGACCGGGCGGTCGTCGAAGAGCCGCCGTCCGTGACGCTGCCATCCTGGTCGGGCCTCGCCGTCGACGGTCAGCCGTGAGACCCCGGTGACGTCGGCATGGCCCTGCGCTCCGGGAGATCAGGGTCGACGATGAGGGGGAACACCGGGTCGCCCCTGATGGACGACGTCCCTGGCCGTGTGAGGCTGATGACCATGATCAAGAGCACTGCGGCGGAGCCCGCGTCTCGACGTGCGTTCCGGTCGTTCGCCGACCGGGTGACCTCGCCGCCTCCCGGCACGAAGGACATGCTCCGGCTGCTCCTCTCCGGCGGACTGCGCACGCCCGCGCGCGCCCGAGACCGCGTTCCCGTGCTGCGTACCGGCCTGCCCGCCATCGAGGCGGGCGCGGCGAGTGTCACCTGGGTGGGGCATGCGGGGTTCGTTCTGCGCATCGGCGGGGCGTGCGTGCTGGCCGATCCCGTGTGGTCGACGCGGATTCCCGGCGTGGCGCCTCGGCTCACGCCCGCCGGGCTGGACTGGTCGCAGCTTCCTCGGGTGGACGCGGTCGTGATCAGCCACAACCACTACGACCACCTGGACATGCCGACGCTGCGCAGGCTGCCGAGGGACACGCCGATGCTGGTCCCCGCCGGACTTCGCGGCTGGTTCATGCGGCGCGGCTTCCGGACGGTCGTCGAGTTGGACTGGTGGGAGTCCGTCGAGGTCGGCGGGCTGCGGTTCGAGTTCGTTCCGGCACACCACTGGAGTCGTCGGCTGTTCTTCGACACGTGTCGCACGCTTTGGGGCGGCTGGGTGATCGAGGAACCTGCCGGGCATCGTCTCTACCACGCGGGCGATTCCGGGTACGGCCACTGGTTCGCCGAGATCGGCAGGCGCCATCCCGATCTCGACGTGGCCATGCTGCCCATCGGCGCCTACTCACCGCAGTGGCTGTCCCGGCATGCGCATCTGAACCCGGAGGAGGCGGTGCAGGCGTTCGACGACCTCGGCGCACGTCGGATGGCCACCATGCACTGGGGGACCTTCGCGTTGAGCAGTGAGCCGGTGTGCGAGCCCATCGATCGCCTCCGTGCCGCCTGGGACGACGCGGCCCACCCCAGGGAGATGCTGTGGGACCTGGCGGTGGGCGAGAGCCGCGTGCTCAACCCGAAGCCCGGACGGGCACTGACCGGCCCGAGCGATCGCGTGGGCGGTGCCGCCGGGTCGGACGAGTCGACGACATGACGGGAGACGTCGAGGCCACCGGTGCGTATCCGAGTCAACGGGCGCCCGGGCCGGGGTGTGCTCGGCGACGCGAGAGACCGCCGATGTCTTCGACGCGGTTCGAGGAGGATCGGGCCTTGTCACCGCCTCGGAGGCGGTGGAGCGGGCGACTGATCCAGTATTTCCTTTGATCAGCACTGACACTATAGAGTGAAAAATAGCGGACTCAACATAACAGTTAGTAATCACCCCGCCCGCCCAACGGGTCGGCTCGCGTCACCACAAGAGTGAGGCCGCCGATGTTGATCGATTTCGCTCACCCTCGGCGCTACGGTCGGCACCGGGCACACGCTGGACGCGGGGGTGATCCGATTGGCGGGCGGTACACAGGACGCTGCGCTGCGACGACTCATGGCCCGGCTCGCCGAGTCGAGCGCCCGTCATCCACCCAGACCCGCCTGGCGACGTCGGGTGCCGAGCGTCTTCCTCACGAGGTACCCGCTCGGCTGGCGCCTCCTGCTGCCGAGACGGCGGACGCCGGACCGCGGTGACGCGCTGTTCATCGGCCCGGCCGGAGTCTTCGCCCCCGAACACACCCAAGATCCCGACCCCGGCTCGCACGCTGCCTCGAGCGCCGCCCGCCCCGGTGGAGAGGGGGCGCCCCCGGAGCTCGCCCCCCGGTCCGCCCGTGAGCCGGCCGCCGTGGCGCGCCCTGCGGCGGAGGCGTTGGCGGACACCCCGCTGAGTGGCGACCGCAGCCACGCGGGTGCGACGGCGCGGCTCGTCTCGATCGCGGCGGCGAACGCGGGTGGTCACGGCCGCTCGACCGGCGCGCTGCTCCACTTCGACGAACGGACCCTGGACCGGCTCGTGCGCACGGACTCGCCTCGCCTGCGACGAGCGGAGGCCGCGCGCGTCGCCGAGGCGGCGGCCCGGCGGCTTCCGGACCACGATCTCGTGGCGATCGACGAGGACACGTCGTCGACCGAGACGAGTCCGCTGTTCGATGAGGACACCGTGCGCGGGGCGGCCCGCGACCGGGCCGTCTCCGGGGCCTTCGTCTCCCGGATCGCCTTCCTGGACTCGCGACAGACCGACCTCGTCGAAGGGATCCACTCCGGGCCGGCGCGCATCAGCGGCCCGGCGGGCACCGGGAAGACGGTGGTCGCCCTGCACCGACTCGCCAGGATGGCTCGCAGGTCCTCGGACAGGCTGCTCTTCACCACCTTCGTTCGTTCGCCGCCCGCGGTCCATCAGCGTTCCTGCCAGCGGTTGGCACCGGAGGTGGCCGACCGCGTCGAGTTCGTCGGCCTCCATCGCTGGACGCGGGGGCTCCTCGCCGAGCGGGGACGGCCGCTGACGGTGGACCGGCGGGCCGTCCGAAACTGCTTCGCGTCGGCCTGGCGACGTCATCGGACCGAGGATCTCCAGGCACTGACCCCGTATGACTACTGGCGGACCGAGATCGACCGAGTGATCAAAGGGCGGGGCCTCACCTCGTTCGCGCAGTACCGGGGAGTGCACCGACGGGGCAGGCGTGTGGCACTCACCGTGGACCAGCGCGCGCTGGTCTGGGCTCTGTACGAGCGGTACCAGCACAACCTTCGCGATCGCGGGGTCTACGACGACAACGACCTGCTCGCGGCCCCGCACGAGGAGATCCGACGACGACCACCCGGGCGGTCGTACTCGGCCGTGGTCGTCGACGAGGTCCCCGACGTGGTGCTGCTGCGGCTGCGCCTGCTGCACGGCCTCGTCGACGACCGGCCCGACGGCCTGCTCCGGGTCGGCGACGGACAGCAGCAGGTCCATCCGGGCGGGTGGCCACTGTCCGACGCGGGCATCCCAGTGCGGGGCCGCGGCGAGATCCTGCGCACCGACTACCGCAACTCGGCCGAGATCATCCGATACGCCAGGAGGCTTGACGCCGTCGATCAGGTCGACGACCTCGACGGTGCGGCGGGCATCGCACTGCGTGACGCCGTGGTCGCACATCCCGGCGGCCGGGTCGACCAGTGGACCGGATCCGATGAGGACTTCGACGCCGGCCTGGTCGCGGCCGTGCGCGCGGTGCCCGTCGACGAGACCGGCGACGTCGCCGTGCTGGCGACCACCAACGCCGAGACTCGACGGATGTTCCGCGCGCCGGCGGATGCGGGAGTCGCCGTCTCGCGCCTGGACGACCACGACGGCGCTCAGACCGGCACGGTCAAGGTCGGAACGGTTCTCCGGGCGAAGGGCCTGGAGTTCTCCGCGGTGTTCAGGGCTCTCATCACGGTCGGCGACGTCGGTCTGGACGACGGGGTCCGACGCGAACGCGCCGAACAGGCGACGCGGCAACGGCTGGTGGCGGCGACCCGGGCACGGGACCGCCTGTGGGTGGGACGTGTCACGGCAGGGAAGGGACCGGGGTCGTCATGACCACGACGCGCAAGGGCGGTTCCTGCGGCCGGTCTCGGCGACATCGCAGTGTGCGGGAGCGGTTCTCCGTCGGCAGAGGTCGTCGGGAGGATGTCGACATGACGACACGGCTTCGCCAGTCCAATCGGGCCGACCGACTGCGCTCCGTGTTGGATCGCGACGGACCGACCTGTATCTGGTGTGGTCGGGAGTTCTCCTCGATTCGACTTCCCACCACGGACCACCTGGTGCCGAGGGTCAAGGGCGGCCCCTCGTGGCTGGAGAACGAGGTGGCGGCCTGCGGACGCTGTAATCGCAGCAGGGGCCACATCAGTCCGGTGGACTGGCTGGCCGACTGCGAGCAGCGCGGCTGGCGGCCCGACGCCGGACGGGTGCTGCGTGCCTTGACCGCCTTCGCGCAGGCCGTGGCCGAGCGCGGCGGCCAGCGCCGCGCCCGGCCGTACCTTCAGGGGCAGCTTCGCCGGATGCGGCGCCGCTTCCCCGCCTGCTGAGCGGCCCGTCGCGGACGCTCCTCGGTCGGCAGGCGGCACGGGGCCGGTCGACGGCCGTTCTCCGGTCTCGCCCACGGATGGCAGGACGGCGGCCCTCGCCCGTCGCGCGACCACGATGCGCAGCGCGGGCAGGACGCCGACGTGTGTCGGGGCCGCCGCCGTCCCGCGCGTTCCCGGATGCGGGGCCGAACGGCCGACCGCCGGGGACGGCGGCACCGTGCTGCCGGCTGCATCCGATGTCCGAGGACACCGTGCCCTCACCGCCTCGGCGGGCGTCTTCGCCAGCCGGCCGCCGCCCGGCGGCCGGGCACCCGCCTGTCGGAAGTCCCGCGCCGGGCCGCGTCTGTCGGAACGTCCGCGCAGGTCGCCCGAGGCACACCGTCCGCCCGGTGACCACCGCGTCCCCACGAGCCGACATCCCGCCGATGCCGCGGCCGTGACCCAGAAGACCGAATCGCCTGCTACTCTTCCAGAATTCCGTAATTCCGAACATCTGGAGATCCGTTCATGCGATGGCAACCGTTACTGCTGTCCGGTCTGCTGCTCGTCGGCACCGGGTGCGGCGCGAGTTCGGCGAGCACGCCGCCCGCGGACACCGAGGTGTCGACGGCGGCATCGACGTCCTCGACGGCGCCCGTGCCGGGCGAGGAACTCGACTGGTGGGCCTATCTCGCCGAGAATCGCGACTCCGCAGGCCTCGTCTTCGACGACGGGCGCGGGACCACCTGGTCGCTCGGGGCCGACGAGCCGAAGCCGTTCGCCTCGACGCGCAAGATCCTGCACCTGGCCGCGTACTCGCTGGCCGTGGCCGAGGGCGAGATCGACCCGGCGTCGACGGTCACACTCGGCGAGTGGGAGGCCTACTACATGGAGGGCACCGACGGCGGTGCGCATCCGGCCGCCCTCGAGGAGCTGGGCATCGATCCGGCCGACAAGGAACAGGAGGTCCCCATCGACGACGTCGTCCACTCGATGATCAAGTTCAGTGACAACGCGGGCACCGACCTGCTCCGCGACCACCTCGGCGATCAGCGAATGCTCGACGCCGCCGCCCGCATCGGCTGGGAGCCCACCGAGCTCCCCAACTTCCTCGGCGCCGCCGTCGCACTGCTCATGCCCGAGCTGGCGGGCGAGGGCGATGACGCGCTGGCCGAGCGCTACCTCACCGACGAGGAGTTCCACTCGACCGTGCTCGAGCAGCAGCTGCCGGACTGGGACACGCAGGTCGCCTGGGCCGACGAGGTCGGGCGCGTCGAACCCCGCCACATCGAGGAACTGCATCGCCGACTGGTCGACGACGGGCTCGGCGACCCGCGGGCCGCCGAGGTCGCGGGCGGGCATCTCGACTGGACCTCGTTGGAGGGCGTGACCGCCAAGGGCGGCAGCTTCCCCGGACAGCTCTCCGACAGCTGGATGCTGCGTCACCCGGACGGCACGCTCTCCTCCCTCACCTTCGTGATCACCGGCATGTCCATGGAGGACTGGGCGGCGGGACTCGCGGGCGGTCACCAGATGCTGATCTACGACGTTCTGCGGGACCCGGAGGCGGCCGAGCGACTGCGCGAAGTGGTTGGCGCAGAATGACACGATGAACGACATCGAACAGCGCGTGGCCGAACTGGAGACGAGAGTCCTCCGGCTGGAGGCCGAGCTGTCCGAGGCCGCGTCGTCGGCGGCGACGGCTCCGCCTGGCCCGGCGGAGGGTGGCGGCCAGACCACCGCGCCCCCACCGTCGGACGACGTGTCGACGGGTGACGACGGACCTCCGCCCGCGGGCCGAGGCGTGATCGGCTACCAGGGTGAGACCGACTGGGCGGGCGGCGTGCGCTGGCAGATCACCCTGAGCGCCGAGGGCGTCATGTCGTTGCCCCTGCCGCCTGCGGCGGGGGTGCTCAGCGCGCTGGGACATCCCGGCCGGGCCGCCATCGTCCGACGGCTGCTGGCGTCCTCGGCCACGGCGGCGGAACTTCAGGAGAGCGCGGGGCTGAACTCGACCGGCCAGTTCTACCACCACCTGCGCACCCTCACGGGTGTCGGCCTCGTGGAACAGGACGGCCGGGGCAGCTACCGTGTGCCGCTCACCCGGCTGATCCCCGTCGCCGTGCTCCTGCTGGCGGCGGGTGACATCGCGGGATCACTGCGGTGAGCCGCTTCCGGAGCGGACCGCACCCCCTGCCTGCCATGCCCTCGGCCGCGGGCAGGCAGGCAGGCAGGCAGGCAGGGGGAAGAGCGTAAGGCAGGCGTCGATGCGGCCGGTGTCGTCGGACGACAGGGGCGACCTCATGCTCCCCGGCGTCGGGCAGACCTCTGCTCGGCAGGCCGTTCGCCGCGTTCCTCCTGGTCGCGTCGTGCGGAGCCCCCGCGCCCGGTGCGCGGTCCGACGCCGCCGCGCAGGCACTCGCGATGACGGCTCCCGTCACCGAGGCGCCCCGCCGACGGGAATCTGGACTGGCGCGCCTGCGCCGAGTCGCCCGAGGTGCGGTGCACCACGCTCGACGTCCCGGTCCACCACGCCCGTCCCGACGACGACGGACGGATCACGCTCGGCCTCGCCGCCTCCCGGCACGACAGCCCGCGGAGCGGCGCGGCACGATCCTCTTCCACCCCGGCGGTCCCGCCCCGCCCTGCCGCTCCTGCTCGGCCGGACGGGCGCGACGGGCTCGCCGAGCGCACCGAGTGGTGCGACGTGATCACCTTCGACGCACGGGGCTACGGCACGAGCACCCCGATCCGCGATGCCGACGTCGCGCCCCCGGTGGGCGCCGTACTCGACTCCGAAGGGGCCTGCCGAGATAACCAGGCCGCCGTCGAGCGCTACGGCCCCAGCTGCGTGGAGCAGGACGCCGAACCTGCCGCGAACGCCGACGCCGAGTCGCCTCACGCATGACATGGACCTGATCCGTGCCGCGCTCGGCGAGAAGAAGATTCGGCAACTCCTACGGCACGGTCCTCGGCCGGGAGTACGCCGAACATCACGGCGATCGACTCGCCACCCGGCGGAGAGGCAGACGACAGCCGGGGCGCCCGGTCAGTGCCGGACGCCCCGTTCGAGCCGGTGGTCGATCAGAGACGGAAGTCCAGGTCCGGCTCGATCGTGGCGACGTCCATCTGAGCCTTCTGCAGCTTCCCGGAGAAGTCCCAGTTCAGCGACTGCCAACGAGTGAACTGGTCCAGCACCCAGATGCCGGACTGCCTGCTGCCGTTGCCGGATCGGCCGTTGCCGCCGAAGGGCAGATGAGCCTCGGCGCCCGAGGTCGAGTTGTTCACGCTCACCATGCCCGCGCCGATGCCCGCGCGGAACCGGAACGCGGTCGTCGGGTCCGTGGTGTAGACGCTCGCGGACAGTCCGTAGCCAGGCCGGTCCGCCAGCTCCAGTGCCTCGTCCAGGGTCCGATAGGTGGTGACGCCGACCAGCGGCCCGAAGGTCTCCTCCAGGAAGACCTGGTCGTCCGGCCGGACCCCGTCGAGCAGCACCGGGTGGTAGAAGAGCCCGGCGGAGTGGTCGCCGAGGAATCCGGCACGCGGGGCGGCGTCGGTGATCCGGCCGGTCGCGGTCGAGCCGAGCACCGTGTGGTGGTCGGCGATCCAGCCCAGCATCCGCTCATAGTTGTCGGCGAACTTCTGATCGAGCATGGGGCCGTAGAGCACGTCCTCGCGGGGATCGCCGACGACCGCGTTCTCGACCGCTGCGGTGAGCCTGCGGACGAACTCGTCGTGCACGTCGACGTGGGCGATGACGCTGCCCAGCGAGGTGCAGCGCTGACCCGCGGTACCGAAGCCGGAGAACAGCGCGCCCTCCACGGCCAGGTCGAGATCGGCGTCGGGCGCGATGACCATCGGGTTCTTGCCGCCCAGTTCCAGGCAGGCCGACTGGAGGTGCCTGCCCGCCAGTTCGCCGACCTTCACGCCGACGGCACTCGAACCGGTGAACCCGATCTTGTTGACCGTGCCCTCCGTCAGCGCCTGCTCCAGGCCGGCGAAGGTGTTCTCACCGTCGGCGTACACGAGGTTGAGCACACCTGCCGGGACGCCCGCACGCCACGCCAGCTCCGCCAGGGCCCGCGCGCTGGCGGAGGCGTACTCGGCGGGCTTCCACACGACCGCGTTGCCGCACAGCAACGCCGGGACGAGGTACCAGGACGGCACGGCGACGGGGAAGTTGCCCGCGGTGATCACCGCGGCCACGCCCACCGGGACACGGAAGGTGAAGAGCTGCTTGTCCGGCATCTCCGAGGGCACCGTCTGCCCGTAGAGCCGCCTGCCCTCGCCGAGGAAGAAGTCGGCCGTGTCGATGATCTCCTGCACCTCGCCGAGCGCCTCGGCGAGCGGCTTGCCGATCTCGCGGGTGACCAGCTCCGCCAGCGTCTGCTTGTTCGCCTCGACGAGCCTGCCGAACGACGCGATGACGCGACCACGCACCGGGGGCGGCACGGCCGCCCATTCCCGCTGGGCGCGCTTGGCCGACCGAGCGGCGTCGGCGAGCGTCGACGGCCCGCCCAGGGTCACCGTGGCCACCACGTCGTCGAGCCGCGACGGGTTCCGGGACACGTACTCGCCGCCGCCCGACACGGCCTCCTGGCCGTCGATCACCGAACTGATCACCTTCGCGGTGGTTGTCACCGATGCGCTCCTTCGCTTCATCCTGGGCCGACGACCGGTTCTCGGCCGCCGGCTGCCGCCGGGGCGGCCGTCACCGACCACGTCGAGTCGCTCCGCCGCCACGCTCCACGAGAGCCTGCCCGGACGTCGGGCTCCTGTCGAGTCGCCCGACTCGCCGCCGGGCGGCAGCCGGGGCGCCCGTGGCGAGTCTGCCGCCCGTGCGCGACGCGGGGAAGACGCCGCAGCGCGGCTGATGCCTGTCAGGTGCCCAAGCAACGCTGGCGCTGGTATCCGGACGACGCCTGCTCGTGCCCGACACCGCGCCTGCCCCGACACCGCCGGCCCCGATCCGGCCGGATGCGGCCGGACCGTGACATCGTCGGCTGCCGCAGCGAGCGGGCCACGCCGCCTAGGACCTGCGGCGCGATCGCGGCGAGGAGGACTCCGATCAAGCGAGTCCATGCCGTGCGGACGGGCGACGGCCCCGTCACCGGACCGTACCGGCGCCCGACCGCCGGCGGAGCGATGGAGCGGAGGCGGCGTCGAGACGGCGGCGGCTCAGGCCGCCGCGGACTCATTCCGACGACAGGCGCCCCGCCGGCACGACGGGCGGCGGGGACAGGACCGCCTGCCACACGATCTCACCGTCGCTCTCCCGGTTCGTCGGTCGCATCCCTGCCGAGGCAGCCACCCGACCCGATGCGTGGTGATCGGGATGGATACAGGCCTCCAAGACCTGCACACCCTGCCGCGCCAGCCACTCCGCCAGAGCGAGCGCGGCCTCCTTGGCCAGGCCTCTGCCCTGCCACGGCATCCCGAGCACCCACGACATCTCCGTCGGCCGGCCAGGTCGAGAGATGAACACGGTCGCCCCCACGGTGCCGACGATCCGGTCGTCGCACCGAGTCCGCAGCGCCCAGTTGCACCAGGAGACTCCGTCGTCGGGCGAGCCGGCCAGCAGCGTGCGATAACGAAGCCGCAGCTGTTCGGGGCTCGCCGGGCTGCCGCCTATGAAGGTGTGCAGCCGGGGATCGGCCAGTGCCTGCGCCATCGGCTCGGCGTGCTCGAGGAGCAGCGGCTCCAGCATCAGCCTCGGCGTGCCGATCGGCTCGGCGCGCACGGTGGAGGTCGGAACGTGTCCCTGCCGAGCCCCGGCGGCGGCGCGACTCACAGGCCGACCGCGCGATAGAGCGACCCGATCTCGGGATGATTGAGCCTGCGCATGCTGCCCGGCCGCTGGTCGCCCAGCTTCACCTCGCCGATGGAGGTGCGCACCAGCCGCTCGACCGGGTGCCCGATGTGATCCAGCAGCCTGCGGACGATGTGCTTCCGGCCCTCGTGCAGAACGACCTCCACCATCGCCTTGGAGCCGTAGGACTCCAGGACGCGGAAGCTGTCGACGCTGGCGGGGCCGTCCTCCAGTTCGACGCCCGCCTTCAGGGTCTTGGAGACGTCCTTGGCGATCGGGGCGGGCACCTCGGCGAGGTAGGTCTTGCTGACCTCGTAGGACGGGTGCATCAGCCGGTGCGCGAGGTCGCCGTCGTTGGTCAGCAGCAGCAGGCCCTCCGTCTCGGCATCCAGCCTGCCGACGTGGAAGAGGCGCTCGGACCGGCTGGTGATCAGGTCGCCGATGCACGGCCTGCCCATGTCGTCGGACATGGTGCTGTGCATGCC
This sequence comes from Actinoalloteichus hoggarensis, assembly GCF_002234535.1. Lineage (NCBI taxonomy): Bacteria > Bacillati > Actinomycetota > Actinomycetes > Pseudonocardiales > Pseudonocardiaceae > Actinoalloteichus > Actinoalloteichus hoggarensis. The sequence goes on from NZ_CP022521.1 coordinate 4,497,452, forward strand.
GACCGGCTTGTTCAACGCCAGGTATTCCAGGTCGTCGCGGACCACCACGCGCGTGCCGTCGACGTGGATGGTCACCGTCGCCGGGTCGACGCGGCGACCCATCTCGGTGACGACCTTGCCGTCGATGCTGACTCGGCCCTCGGCGATCAGCTCTTCGGCGGCGCGGCGCGATGCGATGCCCGCGCGGGAGAGCACCTTCTGCAGTCGGATGCCCTCCGGGTGATCGTCACCTGGTGCGGCGGTGCGCTCACGGCGCGGCGGACGACTGCTGTGCTCAGACTTGCTCATCGATGGAATCCACTTCGGGTAGCAACGGGGCGATCGGCGGGAGCTGGTCCAGGGAGGACAGCCCGAGACGTTCGAGGAACAGCTCGGTGGTCCGGTAGAGCAGGCCGCCGGTCTCCGGATCGGTCCCGGTCTCTTCGACCAGACCACGACCCAACAGGGTACGGATGACGCCGTCGACGTTCACCCCGCGTACTGCCGCCACTCTCGATCGAGTGGTCGGCTGCCGGTAGGCGATCACCGCCAGAGTCTCCAGCGCGGCCCGCGTCAGCTTCGTCCGCTGTCCGTCGAGCAGGTATCGCTCGACATAGGGTGCGTACCGGTCTCGGGTGTACAGGCGCCATCCCTCGCCGATCCTACGGAGTTCGATGCCGCTCTCGGCGGCGTCGTACCGCAGGGCGATCCGACGCAGCGCCGCCGAGATCCGGCCCGCGGGCTGGTCGAGGGTGCCGCCCAGCAGCTCCTCACCCGCCGGGACGTCCACGACGAGCAGCAACGCCTCCAGGGCCGCGTCCAGCGCGGCGTCCTCGGTGAGGTCGGGGGCATCGTCCCGGGAGAAGGCGCGGTCGGGGGCCGACGGCGGCGCGGCGGCCGCCTCGGCGGGCGGCGCGGGCACGTCCGGATCGGGCACCTCGGGCTCGGGTGTTCCGGGGCGCGGCACGTCGGGTGCGGGAACGGGCGGCTCCGGCACCTCCGGAGTGGGAACCGGGGGCTGCGGCACGTCGGGGACGGGCACCGCGGGCTCCGGCACCTCCGGGACGGGGCCGGGCGGCTCCGGGACCTCCGGGGCGGGTCGCGGCGGCTCGGCGGGGTTCGTCGCGGCCGCCGGGGACGGGGCGGACTCGCCGTGAGGACCGGCGGACCGACCCGTCAGGCTGCTCCGCCCCTCGTCGGACGTCTCTGCGTTCACCCGTACTCCTCGTCCTCGACGCCTGCCCGATCCGACTCGGCGACCGCCCTGGCATGTTCGACGCTGCCGCCGACCCAGCGCACCCGCAGGTCACCCAACGGGTCCGTCTGGTCGAAGAGCACCGAGGTCTCCCGGTACAGCTCCAGCAGCGCCAGGAACCGGGCGACCACCTCCACCGTCTGCTCACAGTCCTCGGTGAGCGCGGCGAAACTCGCCTCACCGTGCTCGGCGAGGAAGACCCGCAGGTAGGCCGCGTGCTCGCGCACCGACACCTTCGCCATGTGCAGGTGGTCCAACGACACAGCCGGTGGCGGTCGCGGCCGGAACACCGCCGCCGCCACCTCGGCGAATCGATTCGCGTCGACGCCGAGGAGCACCTCCGGCAGCAGGCCCTCGAACCGCTTCTCCAGGGTGACCGACCTCGGGTAGCGGCGCAGCGCCCCCGCCTCCAACTCGCTGAACAGTGCCGCCACCTGCTTGTAGGCGCGGTACTGGAGCAGCCGGGCGAACAGGAGGTCCCGTGCCTCCAGCAGGGCCAGGTCCTCCTCGTCCTCCACCTCGGCGGCGGGCAGCAGCCGCGCCGCCTTGAGGTCGAGCAGGGTCGCGGCGATCACCAGGAACTCGGTGATCTCATCGAGGTCCCACTCCTCGCCCAATCCCCGGATGTGGGCGATGAACTCGTCGGTGACCCTGTGCAACGCCACCTCGGTGACGTCCATCCGATGCTGCGAGATGAGTTGCAGCAGCAGGTCGAACGGGCCCTCGAAGTTGTGGAGGTGCACGGTGAACCGGCCGCCGTGCGGGGCGGGCTCCGCAGAACTCAGGGTGGTCCCGGGCGAGGGTTCCGTCGCTTCGGCCGCGACGATCGCGTGCGCGGGGTCCGTGTCGGGCCGCTCGGACCCGACCGGTGGGGGCGCGTCGGCGACTGCCTGCGGCTCGCCGCCCGCGCCGAGACGGCGGGCATGATCGGCCGTGCCAGGGGCCGGGTCGACCGCCGGGCCCGCGACGGTCACGGGGGGCGGCTCGAGTTCCGTCATCCCCGCCCCTCATGACTCAGGCGATCGACCAGGATCGAGTCGGCGCCGCGTGCCTGGAGGTCGGCCAGCACGATCGCGATCGCCTCGCGGACGACACGTCCTCGGTCGGCGGCGACGCCGTGTTCGGCCCGCAGCACGAGCCGGGCCCGCTCCAACGCCACCAGTTCCTCGGCGGAGACGTAGACCGTGATCTTCGAGTCGTGCCGTTGTCGGCCGGAGCCCCGAGGCATCGTCGTGTCGACGGTCGAGGCCAGCGCGGGCGGCTCCACCGGCGGAGCGGCCTGCTCCGTCGCGGGTCGCCCCACGGGCATCGTGGGCCTGAACAGCTCGGCGGCACCCGGCAGTGCGGCGCGTCGGGTCACCCGTGCTCCCGGCGGAACGTCGGAGGAACCGCCGAGCCACGCGGCGATGCCGGAGCCGTCGCCGCCACCACGGACCCGACCGGGCAGGACGCCCCGCGGTGCGACGCCCTCACGGGGCTCCGCTCGGGAGGACACGTCGCGGACACGGTCCGGCGCGTCATCGGGCGATCACCTCTCGTGCCAGGGCGCGGTAGGCCTTGGCGCCGGCCGAGCGCGGCGCCCATCGAGTGATCGGCTCGCCCGCGACCGTGGTCTCCGGGAATCGCACCGTGCGGTTGATGACCGTGTCGAACACGATGTCGCCGAAGGCCTCGACGACTCGGGCCATGACCTCGCGGGAATGCAGAGTCCGAGGATCGAACATGGTGGCGAGTATCCCGGTGATCTCCAGATCCGGGTTCAGCCGCTCCCGGACCTTCTCGATCGTGTCGATCAGCAATGCCACGCCGCGCAGGCTGAAGAACTCGCACTCCAGCGGAATCAGGACGCCGTGCGCGGCGGCCAGCGCGTTCACCGTGAGCAGCCCGAGCGAGGGCTGACAGTCGACCAGGATGTAGTCGTAGTCGGCGAGCACCGGCCGCAGCGCCCTGGCCAGTGCCTGTTCCCGGCCGACCTCGACGACCAGCTGCACCTCGGCGGCCGACAGGTCGATGTTGCTCGGCAGCAGGTACATGCCCTCCGTGGAGGTCTCCTGCACGACCTCCTGAACGGAGACCTGACGCTCCATGATCACGTTGTAGATGGTGGTGTCGAGATGATGGGGATATACGCCGAGGCCGACCGAGAGCGCACCCTGCGGATCGAAGTCGACGAGCAGCACCCGCCTGCCGCATTCGGCCAGCGCGGCACCGAGATTGATGGTCGAGGTCGTCTTGCCGACCCCGCCCTTCTGATTGCACATCGCCAACACCGTGGCGGGGCCGTGACGATCCAGTAACGGGGGGTCGGGAACGTGGCGACGGGGCCTTCCGGTCGGCCCGATCTCGCCCTCGAGCGCCTCAAGGGCCTCTTCCTCGGTGGGGTCGGCTGCCCTGGGCGTGAGGCCCAGGTCGACCGCCGCACCACGCGGCCGACCGGCCGAAGGCGACGGTGTCGACATGGTGGCTCGCTCCTCGCATCCAAAGGTTCTCGTGCGGCGCAGCCGGGTGGCGTTCGTGCACGCCTTGCGAAGCCGCAGCGGAACCGTTCTGCCTGCGATCCAACCACCGCCGGGCGCGACCTGATCGCCAAGCCCCACTCCTGCCGCACTCTAAGCGGCAGGCGAAGCAGCGGCAACGCGCCTCGCCGTGACCACTCGGCAAGCTTGCCCGGCTTATGTCGTCACGCGCAGGAGAATCGCTGGATCAATTCCGCGTGAGCGGTTCCACGCTGTCGGGATGGGCACGCAGGAATTCCGCGGGAGACTGCGGAGTTCGACCGGTGAGTCGAGCCACCACGTCGCCCCGCACGGCCATCTCGCCCGTGGCGACGGCCGCATAGGAGCTGACCCAGCCCTCGATCTCCCAGTCGGCGGCGCCGTGATCGGATCGGGAGGCCCGTGCCTCGGCAGGCGTCTGGTCCTGATAGGTGATCGGGCGATGGGCGAAGTCGGCGAGCAGCGCCGCGGACCGGGCCATGGTCAGCAGTTCCGGTCCCGTGACGTCGTAGACCCGTCCCGCGTGCCCGGCCTCGGTGAGGACCACCGAGGCGACGCGGGCGACGTCGTCCCGAGACACCCAGGCCACCTGCCCGTCACCGGCCGGGCCCCGGATGACGCCGTCGGTGTCCACCCAGCTGGGCAGCAGGTCGACGTAGAGGCTGGGCCGTAGGAAGGTGAAGTCGATCCCGCGACCGCGGATGTACTCCTCGGTGCGGAAGTGGTCCCTGGCGAAGGTGAACGTCGCGTCGGGGTCGGCGCTGAGGAAGGACAGGTAGACCAGCCGGTCGACGCCCGCTGCGACGGCGGCGTCGACGGCCGTCCGGTGCTGCCCCACCCGCTCCGGGTCGGCGTCGGCCGAAACCAGGAACAACGTGCGAACACCGTCCAACGCGGCGCGCATCCCGTCGGCGTCGGAGTAGCAGGAGACGGCGCGAACCGACGACTCGGGAAGCTCCGGCGCCCGTCGGGCATCGCGCACCAGGAGCCGGGTCGGCCTCCGCCGCTCCGCGAGCAGCCGAGCGACACGGCCGCCGACCGCTCCGGTGGCTCCGGTCACTCCGATCATGGAACCTCCTCGCCGAGACGGCGTCCCCCGGCGGCCACGCCGACGAGTTCACGTTAAGACCTGGCCGGGCTCGCCGCCTCGTGATCAGCCTCCCCACCCCGTGCGGAGTCCGCCCGCACCGCGGTGGAGGCACCGCGGGCGATACCGCGCGCCCACGGGTGCACCACCGGCCGCCGTCGTCGGTTCGGTCGGCCCGCGGCTCCCGCGAGCACACCGTGCCGCAGGCAGGAGTCGCCCGATCCGCACGTTCGGTGTCCGGCGCACCCGCGGTGAGAATCAGTCGGGGTCGCGGGCACGTGGGTGAGCGAGTGCGTAGACCTCGCGCAGCGCGTTGATCGTCACCAGCGTGTACACCTGGGTGGTGGTCACCGAGGCGTGCCCGAGCAGCTCCTGCACCACGCGGACGTCCGCCCCCGCCTCCATGAGGTGCGTCGCGAAGGAGTGCCGCAGCGTGTGCGGCGAGACGGAGTCCGCGAGCCCGACCGCCGACGCCGCCGTCTTGAGGATCTGCCAGGCGCTCTGCCGGGACAGCCGACCGCCCCGGGCGTTCAGGAACAGCGCCGGGCCGCCTCGGCCTGCCGCGGACAGCGTCGGCCTGCCTCGCACCAGGTAGGCCTGGACCGCCGCCAGCGCGGGACGGCCGATCGGGACGAGCCGCTGACGGCCGCCCTTGCCCGCCAGCAGGACGGTCCGGCCCTCGGCGTCCACGTCGTCGACGTCCAGACCGACGGCCTCCGAGATCCGGGCTCCCGTCGAATACAGCAGCTCCACGAGGGCACGGTCCCGCAGGCCTCTCGGCTCGGGACCGCCGCTGCCGTCGACGAGCCGCAGCACGTCGTCGACCGGCAGGGCCTTGGGCAGTCCACGCGGGACGCCGGGCGGCGTGACGTCGGCCGCCACGTCGATCGCGACGATGCCCTCGCGGTGGGCGAAACGATGCAGGCCGCGGACCGCGATGAGCGCCCTGGCAGCCGATGCCGCCGACAGCGGCGGGCGGGACGACCCTCCCTCGCGCAGGGCGGCGACGTGGGCGGTGACGTCCGCGCGGGTGACCTCGGCCAGACTGGCGACGCCCCTCGCGGCCAGGCCGCGCAGATATCGACGCAGGTCCCGACCGTAGGCCTCCAGGGTGTTGCGAGCCGTGCCCCGCTCGACGGCGAGATGATCGAGATACTCGGCCACCCGCCCCACCAGTTCGGCGGCGGGGGCCGGTTCGTCCGAGTGGTCGTCGCGACGGTACGGGCCGGTGGCGCGGCGCGCCGACTCACCGCCGCCGTCGTCGGGGGCGTCCGCGCAGGCGAGATCCACGCCGGGGCGGTTCCCGCGGGCCGGGTCTGTGCCGGAGGTGCCCGCGCCGGCGGCGTTCCGACCGGCGGCACATCCTCCAGGAGCGTTCTCACCGGCGGCTCCCGTACCGGCGGCACCACCGAGGCTCGTGGCGGAACCACCCGCCGTCCCCGCCGACGCCGCGCCCGTCGGCTCCGGAGGCTCGGCCGCCGAACACCCGGCCGCAGGCGGGCTCGCCGATCCGAGTGCCCGTCCGCGCGCCGAGCCGTCGGCCTCGACCACGTCGCCGCCGGTCACCCGCGCACCCCCGAGACTCCTCGCTCCGCCGTCTTCACCCGTCGCCTGCCTGTCCGGTCACTCCCCGCGGCCGGTCGGCGGCCTGCGATCGCGCCCCACCGGTCGGACCGAGACCGGGCGCCCAGCCTAGGCCGCCCGGTCGGAGGCGGCGTGCTTCGCGCACCGAGCGGTCCGATCCACGTCTTCTCGAGTCACCGTGCGTCCCCACGGCGTCGGGGCCCTGCATCGGGCCAAACGCCCTGACCGGCACCGGCCGGGTCCGGCGTCGATCGCCCGACACCGAGCCGCCTCGGTCGGAATCAGGGCTGCCCCGAGCCCCCGGCTCAGGGATATCACCGATCCGGCGGCCCGCCGCACCCGTCTATCGTCTACAGACATGGTCCCCTCCGCCGAATCCCACGGCCTCCGCATCGGCGACGCCGAGCGCGGTCAGGCGATGCAGTTCCTCGGCGACCACTTCGCCCAGGGCAGGCTGACCATGGACGAATACGAGGAGCGGGTCGCGGCAGTGACGCTGGCCCGCACCGGTGCCGACCTCGTCGTGCTGTTCGACGACCTGCCCGGCTCCCACGAGTTGGGCCCTGGTCTCAGCGTCGGCGGCGCCCGACCCACGCAGGCGACGACACCGAACAGGCAGGCGGACACGGCGTCGAACCTGGGCAGCTCGCTCGGCCCGATCGTCCGATCGGCGGGCGAACTCGCCGACTCGCTCGGCCGGTCGCTCGGCCGCGCGATCTCCGACGCCGAGGCCCGACCCGCGGCGGGCGAGTCGCCGAGATATCGGGTGCTGGCGGGTGTCCTCCAGATCGTGCCCAGCTTCGGCGCAGGCCGGTTCTACACCGGTCACGTCAAGATCGGGCTGGCCATGTTCCTGCTCTCCTTCATCGGAGTCGGGCTGCTGTGGTCCTTCGTCGACGGCGTCCTGCTGCTCGCCCACGGCGGGGAGGACGCCGAGAAGCGCACGCTGCGCTGATACTCCGGTAGGGGTTCCGGCCACCTCCGTGGTCCGATGTCACCCGGTGGGGGAACGACTTAGCATCGACCCGGTGACGACGGAGGCACCGACGAGGAGCACCGACGCACCGCGGCTGCGGCCGGGTGCGCTGATCAGGGTGGCGGCGCTGGTCCTGCTGACCGGCTCGGACCGGACGCTGGCCACACCACGTCCACCGGCGTCGCGGCCGCTCCGCTGGACGCTGTCGCCGCTCGTCGCCGCCCTGCTCCTGGCGAATCTCGCGCTCGGTGTGGCCAGGCTCGATCCGCTGGAGCGCCCCTCCGGCGCCGCACCCGCCGCCCCGCTCCCACCAGTCCCTCAGCTCGCGCTGCTGATCGCGGCGGGCATCTGTGCCTTCGCCTTCTTCCGGCCGTTGATCGCCTGGCGGCTGGCGACGGCGACGATGGTCGGCTGGGTGTTCCTCTTCCATGAGGTACTCGGCGATCTGCTGCCCTTCTGGTCGAACTACCTCACGGTGCTGTTCCTGGTCGCCCTCCGCCATGAGAAGTGGATCGCGGCGGTGACCGCGACATGCGGCCTCGGACTGCTGCTGTCCGTGCTTCCGCTGGCCATGGACGAGGCCGTCAGCGCGTTCCCGATCGCCGAGCTGCTGCTCTCCGGCGTCATCGTCGTACTGCTCGGCGGTACTCTCGGCCGGATACGCGCGGTCGCGCTCCGGCGACGACATCCCGATTCCGGAGACGAGGACCCGGCGGCCGATGCCGAGCGCGTGCGGCGAGAGGAGGTGGCCGGGCTGGTCGCCGAGACCGGCAGAGCCGTACGGGCCGCGGCACGCGAGGCGGGCGCCCTTCTGCTGGTGGTGATGGTCACCGGCACCGACACCGCGCTGGCCCGACGCGGGCCGGCTCCGCGCCGATGGCCGCGCCAGGTCAGGGTGCCGTTGATCGCCGCCTACGCGCTGACCGTGACGATCGCGGGCGTCGACAACTTCGCGGACCTGCACGACACCATCTGGCCCGAGATCCTCGCCTTCGCGGGCGGCGGCATCGCCGTCCTGGCGTTCCTCCTGCCCATGGTCGCCTGGCGCGCAGGCATCCTGGCGATCGTGACGGCCTTCGTCACCGTGCCCGCCGACCTCGGGCGGATGCTGCCGATGTGGGTGGTCGTGCTGACCGTGCTGTTCCTGGTGGCCTACCGGCACACCGCTCGCATCGTGCTCGTGATCCTGGTGATGACCTGCGCGGTAGTGTGGATCAGCGCGGCGCTGGCCGAACGATCGTGGGGCGTGATCAACCTCGGCGGCGTGCTCGTCTCCGCGGTCGTGGTGACGCTGCTCGCCTACTCCCTCGGTTCGGCGCACCGCGCCCGCCGGGACCTGGCGGCCGAGGAGCGACGCACCTCCGAGGCGCAGGCCGAGCAGGTACGCCTCAGCGAGCGCAACCGCATCGCCAGGGAGATGCACGACGTGGTGGCCCACCACATGTCGATGATCGCGGTGCGCTCGGAGACCGCCCCTTACCGCCTGCCCGATCTGTCCGAGTCCGGCAGACAGGAGATCGCCGAGATCGGCGAGGCCGCTCGCGCGGCGATGTCGGACATGCAACGGCTCCTCGGTGTGCTCCGAGACTCCGATCATCAGCCCTCCCGTGCACCACAGCCGGGCCTGGGCGACCTGGCCGCTCTCGTCGCCACCAGCGGCGACTCGGGCATGTCGGTCACGATGAGCGTGCAGGAAGGCCTCGATCGCATGGTCGGCGAGACCCTGGGCCTGACCGTGTACCGCATCGTCCAGGAGGCACTGACCAACGCAGGCCGCTATGCCCCCGATGCGCCGATCCGGATCGACCTGACCCGCCGCGAAGCTAGGCTGATCGTCACGGTGCGGAACGAACCGCCCACCGAGCCACCACCGGCCGCCGTGCGGCGATCGGGCGGCGGGCACGGCCTGACCGGCATGCGAGAACGGGTGGACCTGCATCGGGGAACGCTCACCGCGGGCCCGACGGCGGCGGGCGGCTTCGAGATCAGGGCGGTGCTGCCCCTGACCGACGCCGCGACGTCCGACGACCCCGAGGAGTAGAGAATGATTCGCGTCCTGGTGGCCGACGACCAGGCGATGGTGCGGGAGGGCTTCTCGGCGCTGCTCGCCGCCCAGCCCGACATCGAGGTGGTCGGCTCGGCCTCCGACGGCCGCGAGGCCGTCACCGAGACCAGGAGGCTGGCCGAGGCGGGAATCGGGCCGGACGTGGTGCTGATGGACATCCGCATGCCCGTCCTCGACGGTCTCGCGGCGACCCGGCTGCTGATGGACCTGCCTCGCCCTGCCGACAGCTCGCCGCCTCGGGTACTCGTGCTCACCACCTTCGACCTGGACGACTACGTCTACGAGGCGCTGCGCTCCGGCGCCAGCGGCTTCCTTCTCAAACACGCGCCGTCGGCCGATCTGCTGTCCGCCGTGCGCGTCGTGGCCGAGGGCGAGGCGCTGCTCGCGCCCTCGGTGACCCGGCGGCTCATCGAGGACTTCGTCCGCACACGGCCGGTGGAGCCGCCGCTCCGGGGGCGCCCCGACCCGCTGAAGTCGTTGACGGAGCGGGAGACCGAGGTACTGACCCTCGTCGCCAGAGGCCTGTCGAACACCGAGATCGCCAAGCACCTGGTGCTCGCGGAGCAGACGGTGAAGAGCCACGTCAGCCGCATCCTCACCAAGCTCGGCGTCCGCGACCGCGCCCAGGCCGTGATCGCCGCCTACGAGTGCGGCCTCGTCACGGTCGGTACCTGACCCCTACCCCGGTACGGGTGCAGGCCACCCGGCGACCTCCTCGCGTACCGCCTCGGATTCGCTACCGTCGCGGGGCGATTCATGCCTGCTCACCCTCATAGCGTCCCTTCCGAGCGACCACGAAGCCGGTCGCTCGGAAGGGACGGACGAGGGATCATGCACAGTGGAGGACGAGCCGTCCGACGGGCCCGATCGACGGGCCGCGCCGCGGCCGCGCTGCTCGGCCTGAGCCTGGTGGTCGGCCTCGCCACACCACCCGCGGCGACGGAGGCGACGCCGTTCGCGCCGGACGCCTGGGCGACGGCCGCCTGGGAACGGGATCGATCGCAGGGCACGCCGCTGCCCGCCCCCGACGCCGAACCCGCCGAGGTCGCGGCCTTCTTCGCGGGCGTCGAACCCGCTGAGGCCGCCCGTCTGGCAGCCGCTCACCCCGCCGTGCTGGGACAGCTGGACGGCGCGCCCGCCGCCGTGCGCTACGCCGCGAACCGACACCGGTCGAACCGGTCGACCGCCGTGTCCGGACCCGAGGAGGCAGCCGTCCGTCGGGAGCAGCTGCTGCTGCTCGACGATCGGGGGCGCGGCCGAGTCGCCGTGGTGCTCGGCGATCTGGATCGGGCACGTGCCATCGCGGTGCTCGTGCCCGGCTCCGACGTCGACCTGGCCCGCTTCGCCGAGTCGGAGCAGCCGCTGCGCAGGCCGATGGGCATGGCCGAGGCGCTCCGCGACGAGTTGACGGACCGGTCCCCCGACGACCAGACCGCCGTCATCGCCTGGCTCGGCTATCAGACTCCCGAGGGCATCGGGGTGGACGCACTCGGCGGCCGACTGGCCAGGACCGGTGCCCACGAGCTCACCGACTTCATCGCGGGACTCCGCGCCGCGCACCCCGGCAGACGCGTCAGCGTGATCTGTCACAGCTACGGCGCGGTGGTCTGCGGGACGGCCGCGCCCCGGCTCGCCACCGACGAGCTGGTGTTCCTCGCGGCCCCCGGCGTCCGCGCCGACTCCGTGGCCGAACTCGACACCGAGGCCCGTGTCTGGGCGGGCCGCGGTGACCGCGACTGGATCTCCGCCGTTCCCGCGCTGCGCCTCGGCGATCTCGGGCACGGCGGCGACCCGACGAGCGCGGGCTTCGGTGCCCGCCACGTCCCCACTCGGGACGTGGCGGGGCACGACGGCTACTTCGTGCCGGGCACCGATTCGCTGGCCGCCATGGCCGAGATCGTCATCGGGCGAGCGGAGGAACAGAAGCGCGCCGTGTCCGCCTCAGCCGACACCGACGACCACGCGCGCGGTGCGGACGACGCCGCCGAGACGCTTCAGGCCGGCCGGGCCGACGCGACGCCTGCGGTGGCACGGCGATGACGGCCCGCACTCGAGATCCGCTGATCGACCTCCTCCGGGCGGCCGCGGTCTGCGGCGTGGTGATCGGCCACTGGATGGTCACGCCGCTGACCCCTGGCCAGGACGGTCTGATCGCGAGCAGCCCGTTGGCGACACAGCCGCAGTTGACGCCGCTGAGCTGGGTCTTCCAGACACTCGGACTGCTCTTCTTCGTCAGCGGCCACGCCGCCTCGGCCGGGCGGCACCAGCCCTCGGCCGGGGCGGACTGGTGGCGACGAGTGCGTCGATTCGCGCCGCCGGTGGCGGCCTTGTGCGGGGCCTGGGCGGTGGTGCTCGCCGTCCTCGCCGTGCGCGGCCTCCCCCAGCAGACGGTGGCCACGGTCGCGCAGCTGGTCGTCACACCGCTGTGGTTCCTCGGCGTCCTGCTGCTCCTCCTGGCCGGGACGCCTCTGATGCGACGGCTGGACGACCGCTTCGGCGCCGCCGCGGCTCTGCTGCCCGCGGCGCTCGCGCTGTCGGGAGAAGCGGTCGCCGCGATCTCCGACAGCGGACTCGCACAGGCCGTCGGACTGACCACGGCCGTGACCGTGTGGTGGGTTCCGTGGCAACTCGGCACGGCGTCGGCCGCCGGACGCCGCCCCGGCAGGCTGGCGGGTGCGGCGCTGATCATGGTCGGCGTCCTCGGCATGATCGCCGCCGTGACGGCGTTCGGCTACCCGGCGCCCGCGGTCGGCGTTCCCGGCGCCGAACGCTCCAACCTCGCCCCGCCCTCACCCGTCGTGCTCGCGCTGGCCGTCGCACAGATCGGCCTCGTACTCGTGCTGTGGCCGAGGCTGCGTCGGATCGCCGCGCATCCGATCACCGGACGGGTCGTCGCGCTCGTCGATCGACATGCCTTGGGCGTCCTGCTCCTGCACCAGAGCGCACTGATCGTCGTGAGCCTGGTGGCCGCGCGCGCGGGGGTCGTGCCCGGCCTGCACACCGACTCCGGCGGCCCAGGCTGGCCGCTGCTGCGACTGGTCTGGCTGCCGGTGTTCGCTCTGGTCCTCCTGATACTGCTTCGAGTCGCCGCACTCGCCGCACCGACGACTCGCGCGGGCCGAGACGACGCCTCGGTGCGGAGACGACCGCGCCGAGCACGAGAATCGACGCGCGATCGGGCGGAGACCGAACCCGACCGCGGTCCCGAGAACACAAAGCGGACAGCGACACTGGAATAAGAGTGGATGGGCGCTACGGTGATCCAGTGGCAGGCGCAGACAATCTCCACCAGAAGCGGATCGGCACCACGGAGCGCGAATCGGCCGTGAGCGCCCTGGGCATTCATCTCTCCGAAGGCCGATTGAGCCTGGAGGAGTACGAACAACGACTCACCAACACGATGGACGCGAAGACGAACGGGCAGCTGCTCGCCGTCTTCACCGACTTGCCCGCGCCGCATCCGGTGCTGCCGGGCGTGCCGACCCTGCGGCCGCCGACTCTGCGCGGTCCCTCGGCGCCGCCCGCGACCGACGACGTCGTCTACTCGTCGAAGTCGAAGATCGCCGCAGGGGTGCTTCAGCTCGTCCCGAGCCTCGGCATCGGCCGCTTCTACACCGGCCACGTCGGCATCGGGTTGGCCCAGCTGCTCCTGACACCGGTGTTCGGCATCGGCGTCCTCTGGTGCTGGATCGACGGCATCCTGCTGATCGCCAACGGCGGTCGAGACCGCAACGGGCTCCGGCTCCGCGACTGACCCGTCCCGCCCGGGAGCCGGCGTCGTCCTCAGGCGGGCGCCGCCAAGGCCGCGCCATCCGACGGACAGGGTCGTCCCACGGACAGGGTCATCCGACAGACCCCCAGCACGCCGGGAAGGCGACCTGAGCAGCCCTCGGCGAGGACGGGCCGCAGCGGTCGGTGGCACGGCGAGACTCGACTCGCCGTGCCACCGCAGGCCGAATCAGGACGAGTCCGCCCGGCGTGCCGCCCATCGGGTGGGCCGGTCCGGCCACGGCGCCGTGATGTCCCTGGCCTCGGCGAGACCGGTCAGCACGGCACGCGCCGCCAGCAGCCCGGCCGAGGTGGAGGCGTTGACGATCTCGCCCGCCACCACCATGCGCACCGCCTCGTCCAACGGCACCCGCCGCACCACGAGATCGGCCTCCTCGTCGCCCTCGGCCGCCGTCTCGGCCACCTCGTGCAGGTCGCGGGCGAGGAAGACCCGGACGACCTCGTCGGTGAAACCGGGTGACGCGGCGACGTCGACCAGCACCGACCACCGCGAGGCCGACAGCGCGACCTCCTCGGCCAGCTCACGGCGCGCCGTGTCGACCGCAGGCTCGCCCGCCACGTCGAGCAGCCCGGCGGGCAGTTCCCACAACCGTCGCCCGAGCGGATGCCGGTACTGATGAATCAGCACCACCCGGCCCTCGTCGTCGACGGCCACGATCGCGACCGCGCCGGGATGCTCCACGACCTCTCGACGCCCCGTGCCGCCGCCCGGCATGGCGATCTCGTCGACCCGCAGGGCCATCACCCGACCCGCGTACCGGTCGTGACTGCTCACGACGTCGAACTCGTGCTCGCCCCTGGTCCGTGACACGCCGTCGGAAGACGTGGGCTGCGGGGGCGACGAGGTCATCGCGACGCTCCCGCCTTGCTCGGCGTCGCACCCGACAGCTCCACCGGAAGGCGTTCCTGGGCCTTGTAATCCGCCGCCGCCCGCACGAACGCCGCGAAAAGCGGATGCGGACGCGTCGGCCTGCTCTTCAGCTCGGGGTGCGCCTGGGTGCCGACGAAGAACGGGTGTGCCTCGGCGGGCAGCTCCACGAATTCGACGAGCCGATCGTCGGGGGACAACCCGGAGAACACCAGCCCCGCCTCGGCCAGCCGCTCCCGGTAGGCGTTGTTCACCTCGTAGCGATGCCGATGCCGCTCGGAGACGTCGGTGGTGCCGTAGGCCTTCGCGGTCACCGTCCCGTCGACCAGTCGAGCGGGATAGGCGCCGAGTCGCATCGTGCCGCCCATGTCCCGCTCCCCCGCGACCACGGCCTCCTGATCCGCCATGGTGCTGATCACCGGATGCGGGCAGTCCTCGCCGAACTCGGCGGAGTTCGCCCCGTCCAGTCCCGCGAGGTCCCGGGCCACGTCGATCACCATGCACTGCAGTCCCAGGCACAAACCCAGCGTCGGGATGCCCCGGGTGCGGCCGTGACGGATCGCGCCGACCTTGCCCTCGATGCCCCGGACACCGAACCCGCCGGGGACGAGGATGCCGTCGACGCCCGCCAACGCCGCCGAGGCGCCCGCGTCGGTGTCACACCGGTCCGAGGGCACCCAGACGATCTCCACCTTGGCGTGGTGAGCGAAGCCGCCCGCTCGCAGCGCCTCGGTGACCGACAGGTAGGCGTCGGGCAGGTCGACGTACTTGCCGACGAGCGCGACCCGCACCGTCTCGGCGGGCTGGTGCACCCGGTCGAGCAGATCGCCCCACACCCGCCAGTCCACGTCACGGAACGGCAGGCCCAGCCTGCGCACCACGTAGGCGTCCAGCCCCTCGGCGTGCACGACCCGCGGAATGTCGTAGATCGACCGGGCATCGGGTGCGGCGACCACGCCGTCGACGTCGACGTCGCACATGAGGGCGATCTTGCGTTTGAGGGCCGCCGGGATCTCCCGGTCGGACCGACACACGATGGCGTCGGGCTGGATGCCGATGTTGCGCAGCGCGGCCACCGAGTGCTGAGTCGGCTTGGTCTTCAACTCGCCGGAAGGCGCCAGATACGGCACCAGGGAGACGTGCAGGAAGAAGCAGTTGTCCCGTCCGAGGTCATGGCGCACCTGACGGCAGGCCTCCAGGAACGGCAGCGATTCGATGTCGCCCACCGTGCCGCCGACCTCGGTGATCACCACGTCGGGGGTGATCCCGTTCTCGTCCGGCTCGGACATCGCCCGGATACGGGCCTTGATCTCGTCGGTGATGTGCGGAATGACCTGAACCGTGTCACCGAGGTACTCGCCGCGCCGCTCCTTGGCGATCACCGTCGAGTACACCTGGCCGGTGGTCACGTTCGCGCGACCGGACAGGTCCCGGTCCAGGAAACGTTCATAGTGGCCGACGTCGAGGTCGGTCTCCGTGCCGTCCTCGGTGATGAACACCTCACCATGCTGGAAGGGGTTCATCGTGCCGGGATCGACGTTGAGATAAGGGTCCAGCTTCTGCATGGTGACCCGAAGGCCACGGGCCGTGAGCAACTGCCCCAGGCTGGATGCCGT
The DNA here is from genome assembly GCF_002234535.1 of Actinoalloteichus hoggarensis. NCBI lineage: Bacteria > Bacillati > Actinomycetota > Actinomycetes > Pseudonocardiales > Pseudonocardiaceae > Actinoalloteichus > Actinoalloteichus hoggarensis. The sequence continues at coordinate 4,513,166 of NZ_CP022521.1, forward strand.
CAGCCCCTTCCCGAGAGAGGATGCGACTCCTCCCGTGACGAACACGTGCTTGATCGTGCGTGCCTGCAGCACCAAGAGGGCTCCCCGTGGTTCCCGATTCACCGACCGTCACCGGATCGGACTAGCTTCTGGGAGGACGGCGTGATACCGATCCACGGGGTCTTAACGTAACACCACGTGCCACGAACAGCCCACTCACGTGGCCGGAGCGCGGGTCATCCGCCCCCGACGACGACGGCCGCGTCGTCGAAGGGCGCCGCGTCGCTCTCCTCCGCCGAGCCGTCCGCCGGGCCCGAGCCGTCCGCCGGGCCCGTGTTCGCCGGGCCCGCGTCGTCCGCCGATCTCGTGTCCGCCGGGCCCGTGTCGTCCGCCGGGCCCGTGTCCGCCGACCCCGTGTCCGCCGCCGCAGGCGACGCCTCCGGCACGGGCGCTCGAGCGCCCTCGGCGACGCCGTACTGACCGGCTGCTCCCTCGTTCTGCTCCCGCAACGCCAGGACCACCGCGATACGACCGGCAGGCCGCTCCACGTCGTCCACCGTGGACAGGATGTCGGCGACCGCGCGATCGGCCCGGACGAGACCCACCGAACCCTGTCCCGTCGCGGAACCCGCCCGGCCCGCGAGGACCGCCCCGGCACCGGACCGGTCCAGCTGGGCGGCGAGCCGGGCCACCACGGCGGCCCGGTCTCCTGCCGCGTTCGCCGCGCTGACTCCGCCGTCGATGACGACGACGAGCCGCGCAGGCTCGACCTCGCCGCCCGCCTGCACGAAGCCGCCGTCGACCAGCCCGCCCAGTGCCGCGGCGCTCTCCGTCGCGGAGGCCTGCGGCTCATCGGTCTCAGGATCGGTCAGCAGCAGCGCGCCCAGCAGGCCGCCCGCGAGGGTTCCCGGGTCGACGGCGGAGGGCAGTCGGACACCGGCGGGGAGCACCCCGCGGACCAGTTCTCGCAGCTGATCCGCACGAGCCGGGTCGGTGAAGCCGTCGGTGAGCTGGATCTCGCCGGAGACGGTGCCGCCCGCCGCGCCGATCAGTTCGCGCACCGCGTCTCGATCGGCGGCGTCCGCGTCGACCGTGCTGAGCAGCGCCACGCGTTGCCCGTCGAGGCTGCCCGCCACGATCCGCGGCGCGAGGGCGACGGCGAACGCCTCGGCGTCCCTCAGCCGAGCGGCCAGGTCGTCACGCTCGTTCTCCAGATTCGTGAGCTGTTCGGTGGACGACGGCCCGCCGTCGCCGATTCCCGCGAGGAACCGTTCCGCGGCCGTCGTGGAACCCAGGACCACTCCGACGGCCAACGCCAGGAACACCGCGGCCATCGCGACGAAGTGATAACGCAGAGTGATCACGAGAAGAACCCTTTCACCCAGCTGTTGAAATCGGTCAGGCCTTCCACGGCGATCTGCCCGTAGACCGGCGCCAGTCCGGAGACGACCACCGCCGCCGTCAGGACCGTCGCGACGCCCGCCAGCAACAGCGCCACCGCGCCCGAGGTCACCTGACTCCGGTGCAGCACGGACACGGCCTCGGCGTCGATCAGCCTGCCGCCCAGCCGCAGTCTGGTCAGCACCGTCGACGGGTTGGACCCGGTGCGACCCCGGTCCAGGAACTCGTGCAGCGTGGCCTCGCAGCCCACGGCCACGATCAATTCGGCGCCCCGGTCCTCGGCGAGCAGCAGCGCCAGATCCTCCGGATTGACCGTCGACGACACGGTCACCGCCGCCACGCCGAGGTCATGGGCCAGAGCGAGCCCCGGCGCCTCACCCCCCGGCCAGGCGGGCACCACCAGCTCGGCGCCGCAACGCAGCGACTCCACCGAGATCCGCTCGGGATCGCCGACGATGACGTCCGGCCGCAGCCCCTGTTCCCGCAGCGTGTCCGCGCCCTGCTCGACGCCGACGAGCACCGGACGGGACTCCTTCACGAACCGGCGCAGCCGCCGCAGCTCGGCGGCGTGATCCGGCCCCGGCGCGACGACCACCACCCGCCTGCCCCGCAGATCCTCGGTCGGCTCCGGCAGTCCGGCCCCGTCCAGCAGCAGCGCCCGCTCCTGCCGAAGGAACTCCGCCGTGTTCGCCGAGAAGGCCTCCAGCTGCGCCGACATCCCCGCCTTCGCCTCGACGAGCTGGTCGGCCACCGAGTCCGCCGTCTGTTCGACACCCCGACCGACCACCAGCTCGCCGGAGTACAGCACGCCCTCGTGCAGCCGAACCCGCGTTCCGTCCTTGAGGGTGAGCAGCAGATCGTCGCCGACGTCGTCCACCAGCGGGACACCCGCCGACAGCAACACCTCCGGGCCGAGGTTGGGAAATCGGCCGGAGATCGAGGTGGCCATGTTCACCACGGCGGCGACTCGCGCCGACACCAGCGCCTCCGCGGTCCGACGATCCAGGTCGACCTGATCGATCACCGCGATCTCGCCGGGACCGACTCGGCTGAGGAACTCGTCGCCGTGTCGCTCGACACGAGCCACACCGATCACTCCGGGCAGATTCTGCTTACGCCGAGTCAGCAGGCCGGTGAACTTCATTCCCAGATAGTGACAAGGCCGATGGCGCAAAGCAGTCCGGACACGCCGCTCCGCCGGGTCACGCAGGCGACCTCACCCGGACGTGCGGGCTACCTCCCCGTACCGAATGATGCTCGATCCCGGGCAGCCACGGACAGCAACTCCTCGGCGTGGGCCCGGCCGGTCTCCGTCGAGTCCATGCCCGCCAGCATCCTGGCCAGCTCGACGACACGGTCCTCTTCGTTCACCGTGCGGACGCTGCTGCTCGTGATCCCGGAGCCCGAACCCTTGTGCACCACGAGATGCCGGTCCGCATAAGCGGCGACCTGCGGAAGGTGGGTGACCACGACGACCTGGTGCGACACCGCCAGCCGGGCCAGCCGACGCCCTACCTCCACCGCCGCCCGCCCGCCTACGCCCGCGTCGACCTCGTCGAACACCATCGTCGGAACCGGATCGGAGTCGGCGAGCACCACCTCCAACGCCAGCATCACACGGGACAGTTCACCGCCGGACGCCCCCTTCTGCACCGGCAGCGCGGGCGCGCCCTCGTGCGAGATCAGCCGCAGCTCGACCTCGTCCACTCCGTCGGGCCCCGCGTGCACCCGCTGCCCGTCCAACAGAAGCGCCGCCTCGTCGGCGGGAACGGCGGGCCGTCGCGTCACCCCGACCTCGATGCGCGCCGAGGCCATCGCCAAGCCGGCCAGTTCCGCCGAGACCGCCTCACCCAGCTCCACCGCGGCGGCGACCCGTGCCGCACCCACCCGCTCGGCGTGTTCGGCCAGCTCCGTCTCCAACGCCTCTCGACGCCGGGCCAGTTCCCCCAGCGTCTCGTCGGAACCGTCCACCAGCGACAGTCGTTCCCGCGCCTGCGCGGCCCAGGCCAGCACGCCGTCGATGTCGGCGGCGTACTTCCGGGTCAGGGCCTTGAGCTCGGCCTGCCGAGACAACACCCGTTCCAGGCGTGCCGGGTCGGCGTCGAGCCGGTCGAGATACCCACCCAGTTCCGCGCCGACGTCGACCAGGACGGCGATCGCCTCGGCGAGCCGGGGTTCGAGTTCGCGGAGCCGCGCGTCGTCGGCTCCGGTGAGCCGGCGACGGGCTTCGCCGAGCATCCCGAGTGCACCGGGCTGATCCGGATCACCGTCCGCGGCCCCGGTCAACGCCAGCTGCGCGCCGAGAGCCGACCCGCGCAGCTGATCGACATCGGCCAGGCGCCGCGCCTCCTCGACCAGCTCCTCGTCCTCACCGGGCTGCGGGTCCAGCGCCTCGATCTCGGTAAGCCCGTGTCGCAGGATGCCCGCCTCCCTGGCGAACTCCTCGGCCTGCTCGGTGCGCCTGCGCAGTTCCTGGGCGACTCCGAGCCATTCGGCACGGACCCGCCGGTACTCGGCGAGCGGAGCCAGCACCGGCTCGCCCGCGAACCGGTCCAGCACGATCCGCTGCTCCCCCGCACGCAGCAGCCGCAGCTGGTCGTTCTGGCCGTGCACCGCGAGAGCCTGCTCCGCGAGTTGACCCAGCACCCCGATCGGCACCGAGCGCCCGCCCAGATGCGCACGGGATCTGCCGTCGGCGTTCACCGTCCGCACGGCGATGAGGCTGCCGTCCTCGTCGGGCTCGGCACCGACGTCGGCCGCCACCTTCGCGGCGCCGCCCGTGCCTTCGACGCGGAAACGTCCTTCGACCACGGTACGTTCGGCACCCGCCCGCACCCGAGACGACTCCGCTCGCCCGCCGCTGAGCAGGTGGAGACCGGTGACGACCATCGTCTTGCCCGCACCCGTCTCCCCCGTCACCACGGTCAGACCGGAGTGCAGGTGAAGGGTGGCCTCGTCGATGACGCCGAGGCCCTGAATTCGCATCTCGGCCAGCACACCCCGAACCCTATCGCCGTGGTGAGACGACCGGGACCCGTCGGCACCCCTGGAGCTGCCTCGGCGGCCTGCGGCCAGGCCGAGAAGCACAGTGGACGCGACCGGGGCGGTCAGTCGTCGAGAGGACCGCGCCATCCCTGCACCGGAAGCGAGAACTTGCGGGTCAGCCGGTCGGTGAACGCCGCAGGCCGCAATCGGACCAGACCCACGGGCAGATCACCCGCCAACACCTCCACCCGCGCCCCCGGCGGCAGTTCCACGGTGCGACGCCCGTCACAGCACAACACCGCGGGATGCCCGTCGGCGGCGATCTCGACGGCCACCACCGAGGTCCAGGCGACCACCAGCGGCCGAGAGAACAGCGCGTGCGCGTTGCTCGGCAGCACCAGCAGCGCGGGTACCTCGGGCCAGATCACCGGTCCGCCCGCCGAGAAGGCGTAGGCCGTGGACCCGGTAGGCGTGGCGCACAGCACGCCGTCGCATCCGAAGGCCGACACCGGCCGTCCATCGACCTCGACCACGACGTCCAGGATGCGCTCCCGACTGCTCTTCTCGACGCTGGCCTCGTTGAGCGCCCAGTCTCGCGCGATGACCTCGCCCCTGTAGGAGGCGACGATGTTCACCGTCATCCGCTCGTCCACCTGGTAATCACGCCGGACCACCGCACGGACCGCGTCCGCGACATGCTCGGAATCTGCCTCGGCGAGGAAGCCGACCCGCCCCATGTTCACGCCCAGCACCGGAACGCGAGCCGGACGGGCGATCTCGGCGGCCCGCAACAGGGTGCCGTCGCCGCCCAGCACGAAGACCAGTTCCACCCCCTTCGCCGCGTCCGGCCCCGGTTCGACGACGCGGTCGTAGCAGTTCGCGTCCAGGTCCGGTGCCTCGTCGGAGAGAACCCGAAGCCTGATGCCTGCGTCGGCGAACATCGCCGCCGCCTCGTGCGCGATCCGCCTGCCCGCCTGCCGTCCGGTGTGGACGACCATCAGCACCTCGCGGGTCATCGAGGCCCCTCCCGCACGGCCGCGCGGACGGCCTGTTCGATGTCGTCGGGCTCTCCCGGCGTGTCGGCGGGAGCGGCGGAGCCGTCGGCGGGCGGCGGCCCCGCGACGGCATGTCCTCTTCTCAACCAGAGGAAGTACTCGACGTTGCCCGCCGGGCCGGGTAGCGGGCTCGCCACGACGCCGCGGAAGCCCAGACCGTGGCTCTCGGCCACCCGGATCACCTCCACGACCGCATCGACGCGGGCCGCCGGGTCCCGCACCACCCCGCCGGAGCCGAGCCGAGCCCGGCCGACCTCGAACTGCGGCTTCACCATCGGGAGCAGGTCCGCGCCCGGCGCGGCGCAGGAGGCCAGCGCGGGCAGGACGAGCCGCAGCGAGATGAAGGACAGATCCGCCACGATCAGATCCACCGGGCCGCCGATCACCTCGGCATTCAGAGCACGGACGTTGGTCCGATCCAGCACTCGGACCCGGTCGTCGGTCCGCAGCCGCCAGACGAGCTGGCCGTAGCCCACGTCCGCCGCCACCACCTCGGCGGCGTCCCGGCGCAGCAGGACATCGGTGAAGCCGCCCGTCGAGGCGCCCGCGTCCAGACAGCGGCGACCCGCCACGCTCAGCCCCGCCTGCTCGAAGGCGTCCAGCGCCCCGATCAGCTTGTGCGCGCCGCGCGATGCCCAGCCCGGGTCGTCCTCATCGGGCTGCACGAGGACGGGTGCGTCGGTCTCCACGGCGGTGGCAGGCTTGCGCGCCACCATCCCGCGGACCACGACCCGCCCCGCGTTGACCAGCTCGACCGCCTGCTCACGCGACCGCGCCAGCCCCCGACGCACCAGCTCGGCGTCCAGCCGTACCCGTCGTGCCACGATCAGATCCGATCGATGCCGCTGAGGGCGTCGCCGAGCGCGGCGTGCACCGCGTCGAAACGGGCGACGTGTGCGGCGGTCGCCAGCTCGTCCAAGCCGTCCAACAGCCGGATCGCCTGTTCGACCTCGGCGATCGCGTTCGCGTGGTCGGCCGCCGCATCCGACTCTGACTCGCGTCTGGTCGACAAGACCATCGGGTTCGGGCGCTGGTCCGCGTTCATCCGATCCGCTCGTCTCGTGATCGCCAACTGGTCACGCTGAACACTCTGCCATGAGTCACAGGCCGAGTGCGTTCACCACAGCGCGCGAGGTCTCGTCGAGCGGCCGCACCACGGGACGACCGGCCGACTCCCGCCCGGTCCACCATGCCGCACACAGGCCGCGAAGCAGACCGAGCGCCTGCGGCTGCTCGGATGTCGGCTCGGAACCCGAGGCTCGCACCGTCAACTCGCCGCCGACGATCTCGATGCGCCAGTCCTGTTGCGGCACGATCCGCAACGACTCCGCGTCCTCGAGAACGGAGTCGAGGTCGGCTGCCAGGTACTCCGGACGTCTGGCGGCCTCAGCCGCCAGCAGAGCAGCCGGGTCGGTGACGCCGGACAGCACCAGCAGCGCGTCCATGCCGCCCTCGACGGCACCCTCGATGTCGGTGTCCAGGCGGTCGCCGACCACCAGTGGGCGGGTGGAGCCCGCGGTGCGCGCCGCCTCCTCGAACAGCGGCGCCTTCGGCTTGCCCGCCACCTCCGGTGCCTGCCCGGTGGCGGCCCGCAGCGCGGCGACCATCGACCCGTTGCCGGGCAGCTGGCCACGCTCGGTGGGAACCGTGGGATCGAGATTGCACGCCACCCACCAGGCACCGGAGCGGATGGCCTGGCAGGCGGCGGCCAGATCAGGCCAGGCCGTGGCGACCGAGTGTCCCTGCACCACCGCGGCGAACCGCTCCGGTGACGCGGCCTCGGCGGCGGGCACGGGCCGCAGCCCCACCGACGCGACCTCGGCACGCAAGGCAGCGGAGCCGACCACGAGAACCTCGGTGCCAGGGTCAAGCCGACCGGCCAGCACCGCCGCGCCTGCCTGCGCACTGGTGCTCACCTCCGGAACGTCGGCGGCGAAGCCGATCGCCCGCAGGTGGTCCGCCACCTCTCCGGGGGTCCGAGAGGCGTTGTTGGTGACGAAGCGGAGCGTGAGACCCGCCGCGCGGGCCCGCACCAACGTGGCCTGGGCATCGGCCACCGGCTCCCCGCCCCGGAAGACCGTGCCGTCCAGGTCGAGCAGCAGGGCGTCGTATCGGTCCAGCAGTCGCCGCCCCACCTCGACGCCCCCTCGCGCGGCGGAGAACCCGCCCATGCCGTCCTCCTCGATCAACGATCCCCGGCGGTGCCGGGCTGATCGGTCGTGCCGGTCGTCTCCTCCGCGGCAGGCGTGGCGGTCTCGTCGGCCGCCCGCTCCTCGGGGTCCGACGCCTGCTGCGGATCCGGCAGTTCCTCGGGGTCTGCCGCCTCAGCGGGGTCGGACACCTCTTCCGGAGTGTCGGTGTCCGCCGCTTCGGCAGACTTCGCCGCCGCGCCTGCCCCGGACGCGGGCGTCTCCGCGTTCGTCTCGTCGTTTCCGGCCGCCGAGTCGCGCCCCGCCTGCGCAGTGGACGTGCTGTCCGAGGAGGCGGGGTCCGGCTCCTCGCCCGAGGAATCAGGGACCGATGACTCAGAGCCCGAGGACTCACGGTCGACCTCCGCCGTGGCGGAGTCCGCATCGGCGGCCGAGTCGGGCCGCGCAGGCCCCGCCTGCCTCTGCGGCGTCATCGCGGCCTGCTCCACGGGCGTCGCGGGCTCGGGCGGGTCCTCCAGGACCGGCCGCTTGCGGGCCGTGTCGGCCGCCTCCCGGCGGTCATCGCCGTCGACGGCCTCGGGCCGCGACTCGGCAGGCTCCTCCACCGGTGCGTAGCGCCGCGGAGGGGTCCGGCCCGCCAACTCGTCGGCAAGGTCGCTGGCACGCTCGGAGGCGTCCGTCTCATCCTCGTCATCGGCCTCCGCCGCGTTGAGGAACCAGCGCACGGCCTCGTCCCCACGTCCGGCGGCCGCGAGATTGTCCGCGTAGGCGTAGAACAGTCGGGCGCTCCACGGCTGACGGCGCTTGGGGTCCAGGTCCGGGCCCTGCAAGGCCACCACGGCGGCCTCCAGCTCGCCGAGATCCCGTCGGGCGCCGGCCGCGACGATCCGCAGTTCGATCACCTCGGCGGCGGGCAGCTGGGACGCCTCCGGCGACCGCAGCAGTTCCAGAGCACGCTCCGGCCTGCCCAACGCACGCTCACAGTCGGCCATCACCGCGATCATGCCGGGACCGCCGCTCATCCGACGCGCCGCGCGCAGCTCCGTCAGTGCCTCCGCCCACTGTTCCGCGTGATACGCGGTCACCCCGGCCGCCTCCCGGACCAGGCCGATCCGGCCTGCCTTGGAACGGGCGAACCTGGCGTGTGCCAGCGCGGCCATGGGGTCCTCGTCCACGAGCCTGCCCGCCGCGACCAGATGCCTGCCGACCAGCTCCGCCAGGGTCCCCGACAACGAGCCCAGTGCACGACGAGCGGCGGGATCGAGGTCGGTCATCTCGACGTCCTCGGGCAGCTCCGGCTCCCGGACGGACTCGGTTCGGTCGTCACGACGCCGACCCGGAGGCCTGCGGTCATCCCGCCCGCCGAAACGATCGCGGCCGGCAGGCCGCCCGTCACGGTCACGGTCACGGAAAGGACGGTCGGGCCGGCCTGTCCCACCACGCCGGTCGTCATCGCGGGGCGGCCTACGGTCATAGGACCGCTCCGGACGATCCGAACGACCGGCCGAACCACCACGCCGGTCGTCATCGCGGGGCGGCCTACGGTCATAGGACCGCTCCGGACGATCCGAACGACCGGCCGAACCACCACGCCGGTCATCGTCGCGGGGCGGCCTACGGTCGAACGACCGCTCCGGACGATCCGTCGAGGAGTCCCGTCGATCGCCGTCACGGGTGGGCCGTCGGTCCCCGAAACCACCGCGGCCGCCAGGCCGCCGGTCATCGTCCCGGCCCCGGAACGCACCACGATCTTCGGATCGGCCTCGGTCGGAGGAGCCTACGGGACGCCGGTCATCGGTCCGCCTGGCACCGCCGCCGTCTCGCCGCTCCCACTCACGACGCGGAGCCGAATCACCCGAACGCGAATCCCGATATCCACCGGAACCCGCCCGCCGGTCGGTGGAACCACGGCCGTCGGTGAAGTCGCTGCGCCGGGGCCCGTCGTAACGAGACGACGGCCGTCCCCCGCCGGAGTCGTCTCGACGCGGGCGATCCGAGCGCGGTCCACCGCCGCCGCCAGCCGTGGTGTCCCGACGCTCCGTCCGGTCGAACCGGCGAGGCGCTCCGCCGCCGTCCCGACGGGGACCACGGTCGCCGTCGAGACCACGGTCCCGGTTGCCCCCGGACTCCGGTCGATCCGAGCCACGCGACCAGCCGCCGCCCTGATTCCGGCGATCAGCGCTGCCCCGCGGTGCTCCCGCGCGTCCGCGATCGTCGCGACGCTCGGCGGGCCTGCCGCGATCGAAGGATCCCTGCTGCCTCGGACGGTCGTCCGAGCCTGCCCGGCCACGAGAGTCACCCGTGCCGCCGCGCCGCTCGTCCGGGCGACCACGTCGATCGTCGCCCTGCGAACCCGACCGACCCTGATAGCCGGAACGGGGCCGATCACCACGCGGCGGGCCGTAGCCACCCTGCCTGCTTTGATCACGGTCCCGGCCCGCAGGGCCGTCACGCCGAGGCGCGGGGCGACCGCCCCGGTCACCCTCCCGGCGCTCGCCCCGTGGCGCATCCGACCGGCGAGGACGCTCAGCGCCGTTGAAGGGACGCTGTCCCCGTCCGTCACCGCCCCGATTACGGTCGTCTCGGCCGCCGTCGCGATCCCGACCTCGGTCCCGATCGCGCGCGTTGTCTCTCGACCCGGAGAACCTGCCGTCTCGCTGCGCCCGATCGCCACCGCTAGGGCCACGACCTGACCCCGAGTGGCTGGGTGAGCGGTGGCTGTTACCGCCGGACCGCTCTTCTGAACCGGACACGAGACCTCCTGCTGACACAAAACGACTGGTCTGGGTGGGACGGTAGCAACTGTTCCGGAAGTGTCGAGCCCAGCCACAACACGACTGCCGCACCAGAACATAAAAAATGGGTGGAGGGAAAACCGGGAGCACCACACACAAGGGTGCTACAACCAGTCTCCCCTCCACCCATCGGTTGAGGTAAAGGTCGGCGGCGTCCTACTCTCCCACACCCCCACGGGTGCAGTACCATCGGCGCTGGAGGGCTTAGCTTCCGGGTTCGGAATGGGACCGGGCGTTTCCCCACCGCTATGACCACCGACACACCTGCGAAGAAACACCATCCCCACCCACCAACACACCCGAACCCACCCCCCCAAAAAAAGGGGGGGTGGCCCAGACCTGTTCCGGACAGGAACAATTGTTCCTTCAGAACCACACAGTGGACGCGTAGCACCTTCATAGCAAGTCCTCGGCCTATTAGTACCCGTCAACTCCACCTGTTACCAGGCTTCCATCTCGGGCCTATCAACCCAGTGGTCTGCTGGGGGCCTTAACCCACAAAGGGGTGGGACACCTCATCTAGGAACAGGCTTCCCGCTTAGATGCTTTCAGCGGTTATCCCTCCCGAACGTAGCCAACCAGCCATGCACCTGGCGGTACAACTGGCACACCAGAGGTTCGTCCATCCCGGTCCTCTCGTACTAGGGACAGCCTTCCGCAAGTATCCTACGCGCGCGGCGGATAGGGACCGAACTGTCTCACGACGTTCTAAACCCAGCTCGCGTGCCGCTTTAATGGGCGAACAGCCCAACCCTTGGGACCTACTCCAGCCCCAGGATGCGACGAGCCGACATCGAGGTGCCAAACCATGCCGTCGATATGGACTCTTGGGCAAGATCAGCCTGTTATCCCCGGGGTACCTTTTATCCGTTGAGCGACACCGCTTCCACCAGCCAGTGCCGGATCACTAGTCCCGACTTTCGTCCCTGCTCGACCCGTCAGTCTCACAGTCAAGCTCCCTTGTGCACTTACACTCAACACCTGATTGCCAACCAGGCTGAGGGAACCTTTGGGCGCCTCCGTTACCCTTTGGGAGGCAACCGCCCCAGTTAAACTACCCACCAGGCACTGTCCCTGAACCCGATCAGGGTCCGAGGTTAGACATCCAGTACGACCAGAGTGGTATTTCAACGACGACTCCGCAGCCACTGGCGTGACCACATCACAGTCTCCCACCTATCCTACACAAGCCGAACCGAACACCAATACCAAGCTATAGTAAAGGTCCCGGGGTCTTTCCGTCCTGCCGCGCGTAACGAGCATCTTTACTCGTAATGCAATTTCGCCGGGCCTGTGGTTGAGACAGCGGAGAAGTCGTTACGCCATTCGTGCAGGTCGGAACTTACCCGACAAGGAATTTCGCTACCTTAGGATGGTTATAGTTACCACCGCCGTTTACTGGCGCTTAAGTTCTCACCTTCGCCCCGAAGAGCTAAGCGGTCCCCTTAACGTTCCAGCACCGGGCAGGCGTCAGTCCGTATACATCGTCTTACGACTTCGCACGGACCTGTGTTTTTAATAAACAGTCGCTTCTCCCTGGTCTCTGCGGCCACACAACGCTAGCCCGAAAAGGGCTTCACGCCACACGGCCCCCCTTCTCCCGAAGTTACGGGGGCATTTTGCCGAGTTCCTTAACCACAGTTCACCCGATCGCCTCGGTATACTCTACCTGACCACCTGTGTCGGTTTGGGGTACGGGCCGCGAAGATACTCGCTAGAGGCTTTTCTCGGCAGCATGGGATCACTCTACTTCGCCTCATTCGGCTACGCATCACGTCTCACCCTTCACGCCCCAACGGATTTACCTATCAGAGCAGGCTACACGCTTACACCAGTACTACCACTCACTGGCGGAGCTACCCTCCTGCGTCACCCCATCACTTGACTACTACCAGCTCAGGTCCCGCGCAGACCACCACCACCCCCGAAAGGGCAACAATGATCCGGGCGGTTAGTATCACCAGCCTCGCCATGGGCGCATCCACACGGGTACGGGAATATCAACCCGTTGTCCATCGACTACGCCTGTCGGCCTCGCCTTAGGTCCCGACTTACCCTGGGCGGAATAACCTGGCCCAGGAACCCTTGGTCATACGGCGGCAGAGTTTCTCACTCTGCTTTCGCTACTCATGCCTGCATTCTCACTCGCACACCGTCCACGACTCGTTCACACGGCCGCTTCACCCGATGCACGACGCTCCCCTACCCATCCACACACCTAGACCTGACCCGAAAGCCAGGCCGAGCACACATGTGAATGACACAGCTTCGGCGGTACGCTTGAGCCCCGCTACATTATCGGCGCAGGACCACTTGACCAGTGAGCTATTACGCACTCTTTAAAGGATGGCTGCTTCTAAGCCAACCTCCTGGTTGTCTGGGCGACCCCACATCCTTTCCCACTTAGCGCACACTTAGGGGCCTTAGCTGGTGTTCTGGGCTGTTTCCCTCTCGACTACGAAGCTTATCCCCCGCAGTCTCACTGCCACGCTCTCACTCACCCGCATTCGGAGTTTGGCTGACGTCAGTAACCTTGTAGGGCCCATTAGCCATCCAGTGCTCTACCTCAGATGAGAAACACGTGACGCTGCACCTAAATGCATTTCGGGGAGAACCAGCTATCACGGAGTTTGACTGGCCTTTCACCCCTACCCACAGCTCATCCCCCAGGTTTTCAACCCTGGTGGGTTCGGGCCTCCACACGGTCTTACCCGCGCTTCACCCTGGCCATGGGTAGATCACTCCGCTTCGGGTCTAGGACATGCGACTCCAACGCCCTCTTAGGACTCGCTTTCGCTACGGCTACCCCACCCGGGTTAACCTCGCCACACATCACTAACTCGCAGGCTCATTCTTCAAAAGGCACGCCATCACCCCGAAAGGCTCTGACGGCTTGTAGGCACACGGGTTCAGGTACTATTTCACTCCCCTCCCGGGGTACTTTTCACCTTTCCCTCACGGTACTAGTCCGCTATCGGTCATCAGGAAGTATTTAGGCTTAGCGGGTGGTCCCGCCAGATTCACAGCAAATTCCACGAGCTCGCTGCTACTTGGGAACACGACCAGGAGACGCCAGGTTTTCGCGTACGGGAGTATCACCCTCTACGCCGGTGCTTTCCAGACACCTTCCGCTAACCACAACGTTTTCTCACTCCTTGCCAGCATGGCAGCACTGACCAGTCGGTCCCACGACCCCGCATACGCAACCCCTGCCAGGTATCACACGTACACGGTTTAGCCTCTTCCGCTTTCGCTCGCCACTACTCACGGAATCACGGTTGTTTTCTCTTCCTACGGGTACTGAGATGTTTCACTTCCCCGCGTTCCCTCCACACACCCTATATATTCAGGTGCGGGTGACACCCCATGACGGATGCCGGGTTTCCCCATTCGGACACCCTCGGATCATAGCTCGGTTGACAGCTCCCCGAGGATTATCGCAGTCTCCTACGTCCTTCATCGGCTCCTGATGCCTAGGCATCCACCGTATGCCCTTACTAACTTGCCACAAAGATGCTCGCGTCCACTGTGTAGTTCTCAAAGAACAACCAGACCACCCGCCACACGACCACCCACACCCCCACAGAGCGCAGTTTGACCGCCACAGACGACCCGACATTCCTTCGCAACTGAAGACAACACACCCGACAAGGCGTGTTCCCTCAGGACCCAACAGCGTGCCGACCCGAAACCACCCACCCCGACATCCCGCTTTCCACGACCACCACCGAAGCAGCAGACAGTACTCACCAGAACAACCAGAGCAGACAACCCCGAGATAACCAACAGTCCACATCCACTGAGCAGGCCGCCACCACCACACACGGGCAGTCAGACGACCCAACCCCACCCGACCACCCACACCCAGAAACACTGGACATCAGCGGCCACGCGAGAGTCATGCTCCTTAGAAAGGAGGTGATCCAGCCGCACCTTCCGGTACGGCTACCTTGTTACGACTTCGTCCCAATCGCCAGTCCCACCTTCGACCACTCCCCCCCTCACGGGTTGGGCCATGGGCTTCGGGTGTTACCGACTTTCGTGACGTGACGGGCGGTGTGTACAAGGCCCGGGAACGTATTCACCGCAGCGTTGCTGATCTGCGATTACTAGCGACTCCGACTTCACGGGGTCGAGTTGCAGACCCCGATCCGAACTGAGACCGGCTTTCTGGGATTCGCTCCACCTCACGGCTTAGCAGCCCTTTGTACCGGCCATTGTAGCATGTGTGAAGCCCTGGACATAAGGGGCATGATGACTTGACGTCGTCCCCACCTTCCTCCGAGTTGACCCCGGCAGTCTCCCATGAGTCCCCACCATCACGTGCTGGCAACATGGAATAAGGGTTGCGCTCGTTGCGGGACTTAACCCAACATCTCACGACACGAGCTGACGACAGCCATGCACCACCTGTACACCGACCTTGCGGAAACCCCATCTCTGAGGCTGTCCGGTGCATGTCAAACCCAGGTAAGGTTCTTCGCGTTGCATCGAATTAATCCACATGCTCCGCCGCTTGTGCGGGCCCCCGTCAATTCCTTTGAGTTTTAGCCTTGCGGCCGTACTCCCCAGGCGGGGCGCTTAATGCGTTAGCTACGGCACGGAGGACGTGGAAATCCCCCACACCTAGCGCCCACCGTTTACGGCGTGGACTACCAGGGTATCTAATCCTGTTCGCTCCCCACGCTTTCGCTCCTCAGCGTCAGTATCGGCCCAGAGACCCGCCTTCGCCACCGGTGTTCCTCCTGATATCTGCGCATTTCACCGCTACACCAGGAATTCCAGTCTCCCCTGCCGAACTCAAGTCTGCCCGTATCGACTGCACGCCCGGGGTTAAGCCCCAGGTTTTCACAGCCGACGCGACAAACCGCCTACGAGCTCTTTACGCCCAATAATTCCGGACAACGCTCGCACCCTACGTATTACCGCGGCTGCTGGCACGTAGTTAGCCGGTGCTTCTTCTGCGCCTACCGTCACTTTCGCTTCTTCGGCGCTGAAAGAGGTTTACAACCCGAAGGCAGTCATCCCTCACGCGGCGTCGCTGCGTCAGGCTTTCGCCCATTGCGCAATATTCCCCACTGCTGCCTCCCGTAGGAGTCTGGGCCGTGTCTCAGTCCCAGTGTGGCCGGTCGCCCTCTCAGGCCGGCTACCCGTCGTCGCCTTGGTAGGCCATCACCCCACCAACAAGCTGATAGGCCGCGGGCCCATCCCACACCGCCGGAACTTTCCACACACCACCATGCGATGGCATGTCCTATCCGGTATTAGCCCCGGTTTCCCGAGGTTATCCCAAAGTGCAGGGCAGGTTACCCACGTGTTACTCACCCGTTCGCCGCTCGTGTACCCCGAAGGGCCTTACCGCTCGACTTGCATGTGTTAAGCACGCCGCCAGCGTTCGTCCTGAGCCAGGATCAAACTCTCCATCAATGAATGATGAGAACCAGACCATGACTGATCTTACATCTCAAAGGAATCCTCACACGGAGGATTATCATACAACCAAACAAGCTCTGCTGGCTATTATCTCGACACACTGTTGAGTTCTCAAAGAACACGCGCACCACCACCCACACCACCCGAAAGCAGCTTCAGCGGCCCACGCCGTCATCTTCATACATTATCAAAACCATGCGAGC